>NZ_KB890024.1:5018303-5228303 GCF_000372965.1 Hoeflea sp. 108 | reverse complement strand
GCTCCTTGATGTTGACCGAATAGGCGGTGTTCTGCAGCGTCACGCCCATCTGCTCGGCGATCGACATGAACAGGTTGTTGAACACCTCGAGCATGACCGGATCAGCGGCGGTGCCGATGGCGGCGCGGCGCATCTTTTTTTCCGTGCGTCGCATCAGCACGTGGTTGCGGGCAGTGATCTCGGCGGCCCAGCCCGGCTCGACCACTGTCGTCTGGTGGCTCTCTATAATAAGAGCAGGACCCGAGACCTTGTGGCCCGGCTTCATTTGGGTGCGGCGGAAAACGCCGGCCTCGTGCCAGGCGCCCTCGGTAAAGACTTTTCTCACCTCGGACGCGTTGGCCGGTTTTTCCTCAAGCGAGGCTTCCTGTTCAGAGAGCCCACGGGCGCTGCCGTCACGACCTTCGAGCACCACCGCTTCGACCACCGTCGGCTTGTCTTTATATATGAAACCGAACTGCGCCTTGTGGGCGGCCTCGAAGGCGGCCTTCGCCCCAGCAATCGATCCGTGCTCGAAACCGACCGGCAGGGCGGTGTCGGTGCCGTCGTAGCGGACGTGCAGGATCGGCCGCATGGCGACATCATCTTCGGCTATGGCCTGACCGGCAAGCTCGGCCAACACCTCGGCACCCAGGCTGGCGATCAGAGCCTCTATCTGATCGAGCGAGTCCTCGGCCAGCGGCTTGAGCAGTGCCTGCTGTCGCGAGGCGAAGACCGAGGACAGGCCGATGCCATAGGCCGACAGCAGGCCGGAAAAGGGATGGATCAGCACCGCCTCCATGCCGAGCGCGTCAGCCACCAGGCATGCATGCTGGCCGCCGGCGCCGCCGAAACAGTTGAGCAAATATTCGGTCACGTCGTAGCCGCGCTGGACCGAAATCTTCTTGATGGCGTTGGCCATGTTCTCGACGGCGATGGTGACGAAGCCTTCGGCGACGGCTTCGGGGCTGCGGCCGTCGCCGATCTCGCTGGCCATCGCAGCAAACGTCTCGCGCACGACGCCGTCATCGAGCGGCTGATCCTGGCCGGGGCCGAAGATGACAGGGAAGAAATCGGGCTGCAGCTTGCCCAACATGACGTTGGCGTCGGTAACCGTGAGCGGGCCGCCGCGGCGGTAGCAGGCAGGGCCAGGATTGGCGCCGGCGGAATCGGGCCCGGCGCGGAAGCGGCCGGCCTCGAAATGCAGCACCGAACCGCCGCCGGCAGCAACAGTGTGGATGCGCATCATCGGCGCGCGCACCCGCACGCCGGCAACCTCGGTGTCGAAGCTGCGCTCGTATTCGCCGTCATAATGGGCGACGTCGGTCGAAGTGCCGCCCATGTCGAAGCCGATGACCTTGTCGAAGCCGGCGAGTTTTGCCGTCTCGACCATGCCGACCACGCCGCCTGCTGGACCGGACAACAGCGCGTCCTTGCCCTGGAACAGGTCGGCCGCCGTGAGGCCGCCGGACGACATCATGAACATGAGGCGGGGGTTTTCACCCTTGTGGGGAGGGTCGGTACGCAGTGCCGGGGTGGGGATAGACCCTGTCGGACCGTCACCCCCACCCCGTCCGGCCTCGCCGTCCGACCCTCCCCACAAGGGGGAGGGTAAAGCCCCCAGTTCCCCCGCCACCTGCCGGACATATCGCGACAGAATCGGCGAGAGATAGGCATCGACCACAGTCGTATCCCCCCGCCCGACGAGCTTGATCAGTGGCGAGACTTCGTGGCTGACAGAGACCTGCGAAAACCCGCAGTTCCGGCAGACCGCGGCGACGGCGCGTTCGTGCTCGGGGAATTTCCAGGCGTGCATGAAGACAATGGCGACCGCATCGATGCCGTCGGCCTTTGCCTGCATCAGGGTCGGCTTGATGTCGGATATGTCGAGCAGGCGTTCGACGCAGCCGTCCACCCGCACCCGCTCGTCGACCTCGACGACGCGCTCATAGAGCTGCTCAGGCAGGATGATTTCCTTGGCGAAGATGTCGGGGCGGGCCTGGTAGGCGATGCGCAAAGCATCGCGGAAACCCTTGGTGATGAGCAGGAGGACGCGGTCGCCCTTGCGCTCGAGCAGCGCGTTGGTGGCAACCGTCGTGCCCATCCTGACATCGCCGATGCGACCGGCCGGAATGGCGGCATCCGGCGCGAGGCCAAGCAGGTGACGGATGCCCTGGATGGCGGCATCGCGATATGCCTCGGGATTTTCCGACAAAAGCTTGTGCGGATGGAGACCACCGTCAGGATCGCGACCGATGACGTCGGTGAAGGTGCCGCCACGGTCGATCCAGAAATCCCACTTGCCCGACATGACGCTCTCCCGATCTGCTGCGGCGCACCCGTTCGACCACGATACGCCCGGTGGCGAGGAAGCGGGAGAGATGCAACCGCGTCAAGCCGGAATGGCGCCCGGCTTCAGCTGTCCTGGTCGTAGAGCACGACCATCAGCGCCCGCGCCGTCTCGGTCGAGGTGTTGGCGATCTCGTGGGCGATGTCGGCGCGATAGCGGGCGGTCTCGCCGGTCGCGAGGCCCTGCCGGCCAAGCTCGGTCTCGACCAGCAGGCCATCTGTATAGGCAGTGAGATGCTCGAAGGTGCCGGGCGTGTGCGGGGCGCTCTGCAGCTTGCAGCCGGGCGCGATCTCGACCTCGTACCATTCGACGCGGCCGGCCAGTGCCGGCGAGCTGAGGATGCGCAGCCGCCAGGCACCGTCGGGGCTCTTGATTTCAGGCGTCAGCGCCAGCGTCACCAACTCGATGGCGTCGATCTTGCGCTGGTGGGTGATGCCACCCGCGATAAGCTGCGAAAAATCGATGCCGAGCGCCTGGGTCAATGACCACAATACGGCGAAGGTCGGATTGGCTTCGCCGCGCTCGATCTGCGACAGCATTGAACGCGATACGCCCGACACCGCCGCTAAGCGGTCGAGCGTCAGATGGCGTTCCTTGCGCTCCTTCTGGATCACCGGGCCGATCTTCGGCGCGTCATTCAATTCCATGTCGCCTCCCCCAAAGCAGGCTCACTGATAGCACCGTGCCTGCCGTACTGCGAGGCATTTGCGGCTGAGCACGCTGGCACAGCGGATTCCACTAGACTTAACATAGCATCCATTATATCGGAATTTCCATCTTAACGGATGACGAGATCGATGAGCCAAGATTTCCTTTCCCACATCTCGAATGTTCTCCAGGGCATCGAGGCCGACGGCCTCTACAAGCGCGAGCGGCAGATTTCCGGCATGCAGTCCGGCCGCATCAAGGTGAAGGGTCAGGCCGGCGAACGCCAGATGGTCAATCTCTGCGCCAACAATTATCTCGGCCTCGCCGACAATGCCGACATCCGCAAGGCTGCGGCGAGCGCTCTCGACGAGTTCGGCTTCGGTATGGCCTCGGTGCGCTTCATCTGCGGCACCCAGACGCTGCACCGCGAGTTGGAGCACGCCATCGCCGACTATCTCGGCAAGGATGACGCGATCCTGTTTGCCGCCTGCTTCGATGCCAATGGCGCGCTGTTCGAGCCGCTGCTCGGGGCCGAAGACGCGATCATATCCGACAGCCTGAACCACGCCTCGATCATCGACGGCGTGCGCCTCTCCAAGGCCAAGCGTTTCCGCTACGCCCAGGGCGACATGGACGATCTGGAGACCCAGCTCAAGCAGGCCGACGCCGACGGCGCCCGCTTCAAGCTTGTCGTCACCGACGGCGTGTTCTCGATGGACGGCCACATCGCCAAGCTGAAGCAGATCTGCGACCTCGCCGAGCGCTACGGCGCCATCGTCGCCGTCGACGATTGCCATGCCACCGGCCATATCGGCGAAGAGGGCCGCGGCACGCCGGCACTTGCTGGCGTCGGCAACCGTGTCGACATCGTCACCGGCACGCTGGGCAAGACGCTCGGTGGCGCCATGGGCGGCTTTATCGCGGCTTCGCAACCGATCATCGATCTTTTGCGCCAGCGTGCCCGCCCTTATCTCTTCTCCAACAGCCTGGCACCGGCAGTCGCCGCAGGCTCACTGAAGGCGATCGAGATTGCGCGGGGCGCCGACGATCTCCGTGCAAAACTCGGCCGCCACACGACGCGTTTCCGTGACGGCCTGACCCAGGCCGGCTTCACGCTGCTTCCGGGCGAAACGCCGATCATCCCAGTCATGCTGGGCGACGCTGTGCTGGCGCAGCGAATGGCCAAGGCGCTCGACGAACGCGGCGTCTATGTCGCCGGCTTCTTCTATCCCGTGGTGCCGCAAGGCAAGGCGCGCATTCGCACCCAGATGTCGGCCGCGCTCGACGACGCCGACATTACCTTTGCCATCGACGCCTTTGCCGACGCCGGCAAGTCGCTCGGCATCATCTAAATTTCAGGAGTTTTCCCATGCGCGCACTGGTCAAGGCCAAGGCTGAACCCGGCATCTGGATGGAAGACCGGCCCGTTCCGGAGGTCGGCCCCGACGACGTGCTGATCAAGGTCAACAAGACCGGCATCTGTGGCACCGACATCCACATCTACAAGTGGGACGAATGGGCGGCCAGGACCGTGCCGGTGTCGATGATCACGGGCCACGAATATGCCGGCGAGATCGTCGAGCTCGGCGCTCATGTGCGCGGCTTCAAGGTCGGCCAGCGCGTGTCGGGCGAAGGTCATGTCATCGGCATGCGCAGCCGCGCCAGCCGTGCCGGCCGCTACCACCTCGATCCTGAAACGCAGGGCATCGGCGTCAACCTGCCGGGCGCCTTCGCTGAATATGTGCGCATCCCGGCCTTCAACGTGGTGCCGCTGCCCGACACCATCGACGACGAGCTCGGCGCCATCCTCGACCCGCTCGGCAACGCCGTACACACGGCGCTGTCCTTCGACGTCGCCGGCGAGGACGTGCTGATCACCGGCGCCGGCCCCATCGGCATCATGGGTGCGGCGGTCGCCCGCCACTGCGGCGCGCGCCATGTCGTCATCACCGACGTCAACCCGAAGCGCCTCGAACTCGCGACCCAGGTGGCCGACGTCACCCCGGTCAACGTCGCCGAGGAAGATCTGCGCGACGCCATGGCGCGGCTGCGCATGCGCGAGGGCTTCGACGTCGGCTTCGAGATGAGCGGCTCGCCCGCCGCCTTCGACCAGCTGATCGAGCACACGCTGATGGGCGGCCGCATCGCTCTGCTCGGCGTGCCGGCCAAGCCCTTCCCCATCGATCTGTCCAAGATCGTGTTCAAGATGATCACGCTCAAGGGCATCTACGGCCGCGAGATGTTCGAGACCTGGCACAAGATGCTGGCGATGCTCGAAAGCGGGCTCGACATCCGCAAGGTCATCACCAGCCGCATGAAGGCCGACGACTACCAGGCCGCCTTCCACAATGCCGCCAATGGCGAAGCGGGGAAGATCGTGCTGGAATGGTAGGTTCTTAACCGCCGCAATTGAACAAGAGGCCGCGCCAAAAGCGCGGCCTTTTTGTTGGTGAAAAACCCGAGTGGCCAAGCGAGCCCCCTCACCGTCTCGGGCGAAGCCGTGACGCCGAGGGGGATCTGATGGTTGGCAGAAACAAAAAGCCCGCGGAAGCTGCCTTCCGCGGGACTGTTGTTCACACTCTGCGAAGCTGGCCTATGCCGCCTTCTGCAGCGGCAGGCCAAGCTCTTCGCAGATGCCGCGGACGTGGGCAGCGCTTGTCTTGATGTAGTCGACCGTCTCGGCATAGTGGTAATTCTTCACCGCCCAGGCAGCGAAGCTCTCGCGGTCCAAAACCTCGCCGCTGGCGATGCGGACAGCATAGTCCTGCACCATCTTCATGTAGTCGGCATATTCCTCGACGCCGAGATCGGGATGGCCAGCCAGCCATTTCGGATCAGCGATCTCGATGATCATCTTCGGCGGGTTGCGCGGCCGGTCTGAGAAGGATTCGTAGTTCTCGATCGACAGGTTGAGATCGGGATTTGCGGCAGCCAGGATCGGCATGATGGCGCGGAAATCGACGACGCCGCCACCGCAGGGACGCATCTGGAAGTCGAGCACCTCGCCGTCGTAGGCAATCAGCGCATCCTTGATGTGGGACTGGCGCACGTAAGGCGCCACGCGCTTTGCCGCCCAGACCGGGTGTTCGGCGCGTTGCAGGACGTTGGCCGTGTCGAAGACGATGCCAGTCGTGTCGGGGCCGACTTCCTCGACCAGCCGCACCAGTTCGAAGGAGGTGATCTCCTCATGGGTCTCAAGGTTGAGGTGGATACCGAGATCGCGCGCGATCGGCGCAAGCTTCTTGAGGAAACGCGCGGTGGCTTCGAGCTGCTCGGACCAGGTCACGTCGGTGCGGAAACGGTCATAGGCGAAACGGCCGGTATAGGCCGGCTTGTAGTTGGCGGTCGCGACCCACAGCTCACGGCAGTCGATGGCCGCACAAGCCTCCATCATGCGGCGGAAGCCGAGCACGATGTCGCCGTCGCCGATCAGGCGCAGTTCGGGCGCCTCCGGCGTGGCATAAGGATTGACCTTGCCGAGTCCGGTTTCGAGATACATGCCGAGTTCGTCGGCGCGCTGCTTGATCTCGCCAAGGTAGCCGGCGTCGAGCGTCGGGCTCATGTCGAGCACAGTGCGGAAGAACAGTCCCTCCATGCCCAGTTCCTTGGCATGATCGAAGCTGGCCACGGGGCCGCGCTTGACGGCTTCGGGAATCTTGCGGCCATCGACACCGATACGCATCGGCAGTCTCCTTGGTAATGTCAGTTTGCGGTTTCGAGGCGGCGCGCAGCACGACGGGCGCGGCCGGCAACGGGATCGGGCACCGGCACTGCCGCCAGCAGCGACTGGGTGTAGGGCATCTCAGGGCTGCCGAAGATCTGCTCGCGCGACCCCTGCTCGACCACCTTGCCCTTGTGCAGCACGACGATCTTTTCGCAGAGATGGCGAACGACGGCGAGGTCGTGCGCCACGAAGACGATGGCGAGGTTGAGCTTCTTCTGCATGTCCTGCAGCAGGTTGATGACCTGCGCCTGCACCGACACGTCAAGTGCCGCCACCGGCTCGTCGCAGACGAGGATGCGGGGGCGAATGACAAGCGCACGGGCAATCGCGATGCGCTGGCGCTGGCCGCCGGAGAAGGAGCGCGTGTAGCGATCCATGTCGTTGGGGTTGAGACCAACCATCTCCATCATCTCGGCTACGCGGGCGCGCCGCGCGGCGGCTGTCGGCTCAAGCTTGTGGATCAAGAGCCCCTCGCCGATCAGCTCCTCGACCGTCATGCGCGGGTTGAGGCTGCCATAGGGGTCCTGGAACACCATCTGCACTTCGCGGCGGAAGCGCCTGAGATCGTCGCCCTTGGCGTGGATGACGTCGATGCCGTCATAGGTGATCGCGCCTTGTTCAGGCTTGATCAGCGCCAGCATGCACTTTGCGATCGTCGATTTGCCAGAGCCGGATTCGCCAACCAGGCCGATGGCCTCGCCGGTGTCGACATTGAGCGAGACGTCGTGCAGCACCTTGGCCGGCGGATTGGGAAAGGCGTTGTACGATTTGCTGATGCTGTCGATGGACATGAGCATGGTCAGGCACCCTTTCCGTCATGCTGGTGGCCGTCATGCTGGTGGCCGTCGAGCAGATGGCAGGCAACGCGCGACAGGCCGACCGGCAGCAGCGCAGGCAGGTCTCGGCCGCAGCGGTCGAAGCGCTGGTCGCAACGCGGGTGGAACGGGCAGCCGCTCGGCCGCGCCAGCGGCGGCGGCGGCGCGCCCGGGATGGCGTAAAGCGTGTTGAGATCCTGGTCGATGCGCGGCACCGCCTTGATCAGCCCTTGCGTGTAGGGATGGCTCGGTTTGGCGAAGACGCTGGCAACCTCGCCGTCCTCGACGATGCGGCCCGAATACATGACCATGACACGCTCGGCGAAGCCGGCGACGACGCCGAGGTCGTGGGTGATGAACAGCACAGCCAAGCCACGCCGCGTCGAGACGTCGTCGAGCAGGTCAAGCACCTGGTCCTGCACACGCACGTCGAGCGCGGTCGTCGGCTCGTCGGCGATCAAAAGGCGCGGCTCGCCCACCAGCGCCATGGCCAGCACCACACGCTGGCGCATGCCGCCGGAGAATTCATGCGGGTAGGAATCGAGGCGTTCAGCGGCGCGGTCGACGCCGAGTTCATCGAGCACGGCAAGCGCCCGCTTGCGCGCCTCGACCTTGCCGACACCACGGATGCGCAGCGTCTCGGCAACCTGGTCGCCGATGGTCATCAGCGGATCGAGGAAGCTCATCGGGTCCTGGAAGACCATGGCGATGGAGCTGCCGCGCAGCTTGCCCATCTCGCGGTCGGAGAGCTTGAGCAGATCGGTGCCGTCGAAGTCGACGCGGCCGGACAGTTTGGCCAGCCGGTCGAGCCGCATCAGCGCGCGGGCAGTCAGCGACTTGCCCGAGCCGGACTCACCAACCAGCGCCACGCGCTCGCCGACACCGATGCTGAAATCGACACCGTCGACGATGCGGACACTCGACCCGCTGCGGCCGAGCGGCATGTCGACGGTCAGCTTGTCTACGGTGACGAGAGGAGGACGAACAGGGGTGACTGTGGATTGGTCGGGCATGGGGTGCACGGTCCTCATCTCAGTTGCCCCTCAAGGACGGGTCGCGGCGGACCTGGATGATGTCGCCGAGCAGGCCGAAGGCGATCGAGGTGATGGCGACCGCAGCACCGGGCGCGACGACGGTCCACCAGGCGGTCGAGACGTAGCCGCGGGCAGCGGCGATGGTCGCACCCCACTCGGCGCTCGGCGGCTGGGCACCGACGCCGATGAAGGACAGGCTCGCCAGCACGAGCACCGTGGTGCCGATGTCGCCGGCCCATTTGACGATCAGCACATCGAGCGAATTGGGCAGCACGTGTTTGGTCATCAGCCGCCATTTCGACACGCCGAGCACCTGGGCGCCGGCGACGAAGGGCTGCTCCATTGTCTGGCGCATGATGCCGCGCAGCATGCGGGCGGTGATTGGCCAGCCGGTGATGGCCATGGCGATGATCGCCGAACGCAGGCTGGCGCCCATCGCGGCAGCAAAGCCGAGTGCCACGATCATGCCGGGTAGGGCAAGGCCGATGTCGGTGATGCGCATCAGCCCCTCGTCGAGCCAGCGCGGGCCGGCGGCGGCCACGGTGGCAAGGGTGACGCCGATCAGCGAATAGAGTGTCACCACCAGGAAGGCGGAAAGCAGCGTCGTCTGGGCCCCGACGATGAGACGCCAGAACACGTCGCGACCCTGATCGTCGGTGCCGAACCAGTTGGCAGCGCTCGGCGGCATCAGCGAGTTGGCGATGTCGGAATTGTAGATGCTGTCGGGCGCAAGGAACGGCCCAAAGACGGCGACAACCAACAGCGCGATGACAAGCGTGAAGACGAAAATCTCGAAGGCGCTGAAGCCTTCCTTGCGGCGGGCCGTTGCCGGCTGGACATGGGCGATGGCAGGGGCGGTCATTGGCCTTGGCTCCCCAGTTGTGCGGCGCGGATGCGCGGGTCGACAAGAAGTTGGAGGATGTCGACGATCAGGTTGACGAGGCAGACGACGGTGCCGATGAACATCACCGAGCCCAGCACGGCAAAGGCGTCTTTCTGGGCAACAGCGTTGAACATGTAGGCGCCGATGCCCTGGCGGGCGAAGACGGTCTCGACCAAGACGGCCGAGCCGATCATCGCGCCGGCCTGGGTGCCCGACAGCGTCAGCACCGGGTTCAGGCTGTTGGGCAGGGCATGACGCACAAGCATATGGCGAGCAGTGGCGCCCTTGGCGCGCACGGCCATGATGAAGTCCGAGCGCAACACGCCGAGAAGAGATGCCCGCAGCGTGCGGAAGATCTGGGTAGCAAACAATGCCGCCAGCACCGCCGCCGGCAGGATGATGTGGTGCAGGGCGTCGAAGAAGCCGGCAAAGTTGCCGGCGATCAGCGCATCGAGCGTCGGCGCGCCCGAGATAACAGGCGAGTTCATGCCGTAGCCCTGCTGGCCCGAGATCGGAACCACGCGCCAGACGCTGCCCAGTACATATTGCAGCACCAGCGCCAGCCAGAAGGCAGGCATGCCGCCAAGCATGACCGCTGTGACGCGGCTGGTCGTGTCGAAGATGCCGCCCTGGCGGTAGGCGGCGACGATGCCGGCCGGGATGGCAACCGCCAGGTTCAGCAGCATGGCGATGAAGACAAGTTCCAGCGTGCTGGGCAGGACCTTTTCGAGGTCGGCCAGCACTGGCTGGAGAGTGACGATGGAAGTACCCAGGTCGCCACGCAGGAGGCGACCCAGGAAGCCGAGATATTGCATGATGACGGGAGCATCGAGCCCCAGCCGTTCACGCACCGCCTCGATCTGGGCGGCGGAGGCGTCCGCGCCGGCGGCCATCTGTGCTTCGTCGCCGGGCATGAGCTTGATCATCAGGAAGACCAGCGAGGCCAGTCCCCAAAGGGTCAACAGGGTCAGGCCCAGGCGTCGGCCCAGGAACCAGGAGTAGGCGCGGAACGCGAGCATGTTCGGCCTCGCTTACGGCTTGGCGAGACGGAAGTCCGCCGGCTCGGCGGGCGTGGCGAGCATGCTGGCCTTGAGGTCGGCGAGCGTGCCGACACGATAGGCGGCCGGCTTGTAGACACCATACATGTCGACCATGACCGAGTCATTGTCGAGGATGGTCTGGACCTGCTTGTAGAGTTCGCAGCGCTTGGCATCGTCGGCGGTGGCGAGAGCCTCGTCGAGCAGCTTGTCGACTTCCGGATTGGCGTAGCCGGTGCGGTTGGTGCCGATGGCGTCCGACTTGTAGCCCTTGACCAGCATGATGCCGGCATCCGGGAACTGAGCGAAATCCTCGAGCAACATCATCTGCGGGATCGAGTTCGGATCCTTGAGGCTGGCGAGGTAGTTCGGATAGGCGATGGGCTCGAGTTCGAGCTCGACGCCGATCTCGCGCAGGTTGGACTGGAACAGCGTCGCCTCCTGCTTCTGCAACTCGAATACCGGCTGGAAGTTCATCTTGAGCTTGAGATTGGCAGCACCGGCCTCGGCCAGCATCGCCCTGGCGGCATCGAGGTCGCGTTTCACTTCAGGCAGGTCTGGACGACAGTCGAGGCGCGCCGGCAGCGGGCCATTGGCGATCTTGCCGTTGCCGCCGCGAATGCCGCGCAGGCCACCGGCATAGTCGTAGACCATGCGCAGTGCCTTGCGCACCTTGGGATCGGCCGTCGGGCCAACCTTGGTGTTGAATACCACTTCGGTCTGATAGCTGGTGTTGATCGGCACGACCTTAAGCGCCGGATCGGTGGCCATAGCGGCGGCATCGCGGTCGGCGAAGCCGAAGGCTACGTCGATGTTTCCGGCTCGCAGTTCGTCGCGGCGCGTCGAGCTTTCGTCGATGCGGCGGAAGACGATGGATTCGGGACGGCCAGCCTCGGCGGCCCAGTAGCCCGGGAACAGGTCGATCACCACTGCCTGCGACTGGTCGCCCAGCACATAAGCGCCCGAGCCGGCATCATGCGCCTGCAGCCAGCCCTGGCCGTCATCGGCGCCCTTGTTGGCTTCGACCAGCGCCGAATTCAGGATGTAGACCTTGCTCAGCGACGGCAGGAACAGCGTGTTCGGCCTGGACAGGTTGATGGTCAGGTGGGTGTCGTCGGTGACGACAGTCGATTCATAACCGCCGATCAGCGAGGCGACGCCGGTGCCGAGGCGCTTCAGGCGGTCGAGCGTGTAGGCGACGTCCTTGGCGGTGAGCGTCGTGCCGTCATGGAACTTGACGTCGGGACGCAGCGTAAACGTGATCGACTTGGCGTCGTCCGAATAGGCGTATTCGGTGGCGAGCGACCCGACCAGCTTGGTCTCATCATAAGTCACCAGCGTGTCGTAGACGGCGCTGATGATGGTGTTGGTCTGGTTGTAGTCGGCACGCAGCGGGTCGAGCGTGTTGATCTGACCACCGAGGCCGACAATGATCGTGTGCTCGCGATCGGCCGCCAAGGCTGCCGTTGCGCCGAGGCCGACTGCTGCGGCAAGCGCTACGCCGCCGACAGCTGCCAGGAATTGCCGCCGGCTGTGCGACAGCGTGGAAATGGCGGACAGGAAAATTTGCATGATCGTCTCTCCCATATGCAAAACCGACTCTGCCATCAGGCAGAACACTCCCTGGTCTTTTTGTATCCGATCTTTGCGTCAGTGGATACATAAATGTTACGCTGCGGATGCATAATTGCGAAAGTCGCCACGCAGCGCCTAAAATACCTTTAAAATCATCATATTATTATCACACTCACGCAGACCATGAATTGCTTGCCGGTCCTTTTTCCTGTCTTTGAACGCAACTTCGACGCTCCTTCAGTGCACTCCTAGGGCACGATCCGGACTGTTTGGCGGGCGGCCTGTCAGATTTTCTGGCGCGACGCCAGCCAATGTCTTGATCCAAGTTTGGATACAAACTTTACAGACAATATGATACGATGTAGGCATTGACGGCAGGCAGGTCGTGCGCCGGGACGCGCATCGGACCGAACGCCCGGCCGTCGCACTTATTGAGGACATCGATGCATCGTCTGCTCGTCATCAACCCGAACACGTCGACCCGCGTCAGCCAGGTGATAGAAGCACTGGTGCGCGAGGAGACGGAGGGCGCAGCCGACATCTGCATGACGACCGCAAGCTTCGGCTTCAGCTACATCTCGACCCGGGTCGCCGTGTCGATCGCAGCCCACGCCGTGCTCGATGCTGCCGCCAAGGCAATGGCCGAGGGTGCTACTCCAAACGCCATCGTGCTCGCCTGCTTCGGCGATCCCGGCCGCGAAGCACTGGAGGAACTGACCGGCCTGCCGGTCATCGGTTTTGCCGAAGCCGGCCTGCTCGCCGCGGCTGCCATGCCAGGCAAATCGCTGGTCTCGACCAACGGCGCCGTCTGGTGCGAAATGCTGGCGGAGCTGGTGCTCAAGCTCGGTATAGGCGACAAGATGTCAGGCGTGCGCTCGATCGAGGGCACCGCCGATGATCCCGCCGCAATCGCCGCCTTCCTGTCCGATGAGGCGAAGGCGACTGGGGCGGAACGCATCGTTCTCGGCGGCGCCGGCCTGATCCCGAGCCTGCCGAGCATCATCGCCGCTTCGCCGGTGCCGATCCTAGATCCCCATCGCGTGGCCATCCGCAAGGCACTGAAGCTTGCCGAAACCCCGCGCCCGACCGCCGTCGGGCCGGTCGACGTTACCGACATCAATGGGCTTTCGCCGTTTCTATCGGCCGCTCTCGGCGCCCTTCCGGACAGCGCCCGCCGCAACTGACAAGCAAATCGGGACGCCAGCGGCCTGTTTCGGCGGGCCGCCACATCGCTTCGTTCGGCGCACTTTCAAATCGTACTCAAAACTGATTACGATTGCGCCCAATAGTTTTCTCTATTGTATTAGAAAACTTGTGCTAGAGTGCGACAAAATCGGCGGGCGATTACGCTGCCCGATCGAGGAGCAAAATGCGGTGGGCAGTTGCATGCCGGCTGCGTCGCAAAAGACCGGCTAATACATAATCAACTTAGAGGCAAGGGCGCTCATTCTTCTTGCCCTCCATCCGGCGCGACGCATTCGAGACGTAGCATACTTGCCCGCTGTCGACGCAACACTGCTGGTGAGAGAATGGCCAAAGCTGCGAATACTGACCTGGACGACAAGGCCGGGTCGAAAATCGACTCGATCTACCAGGCATTGTTCCGCGCAATTCTGGCCCGCGAACTGATGCCCGGCACGAAGCTCAGCGAAGAGTCGATCGGCGCGCTGTTTTCGGTCAGCCGCACCATCGTGCGCGCCGCGCTGAACCGCCTGCACACTGAATCCCTGGTCGAGTTCCGCCAGAACCGTGGCGCCTTCGTCGCCAGCACGACGCCCGACGAGGCGCGGCAGGTGTTCGAGGCGCGCAACGCCATCGAGCGCGAGATCTTCTCCAAGCTCGCCACTGTGGTGACCGACAAGCAGATCGCGGCACTCGAGCAGCATCTCGAAAAGGAACACGAGGTGCGCCATTCGGGCGACCACACGCTGGCGATCCTGCTGTCGGGCGAGTTCCACCTGCTTGCCGCCCATATGGCCGGCAACGAGGTGCTGGCCGGGTTTCTCAAATCGCTGATTTCGCGGACGTCGCTGATCCTCGCCCAGCACAGCACCCATCAGGAGACCGACTGCAGCGTCGACGAGCATCAGGCGATCCTGCAGGCGCTGCGGGCACGCGACCCGCAGGCAAGTGCCGCGGCCATCGTCGAACACCTGCAGCAGGTGTTCGAGCAGGCCAATATCGGCCAGACCAAGCGCACCAAGCGCAATCTCAGCGAGATCCTGGCGCGCTACGCCTGATGTGCCGCACCGGCGCATCCCGCTAGGGACGCACCGGTCGGCCACTCCGCGCTAAGCTGCGAAGCGCGCCTCGACCTGGATCTCGGCCAGGCGCTCGACCTCGCCATAGGTGACAGCCAGCTCGGTTTCGCGGTCTGTGAGAAGGCGGGTTTCTAGCGAGGCCAGAAGCTCCGCGGTGGTGTAGTTGCGCACCACGAAGATGGCGTCGAAGCCGAATTTTTCGACATAGGCGCCCAGCAGTTCCAGCAACCTGGCCTGTTGGCCGGCCGTCATGGCGTCGAGGCTGACCGACTTTCTTTCATCAGAAATGATGCTGGCTGCCTCGATGCGCGGATCGAGCGGCGTGTAGGCCTTCAGCACCTCGAATTTTTCGGCTTCGCTGGCAGCGCGAAATTGCGTGCGCAGGGCAAAAAACAGGCCGTAGGGGCTGTCGTTGACCGGCGCCAGCTCGCCGTCGAAGACGCGTTCGGCCAGAAGCGTGCCATTGCGGAAACAATGGCCGAAGGTTTCCACGAAGCTGGCCTTGTCGAGTTGTGACGGCACCAGCTTCGGCTTCACAAAGGGATGTTCCTTCGCCCAATGACGGGCAATGTCGATGCGTTTGGCGATCCAGACCTTGTCGTGGCTCTGCACGTATTCGATGAAGCGCTTCAGCGCCGCAATCCGGCCGGCGCGGCCGACCAGACGGCAATGCAGGCCGATGGAAAACATCTTCGGCCGGCCGGCGACGCCTTCGGCATAGAGATAGTCGAAGGTGTCCTTGAGATAGGCGAAGAACTGGTCGCCCGAATTGAAGCCATTGGGCGTGCCGAAGCGCATGTCGTTGGCTTCGAGCGTGTAGGGGACGATGAGCTGCTCCTGGCCCTGGTGCTCGCGCCAGTAAGGCAGGTCGTCGTCATAGGTGTCGGACACATAGTCGAAACCGCCCTCCTCCGAAACCAGATCGACGGTATTGACCGAGCAGCGCCCGGTGTACCAGCCGGTCGGGCGCTCGCCTGTCGCCAGTGTGTGCAGACGGATCGCCTCCTTGATCTGGGCTCGCTCCTCCTCGACCGGCATGTCCTTGTGCTCGACCCATTTGTAGCCGTGGCTGGCGATTTCCCAGCCGGCCTGCTGCATGGCGCGCAGTTGCTCGGGCGCGCGCATCAAGGCCGTTGCCACGCCATAGACGGTGACCGGCACATCTAGATCGGTGAACAGGCGATGCAGCCGCCAGAAACCGGCGCGGGCGCCGTATTCGTAGACCGACTCCATGTTCCAATGGCGTTGGCCCGGCCATTGCGCCGCCCCCGGGATTTCCGACAGGAAGGCCTCGCTGGCGGCATCGCCGTGCAGGATGTTGTTTTCGCCCCCCTCCTCGTAATTGAGCACGAACTGCACGGCGACATTGGCGCCGCCAGGCCAGTTGGCGTGCGGCGGGTTCTCGCCGTAGCCGCGCATGTCGCGGGGGTAACGCATGGCATTTCTCCAGAAGTGGGTGCGCGGTCGCGTCCCGCGCAAAAGAGTGGCTGTCAAAGTCTGACACAGCAGGCTGGCCGCAGCGTCTAAAAACCGGCCTCAGGTAAAAATCGTATCCAATAATTCGGCGGGAAAAATGCTATGGGCCGCATTTACCCAACGCCTGTGTCAGCCGCGCGACAGGCGTTGCCTGGTCCCACGGCACCGCACGCGTCCCGAACTTCGCCGCCATGGCCAGGACGCCGGCAAACTCCTCGATCGCCACGGGCGGCTGGCGCTTCAGCCAGTCCTGGTCGAAGACCGGCATGGCGAACTGGCCGGCATGCATCTCAATCCAGACCTTGCATTCGGGCAGGATCGACCTGATCGCCTCCCAGTCGACGAACCCTTCGCCGAGCGGTGCCAGAAAACGGCGGATGCCATGGTCCTGGAACCGCATCACCGCATCGTCGACATAGATCTGGGCGGCATAGGGCGCGACGCGCCGGGCCGCGGCAACAGGGTCCTCGAGGCGGCACAACACATTCACCGGATCGAAGGCGATGCCGAGCACGTCGGGGCCGACCTGTTCGACAAGGGCCACGATCTCCGATGTCGCGATCTCCTCATGGGTCTTGAGCAACAGCTTCGCGCCGTTGCCGCGCAAGGCCGGCCCACAGCGTGACAAAAGCTCGGCAACGCCTTCGAGCTGGGCCTGCCAGCTCACATCCGCGTCGAAGCGATCCTCGATCATGCCGATGATGAAAAACATGTCGTAGATGCCGACGCCGGCGGCAAGCCCGACCAGCCGCTCGATGCCGGCCTGCATGTCGCCGTGACCGGCATCGACAATCGGCTTGCTGCGGGCGGGCAGCGCCGGATTGACGATGCCGAGCATCGCCGAAATCTCCAGCCCCAACCGATCGGCCTCCTGCCTGATGGCGCGCAGTTCATTGGGATCGAGCGTCGGGCTGATATCGAACAGCGAGTTGAACAACAGGCCCTTGAGCCCCAGCCCAGCTGCGGCGTGCAGCGCCTCGACAGCCGTCAGGCTGCGGCCGTTCGGCAGGGAACTCTTGATGATGCCGGTCATACAGCCACCTCGCGGAAGAAACTGGGTCCGCAACCGCCGCCGCCCGAGCGCGTTGAACGCATGGCGATCCTGGCAAGTCGGATCCATCAACACTATCTTGTATCATAAAATTGTTGTCAATGGATACAATCTCTGCCATCAGCACGATGACTGCGCGCGCCTGCGCCAATGAAGGAGCCTCCCATGACCAAGCCGTCAAATTATGAAAGCGTCGCCGGCCTCTCGGTGCATCCGGCCCTGCGCGCCTTTGTCGAAGGCGAGGTGCTGCCCGGCGCCCGTCTCGAGCCGTCGGCCTTCTGGACCGGGCTGTCCGCCATCATCGCGGAACTGGCGCCGCGCCACCGCGAGCTGCTGGCCGTGCGCGACGACCTCCAGGCGAAGATCGATGCCTGGCATATCGAGCGGAAAGGCAAGCCGCACGACGCGGCCGCCTATGAACAATTCCTGCGCGACATCGGCTATCTGGTGCCGGCGCCGGCCGCCGACGCCTATCAGGTGGCGACCAAGAACGTAGATGCCGAGATCGGCACGCTCGCCGGCCCGCAGCTGGTCGTGCCGCTGTCCAACGCACGATATGCGCTGAATGCCGCGAACGCGCGTTGGGGTTCGCTTTACGACGCGCTCTACGGCACCGACGCCATCCCTGAGATCGACGGCGCCGAGAAGGGCAAGGCGTTCAATCCGACCCGCGCCGGCCGCGTCATTGCCCGTGTCCGCGCCTTCCTCGACCAGGCCGTGCCGCTCACCAAGGGCAGCCATGCCGACGCCACGAGCTATGTCGTCGAGCGCGGCAAGCTTGAAGTGACGCTTGCAGACGGCTCGAAGACCGGCCTGCAGTCGGCCGCACAATTTGCCGGATTCACCGGCCCTCGCCACGAGCCTAAGAGCGTGCTTCTGATCAACAACGGCCTGCACATGGAGCTGGTCATCGACCGCGAGCACGCGGTCGGCCAGCTCGACTCGGCAGGTATCGCGGATGTCGTCATCGAGGCGGCGATCTCGATCATCATGGACCTCGAGGACGCGGTTTCGGCGGTCGACGCCGAGGACAAGGTCACCGTCTACCGCAACTGGCAGCGCCTGATGGATGGCAGCCTGAGCTCGGAATTCAGCAAGGGCGGCAAGACTGTCACCCGCAAGCTGGTCGGAGACCGCGTCTTCACCGCGCCCGGCGGCGGCGAACTTGTGCTGCACGGCCGCTCGACCATGCTGGTGCGCAATGTCGGCCACCACATGTTCACCGACGCCGTGCTCGACGAAGCAGGTAACCCGGTGCCCGAGGCGATCCTTGATGCGGCCATCACCGTTGCCAGCGCCGCGCAGGATATCCGCGGCGAAAACGCCGTGCGCAACAGCCGCACCGGCTCGGTTTATGTGGTGAAGCCCAAGATGCATGGCCCCGACGAAGTCGGCCTGTCCGATCTGCTGTTCAAGCGCATCGAGGAGCTCGTCGGCCTGCCCAAATACACCATGAAGATCGGCGTCATGGACGAGGAACGCCGCACCTCAGCCAATCTCGCCGCCTGCATGTCCAAGGTGCGCGACCGCACGGTGTTCATCAACACCGGCTTCCTCGACCGCACCGGTGACGAGATTCACACCTCGATGGAAGCAGGCCCGATGATGCGCAAGGCCGAGATGGCGTCTGCCACCTGGCTCAAGGCCTATGAGGCGAACAATGTCGATGTCGGCATTGCCCGCAACCTGCCCGGCCGCGCCCAGATCGGCAAGGGCATGTGGGCGGCACCCGACCAGATGGCAGCGCTGCTCGACAAGAAGATCGCCCATCCCCGCGCCGGCGCGAGCACCGCCTGGGTGCCGACGCCGACGGCAGCGGTGCTGCATGCCATGCACTATCACCTCGTCGCCGTCGCATCCGTGCAGGACGGACTGCGCGGCAAGGATCAGGCATCGTTGACCAACCTGCTGACCATTCCGCTGGCAACCCGCAGCTACAGCGCCGACGAGATCAAGGCCGAGCTCGAAAACAACCTGCAGGGCCTGCTCGGTTATGTCGTGCGCTGGGTCGGCCAGGGCGTCGGTGTCTCTACCGTGCCCGATCTCGACGACGTCAGGCTGATGGAAGACCGCGCGACACTGCGCATCTCCTCCCAGCATGTCGCCAACTGGCTGCATCACGGCATTGTTGGCGAAGAGCAGGTGCGCGAGACGATGCGGCGCATGGCTGCCGTGGTCGACCGGCAGAATGCCGACACCGAAGGTTACAAGCCGCTGGCCCCTGGCTTCGACAGCCCGGCCTTCAAAGCTGCTGAGGATCTGGTGTTCACCGGCCGCACCCAGCCCAACGGCTACACCGAGCATGCGCTGCATATCAGGCGCCGCGAGGCCAAGGCACTGTCGGCCTGAGCTCGAAGCGGAAATACAAAAGGCCCCGTTTCGACGGGGCCTTTTGCTTTGGTGCGTCGCTGCATCGGGTTGCGTGCTTCGTGCTGCTGATGGAATGTCACGCCAGCAGCAAATCGGCCGGAGGTGCGTCATGGGCGCTGGCATCCATCACATCACGCTCATCACCCGCAAGGTGCAGGCCAATGTCGACTTTTATGTCGGCTTCCTCGGGCTCCGGCTGGTCAAGCAGACCGGCGGCTATGAGGACGCAACCCAGCTGCACCTGTTTTATGGCGACGGTGCCGCCAATCCCGGCACGCTGATCACCTTCCTGGTCTGGGAGGACGGCGCTCAGGGACGCATCGGCCACGGCCAGCCGAGCGAGATTTCGCTCGCCATCGACCCCCAGAGCACCGGCTTCTGGCTGACGCGGGCGCTGTCGCACCACGTCGAGATTTCTGGCCCTACAGAAGAGATGGGCGAGCCGACGCTCAGGCTGAAGGACCCTGACGGGGTGATCGTCAAGCTGGTGGGCGTAACAGGTTTTCCCGTCCCTTCAGGCTGGGACGGCTCGACCGTACCTTCGGAACATGCCATCTGCCGTATCCGTGGTGCCACCATCATGACCGAGGTGCCGGAGCTGACCGAGAGCTTTGTCGCCAGGCATTTTGGCTATCGGCAGGACAAGAGCACCGAGTTCATCCGCCGGCTGATTTCGGATTCCGGCGACATCATCGACATCAGGGACGCCAAGGGCTTTTGGTCAAGCGCACCGGGCACCGGCACCATCGACCACATCGCCTTCCGCGCTCGAGATATCGCAGAGGTAGAGCGGGTGCATGGCGAGCTGGGTTCGTCCAATTCCTCGATCACCAACGTGCACGACCGCAAGTATTTCTACTCGCTCTATGTGCGCGAGCCGGGCGGCACGTTGATCGAGCTGGCAACCGACGCGCCTGGAATGGCTGTGGACGAAGCCCCGGAAGAACTCGGCACGCACCTGTTCGTGCCGCCCGACCGCGCCGACAAGATCGACGAGCTGAAAACGATGCTGCCACAGTTTTCCTGGCCCGGCGAAGAGCGCGTCATCTATCGCGAGCTGCCATTCGTCCACCGCTTCTACACGCCCGAAAACCCCGACGGCACGACCATCGTGCTGCTGCACGGCTCGGGCGGCAACGAAACCAGCCTGTTGCCCTTCGCCGCCAAGGCAGCGCCCAACGCCACCTTGCTGGCACTGCGCGGCCGCGCCACCGACGAGGGCACGCCACGCTGGTTCCGCCGCTTCTCGGCAAACAAATTCGACCAGACCGACATTGCCTCGGAGGCCGAGGCGCTGGCCGCCTTCATCGACGGCGCCATCGAGGCCTACCGGCTCGACCCTGCCAAGCTGGTATTCCTCGGCCATTCCAACGGCGCCAACATGCTGGCCGCCACCATGCTGTTGCACCCACATATCATCCGCCGCGCGGCATTGCTGCGCGCGGCGATGGTGCTGGAACGGCCACCGGCGGCCGACCTGTCGGATGCCAAGGTGCTGCTGATCACGGGCGACGTCGATGTGTTCAGCAATTTTGGCCCCGAACTGGCCGGGTTGCTGCGCCAGGCGGGCGCCCAGATCGACGCTCGCACCATCTCCTCCGGGCATGCCTTCGAGGCTGCCGACATCGAGAGCGTCAGGGCGTGGCTGGCCGCTCGCGGGCTCTAGTGGCGAGACCCTGCCAGACTACGCCAGAGGTTTGAGCCTCGCCTCGATCGCAGCCCGCTTGCCCTCGAGGAACGGCGGCAGCGACAGGCGCTCGCCGAGCGTCTCCATCGGCTCATCGACGGCAAAGCCGGGGCCGTCGGTGGCGATTTCGAACAGCACCCCGGCGGGTTCGCGGAAGTAGAGCGAGCGGAAATAATAGCGCTCGACCTCGCCGCTCGATGGCAGGCGGAACTCCTGCAGCCGCGCCGTCCATTGATGGATCTGCTCGACGTCCGGGGTGCGGAAGGCTACGTGGTGGACGCCGCCAGCACCCTGCATGGCCGGGTTGAGCTTTGGCTGGACGGCGACATGCAGCTCGGCAGCCGGCCCGCCCTCGCCCATCTCGTAGACATGTACCTGACCTTCGCCATCTGGCGAGGCGAAATCCCTGACCTTGCGCAGGTTCATCACTCTGGTCAGCACCAACTCGGTGTTTGCGAGGTCGGGCACGCTGATGGTGATCGGTCCGAGGCCCCTGATCTGGTGCTCTGCTGGAATGGTGCTGGCAGACCATTCATTGGCCGGACCCTTGCCGCCATCGTCGACCAGCCGCAGGCGCTGGCCCTCGGGGTCCTCGAAATCGACTGATTTGTGGCCGCCGATCTCCCTGATATCCGATGTCTCGATGCCCTTGGCCGCAAGATGCTCGCGCCACCACGACAGCGACGCCTCGCCCGAAACGCGCAAGCCGGTGCGGCAGATGCTGTGGGTGCCGCGGCGCTCGCGTCCCACCGGCCAGTCGAAGAAGGTCAGGTCCGAGCCGGGGCTGGCCTTTCCGTCGGCGTAGAACAGGTGATAGGCGCTGGTGTCGTCCTGGTTGACCGTCTTCTTGACCAGCCGCATGCCCAGCATCTGCGTGTAGAAGCGCAAATTGCCGGGTGCGTCGGCGGTGATCGCGGTCAGATGGTGAATGCCCGTCAGTTGCAGCGTCATCGGAGCCTCCTGTTACCGGGAAGGCCTAGAGATAGCGCCTTTATGCCGGGGCGGCCACGCTCAATATTGCTCGCGCGGCAAATGCACGACGAGGCCGTCGAGGGCAGCCGACATCTTGAGCTGGCAGGTGAGCCTGCTGCGCTCGGTCGGGTTCATCAGGCATTCGATCATGCCCTGCTCGGAATCGTCAGGCGCTGCCAATTTTCCGGTCCAGGTTTCGTCAACATAGCAATGGCATGTGCCGCAGGCGCAGGAGCCGCCGCATTCGGCGAGGATCTGGTCGATGCCATTGGCGACAGCCACCGACATGACGCTCTGGCCTTCATTGGCCGTGAGTTCGGTTGCCTGGCCGTCGGCGTCGACGAAGATTACGCGATACATGAAATTTCTCCTTGATCAGGCCGGGGTCAGCGTCAGGTGCAGCGCCTTGGGGCCGCGCACGGACAGGCCGGGCTTGTATTGGGGCTCGGCTTCGGCGAGCGAGATCGACTTCAGCCGCTTGATCAGCGTGGTGAAGATCACCTCCATGTCCAGGCGCGCCAGATGGTTGCCGAGGCAGAAATGGGCACCGCCGCCGAAGGCGAGGTGGCGGTTGGGGTTGCGGCCGACATCGAAGCTGCCGGCGTCGTCGCCAAAAGCAGAGGGGTCGCGATTGGCCGCGCCGTAGAGCAGGCCGAACTTGGTGCCGCGCGGAAACGCCCTGCCGCCGACGACGCAGTCGGTGGTCGAGTAGCGGTGGAAGAAGGGCAGCGGTGACTCAAAGCGGAACATTTCCTGGATCGCGGTGTGGATCAGGCCCGGATCCTGGCGCAGCCGCTCCATCTGGTCGGGAAAGCGCAGCAGCGCGTGCATGCCCGAGCCGAGCACGTCGATGGTCGAACCGTGGCCGGCCATCAGGATCAGCATGCAGGTCGAGACCAGCTCGTCCTCGTTGAGGTGACCCGCGTCCTGAGCCGCGATCAGGCGGGTGATCAGGTCTTCCTGCGGCGCCGCGCGGCGCTCGGCCATCAGCTTCTGGAGGTAGTGGTAGAACTCGGTGGTCGCCTGCTCGGCCAGCGCCTTGCGCTCGTCGGTGCGGTTGATGTCGAAGAACTGCACGACCTTTTCCGACCAACCGCGCAGCTGCGGACAATCCTCATCAGGCACGCCGAGCACGCGGCCAATGATGTGGCCCGGCACCTGGGAGGCGAGATCCTCGACGAAATCGATCTCGCCCTTGTCGATCAGGCTATCGACCAGCTTGTCCACGAAGCTCTGGATCATGCCGCGCTGGCGGGCAATGAAGGCGGGCGTGAACTCGCGGAACACCTGTTTGCGCAGCCGATCGTGTACCTCACCATCGCTGTCGAGCATGGAAAACTGCACGAAGCGCTCATGATGCGGCATGTCGAGCCAGTTCTGCAGCCGCTTCTGCTCATGCACCTCCTCGGCCGACATGAAGAACTCGGGCGAACGCACCATCGAGTTGTCGCGGGCGATGCCGGCAACGTCGTCGAAGTGGGAGACCAGCCACATGTCGAAGTCGGGGAAAAACTGAGGCTCGCCCATGTCGCGCAGCGCCGCATAGGCAGGATAGGGATTCTGGGCGAAGGCGCTGGACAGCGGCTCGAATGCCGCGCCTGATACGCTTGCCTTTGGGGTAGCGGTCGCCATCTGGTCGCTCCAACTTACATGGATAGCCGCCGCAATGCGGCAGCCTGCCTTAGGCTAGCGGCAACGGTGCCGATATGAATGCACCGAAGTCGCGCCTTGATGGATAAAACTCGCATCGTCGTGGGCATGCCGCTACAACGCCAGCAACGGACGAGCTGACCGGCCTGCGCAAAAATGACCGAAGACCATCGTGACGAGATCCTGTTTCACACGCCAGGCCGGCATGCGGAGGCCTATCCTTACAAGATCCTCGTTGCCGGGCGCACGCGCTTCACCGCCGAGGACGGGCTGGTGACGCGCCGCTTCCACCACCACACGCTGATTCTTTCCCTGTCCGGCCGCGGCCTGATCGAGGTTGCCGGACAGCGCTTTGCCGCCCAGGCCGGCAGCGTCGTCTGGCTCGACACGGCGATGCAATATGCCCATGGCTGCAACGCTGACGCCGACCATTGGAACTACCTCTGGATGAGCATCGATGGCCATGGCCTCGACGCGGTGTTCGCCTTCCTGCGTGTCGGACAACAGCCGGTCTTCGCAAGCTCCAGCCCAGCCGAGCCGCTGTTCGAGCAGGCGCTTTCCAAGCTTGCCCATCGCAGCCAAACCACCGACGCGCTGTCGAGCGCCATAGTCAGCCAGTTGGTGGCACTTCTGGTTGCCGAGCGCGGCGAGCAGGAGGAAGACAGCGGCGAGCGCCTCCAGCGGCTGATGCGGGCGCTCCGGGCCGACATCGCCCGCAACTGGCAGATCGAAGACATGGCCGACATCTCCAGTCTCAGCGCCTCGCAGTTGCACAGGCAGTTCCGCCAGAAGACGGGCACCACACCAATGGACTGGATTCGCCACGAGCGCATGAACCTCGCCAAGCGGCTTTTGACCTCCACAGACGCCAAGATATCAGCAGTGGCCTTGAGTTCCGGCTATGCCGATCCCTACCATTTCAGCCGAGACTTCCGGCGCATATCAGGCCAGTCGCCAAGCGAGTTTCGGCGCGCGAGAGGTCAATAGCGCGCGAGGGTGCTGTCGCCATATCTGGACCATGACCTGCCCGTCGACAGGCCCCGCCAATTCGGGCAGGTTGAGGCAAACCTGCCCGCCACTCCGAGTACGAGCCAACCGACATGACATCGAAGCCAGCCGTTTACGAATTCAACGCGGCGATCGTGCGCGAGCCGGCACGCTCGGTGGTCAACGGCCTGCGCGCCGACGACCGCGGCAATCCGACATATGAGGGCGTGAGAGCTGAGCATGCGGCCTATATCGCGGCGATGCGGGCGGCTGGCGTCGAGGTGACTGTGCTGCCGGCGCTGGAAGCGTTTCCAGATTCGATCTTCGTCGAAGACCCGGCGCTCGTTTTCCCGGAGGGTGCTGTCCTGCTCCGGCCCGGCGCCGAGACGCGGGTCAAGGAAACCGCAGAGATCACGCCGACGCTGAAGGCGATGTTCGACACTGTGCTCGACCTGCCCTCACCGGGCTACGCCGACGGCGGCGACGTGCTGACGACGCCCAAAGGCGTGATGATCGGCCTGTCGGCCCGCACCGACCGCGCCGGCGCAGAAGGGCTGATCTCGAGGCTCGAGCGTCTTGGACGCAAGGGCGAGATCGTGCAGACGCCCGAAGGCGTGCTGCATTTCAAGACCGATTGCTCGCTGCTCGACGACGAGACGATGCTGACCACCGAAAGGCTGGGCCGCTCGGGCGTATTCAATGGTTTCCGGCAGGTGACCATCCCGGCAGGCGAAGAACCGGCAGCGAATGCGCTGCGCGTCAACGGCGTGGTGATGGTCGGCTCGGACTATCCGCGCACCATCGAGATGCTCGACCGGCTCGGCTACACCGTCATGCCGCTGAAGACGACCGAGATCGGCAAGATCGACGCCGGCCTGTCCTGTATGTCGCTGCGCTGGCATCGCGGCGCGGCCTGAGAGCGCTGGCGACGCCAATGGGCTGACACGGCGCGTTCACTTGCCCGTGAGGCGCAGCATGCCGGCGCAACAATTGCCGGCCACGTTGCGTATTCTCTGCTGTACCCACCGAAGCCAGGGGTTCGCCAGCGTGCCGATCCGACCCGGCATCGGCTGAAGATCAGGGAGTGTCCAATGCTCAAGCTGCTTTCAACCGCATGGAGTAACAACGCCAGCCGCATTGTCCTGCTGGGTATGGCGGGAGGCCTCGCGCTCCTGCTTGCCCCCGCCAAGGCGGAGGAGGGCATCGCCATTCCGGCGCCTGCCTTGGACGAGCCGGCAAATGGCAGTTCGGAAACGGCAGTACTGGCCGGCGGCTGCTTCTGGGGGGTGCAGGGCGTGTTCCAGCACGTGACTGGCGTCCGCAATGCGGTTTCAGGCTATGCCGGCGGCGACAAGCAGACGGCGCAATATGAGACTGTCGGCACCGGATCGACCGGTCATGCCGAATCGGTCAAGATCACCTTCGACCCGCGCAAGATCAGCTACGGGCAGATCCTGCAGATCTATTTCTCGGTTGCGCACGATCCGACCCAGCTCAACCGCCAGGGACCTGACAGCGGCACGCAGTACCGCTCGGCGATTTTCCCCGTGACTGCCGAGCAGGCGATGGTCGCGAAAGCCTATATTGCCCAGTTGGATGGGGCCAAGACCTTCGACCGGGCCATTGCCACGAAGGTGGAGCCGGGACATGCATTCTATCCCGCGGAGGGATACCATCAGGACTTCCTCGCCCTGAACCCGACCTATCCTTACATCGTCTACAACGACCTGCCGAAGATCGAGAATCTCAAGCGGCTTTTCCCCGGCAGCTACCGCAGTGACCCGGTCCTGGTTTCGGAAGCCAAGGCTTCGAATTGACGAAACGGGCGGCGGCTGGCGCCAAGTAAGCGCCGCCGCCCTCCTTCAACGTTCGACGCTGCGTTCAATCCCTCAGAAGATCGAACATGAGCTTGAAGAAACGGTCGGCATCGACTTCGTAGGCAATGCGGGCGTTGTCCTTCTCGCCACGTTCGCCCCAATAGTCGGCAACCGTCGCGCCGAAGGTATGGGTGCCCGTCAGGTCCACGGCAATATGTGCCGGCCGGGTCTTGACCAGCGTCGGATCAATCGCCAGCGCAAGGGCCAGCGGATCGTGCATGGCGCCGCCGACGCCCATCGAGTTGCGGTGCAGCTTCTCGTAGAACAGTAGCCAGTCGTTGACCAGCTTGCCCAGCGGCGTGTCGATGGTGGCGAGCTCGGCATACTGCTCTTCCTCGACCAGCACCTGCATGGTGACGTCAAGGCCGACCATTAGGATGGGTACGCCGGAATCGAGCACGATCTTCAGTGCCTCCGGGTCGCAGAAGGCGTTGAATTCGGTCGGCGTGATGATCTCGCTCTTGCGGTAGAACACGCCGCCCATCCAGATCAGCTCCTTGATCTTGGGCAGCACCTCGGGGTGCTTGAGAATCAGGAGGCCGATGTTGCAGAGCGGGCCGGTGGCGACGACGAGCAGCGGCTCGGGCGATGCCAGCAGCTTCTCGGCAAGGAAGTCGACCGCATGCTGGTCGACAGGCTTGATGGTCGCCTGCGGCAGATAAGGGGAGCCTTCGAGGCCGCTCGGGCCGTCAGCGGTGCCGAGCACCAGCGGCCGTGCCAGCGGGCGATGGCAGCCGGCCGCGACCGGCACGTCGCCGGCGCCTATGTATTCGAGGATGCGCAGGGCGTTGGTGGTGGTCTTCTCCAGCTCGGCATTGCCGCAGGTGGTGGTGACGCCGAGCAGATCGATGGCAGGCGAACGATGCGCCATGACGAGTGCGATGGCGTCGTCGTGGCCGGGATCGCAGTCGAAGAGAATGGGTGTAGCTGTCATGATGTCACTCTTCACTCCGCCGCCAGGTCGAAGCGCGCGATGGTTTCTTTGAACATGTCGAGGAAGCGGCGACCGTCGAGGTCGATGCCGATGCGCGTGGTCTTGGGGCCGCCGCCGGGCAGGATCTGGAAGCCGCGGTAAGCGACCGTCTGGCCGCGCGAGACGGTGCCATCGATCAGCACGTCGACGAACAGCGGCTCGGTCAGCGTCGCGAGTTCGGGGTCGAAGGCCAGCGCGACAGTGATGACGTCGTCGAGCGGGAAACCGACGAGACCGAAGAATTCGCGCCAGATGTCGATGTAGATCGGGAACACGTCGGCGATCATGTCGAGAACCGGATTGTTCTCGGCCCTTGCCTGCATGTCGGCAATGTCGTCACGCGTCAGCATGGAGGTGGCGACGCGGTTGTCCTCGCAGATGTCGAGCGGCACCAGGATCTTGTCGACCTCGGCGTTGAGCACGATGCGCGACGCCTCGGGATCGGCCCAGACGTTGTATTCGGTCACAGGCGTGATGTTGCCCGGAGTGGTGAAGGTACCGCCGAGCACGATCAGGCGCTTCAGCGCACCGGCGATCTTCGGCTCCTGCAGCAGCGCCATCGCCGCATTGGTCAGCGGGCCGGTGGTGACGAGCGTGATCTCGCCCGGACTGGCCATCACGGTCTTGATGATGAAATCGACGGCGTGGCCGGGGTTCGCCTGGCGCCTTGGCGTCGGAGCCGGCGGGTTGAATTTCTTCAGGCGGTCGCCGAAGCGGGCGGTGAGCGTCTTTTCGAAGTGAACAGGCGCTTCCATCGCCGCCTTGGAATGGCCGACGATCGGCCGCCAAGCGCCGGCATAGACAGGAATGTCGTCGCGATTGGCAAGCGACAGCGTGTTGAGCACGACATTGGTGACCTGCTCGATGGGACCGGCAGCACCGGTGCAGGTGGTCACTGCCTCCAGCTTCACGTTCGGATTGGCCGCGGCAAACAGCACGGCGAGAATGTCGTCGCCAGCCGAATCCACGTCGAGGATAATGCGTTCCATGGTCTTGATGCGATCCTTCAGCGTCAGTTGGTGCCGGTCCCAGCCGGCTTGTTCTCGACGGAGAGCAGCTTCTTCATGCTCTCCAGTGTTTCGCGGATGATCTTCGGCCGGCTGCGGTAGGACAACGCAAACAGCGCCACCAGCGCCACCAGATAGGGCACCGCCAGGATCAGGTAGGAGGGGAAACCGAAGGTCTGGAGGCGCAGCGAGAAGGCGTCGGCAAAACCGAACAGCAGGCAACCCGCCAGCACCTTGAGCGGATCGCCGGCCGAGAAGATCAGGATGGCAACGGCCATGAAGCCGCGTCCCGACGACATGTTCTCGGTGAACATGGTGATGTAGCCGAGCGACAGATGCGCACCGGCAAGGCCGGCCAGCAGGCCGCACAGCAGCGAGGCGGTGTAGCGCACCCGGGTGATGGAGATGCCCAACGCTTCGGCTGCCTCGGGCTTTTCGCCGACGACGCGGATATAGAGGCCGAGACGGGTGCGCTTATAGAGCACCACCAGCAGCGGCACCGCGATGAAGGCGAGATAGACCATCGGCGTGAAGCCGTTGATCAGCGGTGCCCAGGAGCCGAGCAGGTCGCGGGCGCCGGGGATCTGTACCTTGGGCAGCCCGACGATACCCTGACCGACGATCGAGCCGCGCGTGCCGAAGATCGCCTTCATCAGCGAAATGGTCATGCCCCCGGCGAGGATGTTAAGCGCCAGTCCGACGACCACCTCATTGGCGCGGAAGCTGACTACCAGCACAGCAAATGCGAGGGCAAAGACGAGCGCCGCCGCCACGCCGCAGGCGACGCCGACCAGCGCCGAGCCCGACCAGATCGAGCCGAGCACGGCAAAGAAAGCGCCGACCAGCATCTGGCCCTCGAGTCCGATGTTGAAGATGCCGGCCTTTGTGGTGAACGATCCACCGAGCGCGACGAGCAGGATGGGTGCCGTCATCCGCAGCGTCGCGACCAACAGCGCGACGTTGAACAGGCTGCCTAGAACTTCCATCGACGCTCTCCTGCGGTGCTGTCGCCGCGGCGCTTCATCAAGACCTGCGCCGAGACACTGAGGATAATCAGGGCCTGGATGACGGTGATGATTTCACGCGATGCGTTGGTGTCGGTCTCAAGCAGCAGCGAACCGCTGCGCAAGGCGCCGAAGAACAGCGCGGTCACGATGGTGCCGATGGGTGAGCCGTTGGCGAGCAGCGCCGCAATGAGGCCATCGAAGCCGAAGCCTGGCGCGAAACCCTCCATGAAGCGGTGGTGGACGCCGAGCGTCTCAATGCCGCCGGCAAGGCCGCCGACAGCGCCCGAGGCCAGCAGCACGAGGAAGCCCTGGCGCTTGACGTCGATGCCGCCATATTCGGCGAATTTCGGCGCCGAGCCGACCATCGAGATCGAGTAACCCTTGGCGGTGTAGCGGAAGAACCAGGCGACGAAGAGCGCCAGCGCCAGGCCGATGACAAGGCCCCAGTTGAGGCGCGAGAAGGAAAACAGCTCGGGCAGGTAGGCCGTGGGCAGGATCGGCGGGGTCTCCGACCAGCCGCCGGGACGTTTGAACAGGAAGATGGTGAAATAGGAGGTCAGCAGCACAGCGACGTAGTTCGACAGGATGGTCGAGACCACCTCGTTGGTGTTATAGCGGGCGCGAAAATAGGCCGGGATCGCGACCCAGGCGGCACCTGCGAGCACAGCCACGGCCATGCCGACCACGACATGCAGGCCGGCCGGCAGCGGCAGGGCGAAGCCGACCCAGGCAGCGGCGAAACCGCCGAGGAAAAGCTGGCCCTCGATGCCGACATTGAACATGCCGCCGCGCAGGCCGATGCAGGCGGCAATGCCGCAGATCAGGATCGGCGTCGTCTGCAACAGCGTGCCGGCGATCTTGGACTGGTCGCCGAACGCACCCTTGAGCAACGTCATGAGCACCTTGACCGGGCTTTCGTCGATCAGCACGATGATCACCGCGCCGAGCGCAAGCGCAATCGCCACGGCAATGATCTGGCCATAGAATGCGCGCAGTCTGTCGCTCATGCCGCCACCTCGCCGGTCGCGGCGTCAACTTCCAGGCCTGCCATCATCATGCCGATCCTTTCGCTGTCGGCGCTGTCGCCGTCGACCTCGCCCATGATGCGACCGTTGAACATCACCAGGATGCGGTCGGCCAGAGTGAGCAGTTCGTCGAGCTGCACCGAAATGACGAGCACGGCGCGGCCGGCGGCACGCTGGCGCATGATCTCGTCGTGAATGGATTCCTGCGCGCCGATGTCGACGCCGCGCGTCGGCTGGTCGATGAGCAGGAAGTCCGCCTCATTGGTGAATTCGCGCGCCAGCACCACCTTCTGGATGTTGCCGCCCGACAGCCGCTTGACCGTGTCCTCGGGACCGCGGGCACGGATGTCGAAGCGCTTGATCATCTCGACCGCCCGGCTGGCGGCGGCGCGCCAGTCGAGCACGCCGTTGCGGCTCCACGGCGCCTTGGACTGGCGGCCCATCAGAAGATTGGACGAAATCGAGGCGCTGCCGTCGACGCCGCGCACCAACCGGTCGCCGGGCACATGAGCGAAGCCCGCATCGCGGATTTCGGCCGGCGACAAATCGGTGAGCTCGCTGCCTTTGAGCCTGGCCGAGCCATGGCTTGCCGGGCGCAGGCCGGACAGCACTTCCGCCAGCTCGGTCTGGCCGTTGCCGGCGACACCGGCGATGCCGACAATCTCGCCGGCGCGAACCGTGAAGCTCGCATCGCGCAGCGCCGGCAGGCGGCGGTCATCGCGAGCCCAGAGGTTGTTGACGTCGAGAACGATCTCGCCTGAAACCTTCTCGCGCGGACGGCGATCGAAGCTGACGTCGCGGCCCACCATCATGCGGACCATGTCGCCCTTGGTCAGCTCTGTCGTCGGGCGGGTTGCGACATGCTTGCCATGGCGCAGCACGGTCACCGTGTCAGACACTTCCATCACCTCCTCGAGGTGATGCGAGATGAAGATGACCGTCATGCCGCCGGCGACGAAGCCGCGCAGCGTCTGGAACAGCTCGCGGCTCTCCTGCGGGGTCAGCACCGCTGTCGGCTCGTCGAGGATAATGGTGCGGGCACCCCGCGCCAGCACCTTCAGGATTTCGATGCGCTGCTCGATGCCGACCGACAGCAGCGACACGCGCTCTTCCGGGTCGACCTTGAGGCCGAAGCGCTCGGACAGCTCGCGCGTCTTCTCGATCTGGGCGGTGTGGTCGATCAGGCCGTTGCGGCGGATTTCCATGCCAAGGAACACGTTCTCGGCGACCGATAGAGACGGCACCAGCTTGAAGTGCTGGTGCACCATGCCGAGCCCGGCATCGATCGCGGTGGCCGGGTCGGCAACGACCGTTTCCTTGCCGTTGAGAACGATCTTGCCTTCGTCGGGCTGCAACAGGCCGAAGAGGATGTTCATCAGCGTCGTCTTGCCGGCGCCGTTCTCGCCGATGATGGCGTGGATCTCGCCGCGCCTGACGGAAAGATTGACGTCTTCATTGGCGACGAAGGCGCCGAAACGCTTGGTGATGCCGATCAATTCGACGGCAGTTTCGGCAGTTGCTGCCTTATCTTCCGTCCTGGCTGGCGACGTGTCCGACACGATTGCCTCGCAGCTTGAGTCCGATCCGCCCCGCACTGGCGGGAGCCGACCCATCTCTACCTGATTTTTGGGAAAAGATTAGCTCCGGAAGCCGGGGGGCCGGCTTCCGGAATCAAGGCTGCGCCTTACTTGTGGCGCTCGACCTTGATCGAGCCGTCGGTGATGCCCTTCTTGATCTCGTCAAGCTTGGCGGTCACCTCGTCCGGGATGGCGATGTCGTCGCAGACCTTCACCTCGACGCCGCCAGAGGCGAGGTCGAAGGTGTGGGTGCTGCCTGCCTCGACCTTCTTGCCTTCGACTTCGCTCTTGATCAGGCTGTAGACGGCGACGTCGCCGCGCTTCAGCATCGAGGCGAGCACGTTGCCAGGGGCAGAGCTGCACATGTCGATGTCGACGCCGATCGAGTACTTGTCGGCGGCGGCGCTCGCCTGCATCACGCCTTCGCCCGTCGGGCCGGCGACGTTGTAGACGATATCTGTGCCCTGGCCATAGAGCGCCAACGCCAGCTCGCTGCCCTTCGCCGGATCGTCGAAGGTACCGGCGAAGACCGAGTTCACCTTGACTTCAGGCGCGGCATATTTCGAGCCCTGCTCGTAGCCGCCGAGGAAGTTGCGGATGACGGGGATGTCGCGGCCGCCGACGAAGCCGATGGCCTTGCCGTCGCCGATCTTGTCGAAGGCGCTGCCCTGGTTCTCGACCATGCCGGCGAGCGCGCCGGCAACGAAGGAACCCTGCTCCTCAGCGAAGTTGGCGTAGACGATCTTCTTCGAATCGAGCACGCCATCGATGAAGACGAAGCGCTGGTTCGGATAGGCTTCGCTGGCCTTGGTCAGCGCATCGACCAGTTCCCAGCCCATGACGAAGATCAGGTCGTACTGGCCGCCCTTGGCGAGGTTGGCGAACTGCTCTTCATAATCGAGCGCGCGGTTGCCGGTGTCGACGAGCTTGAGATCGATGCCGAACTCGTCCTTGGCCTTGTTGAGGCCGTTGACGATCGAAATGCCGAAGCCCTGCGCGAAGTAGCCGGAGATCGCCGCCACGGACACCTTGTCCTGGGCTGCGGCCGAGCCGAGCGAAGCAGCAAGGGCCGCGCCGGCGATAATGCATTTACGGAATACGCTCTTCATCTCAACTCCCCGATGTGAAGCATCACCAGCAAAGGGCCTCTCTCCTCGACGCCCAAAACTTGTTGGTGGTCATATGACTTTATGGGCGGTCCAACGAACTGTCAATCGGCCAGCGAACGTCCGAAATCGCTGTGAACAATCGCCGCGGCGGCGGTTTCACGCATCCTGCTTGACAAAAACGGCGGATGGATAATTGTTGATACTCTAACAAGTTTTCAGCCCACCGGAATGGAGCAGTCGATGCCGGACGTTGTCGTCAGGAAGTTGGTCGTACAGGTCGAGGAAATTTTTCATGAGGGCGGGCCGGTGCGGGCCGAACCGGTGAAGCGCGGCACGGTGATGGCGGTGGTCGCCAACCCCTATGCCGGCCGCTATGTCGAGGACATCCAGCCCTTCATGGAAGATCTGAAGCCGCTCGGCGTCGAGATGGCCACCAAGCTGCTTGCCGCGCTCGGCGGCGATGCCTCTGCCATCGAAGGCTATGGCAAGGGCTCGATCGTCGGCGGCGGCGGCGAGCTCGAACACGGCGCGCTGTGGCACAATCCCGGCGGCTACGCTATGCGCGAAGCCCTCGGCGGCGCCAAGGCCATCGTACCGTCGAGCAAGAAGGTCGGCGGTCCCGGCGCCCGCATCGACATCCCGGTCACCCACGTCAACGCCTCCTATGTCCGCAGCCATTTCGACGCCATCGAAGTCGGCATCAACGACGCGCCGCGCGCCAACGAGCTGGTGCTGGTGCTGGCCATGACGACAGGCGCGCGCGTGCATGCCCGCGCCGGCGGCCTCGACGCCAAGGACATCAAAGGCGAGGACGGACTGCGATGAGCGCCCTGATCCGCCGAATCATCACCGTCGTTGAGGAGGTCCGCGACGAAGGCGGCAAGCCGGTCGATCCGCCGACCAGGCGGGCCGCAGCCGTTGCCGTCATCACCAACCCCTATGCCGGCAAATATGCCGACGATCTCGCGGAACTCATGGCGATCGGCGAGGAGCTGGGCGACATCCTGCCGCGCCGCGCCGTCGCAGCACTCGGCATTCCGGGCGACCAGGTCGAGAGCTTCGGCAAGGCGGCGGCCGTCGGCGCCGAGGGCGAGCTGGAGCATGCGGCAGCGATCTTACATCCGAAGCTCGGCGCGCCGTTCCGCACCATCCTCGGCAAGGGTGCGGCGCTTATTCCGTCATCCAAGAAGCGCGGCGGCATGGGCATAGCGCTCGACATTCCATTGGGCCACAAGGACGCCGCCAAGGTCCGCAGCCACTTCGACGGTATGGAAGTGCGCATCCCCGACGCTCCGCGCGACAACGAGATCGTGGTGGCGATCGCCGTCACCGATTCGGGTCGCCCCCATCCACGCGTCGGCGGCCTGACCAAGGACAAGGTCGTCGGCATCGACGGCGTGAACTGAGGCCCCCTGTTCCAATAGGCAGAGTTCCAATGGGCAAAAAGCCGGACGGACACAGTCCGCCCGGCTTCCGAGGCAGGCTCTAGATCGCCTGGCCTACGTCGATACGGTTTCCATCCGGGTCCTCGAATACGAACGCTCGCAGGCCATAGTCCTTGTCCTGAAGGCCCTTGATGATCCTCAGCCCATGTTCCTTGCAAACCGCATGCAGGGCATCGACATCGTCCACCATCAGGTGGGCAACATTGAAATGCGCGGCCTTGTGGCCGGGCTGCAGCGTCAGATGCAACTCACCCTGGTCGCGCTTCAGGATCATGAAGCCGACGGGACTTCCGTTTTCGAAGATTTTCGTGAAGCCGAGAACCTTGGTGTAAAAGTCATGGGCCTTGCCCATGTCCTTTACGGGCAGCATGGCGGCAATTCGTCCGAACCGGACACCGTGATCGGCGATATCGTTCATCGCAGAGCCTCTGATTGCAAAGTCGCGATCACTCTCCGGACGGTGCCGGCAGATTTGATGCGCTTTGTTGTTTGAATCAGCAGGACGGTGCCCACGCGGCAAAGTCTATCCTGTGCCGGTCTCCAGCGAAACAGGCAGTATGTACGCCGTCGCGAATATCGCGATCGGCGCTTGCAGCCGGGTTTTGCGGCGTCGCCGCGGCCAAATCAGGACGCGACGATCTCGGGCACGCGAATCGCCGGCGGAGTGTTGCGGCTGCGGGCGGTGCGGACGATGCCGTCGACCATGATCATGCCGATGCCGGGCAGGTTGCCGAGCGCAAGGCTCTCGAGGAAATCCTTGCCGATGCCGCCGGCCGCCTGGTCCATGAACACCAGGTCGGCTGCACGGCCGGCCTCGATGAGGCCGCGATCGTCGAGATTGCGCACACGTGCCGTGTTGCCGGTGGCGAAGCAGAAGGCGACTTCGGTCGGCACGTCGCCGAGCGAAGCGAGATGACAGATGGTCCTGAGGATGCCGAGCGGCTGCACGCCCGAGCCGGCCGGGCCGTCGGTACCGAGGATGACGCGGTCGAGGATGTCGCGCTGCTTGGCGATGCCGAGCACGAATAGGCCGGTGCGCAGGTTGCCGTTGTGAACGATTTCGAGGCCGCGCGGACTTTCCTCGCAGATGCGGCGAATCTCATCGTCGGGCAACGCCGTCGGGCCGCCATTGATGTGCGCCACCACGTCGGCATCTACCTCGAGCACGACGTCGGCGCCGATGCGGCCTGAACCCGGGATCGACGGGCCGCCGGTATGGGTCATCGAGGTCATTCCATATTTGCGCGCCCAGGCGATCATCCGGCGACCGGTGGGGCCGTCCTTGACCCCACCGAGCCCGACTTCGCCGATCAGCGTAACGCCGGCCTCGGCGAGTTCGCGGAAATCGTCCTCGGTCATTTCAGGCTCGAGCACCGGCGCGCCGGCGATGATCTTCATGCCGCTGGGGCGGAAATTGGCGAAGCTGCGCTGGGCCGCGATGGCGAGCGCCTTGATGCCCACAATATCCTTGGGACGGCCGGGGTAATGCGCCTCGCCGGCGGAGATGATGGTGGTGACGCCGCCATGCAGCGTCGAATCGATCCAGCCGATCTGGTTCTGGCGCGGCGTCCAGTCGCCGGCGACCGTGTGGACATGGTTGTCGATGAGACCAGGTGTGACGACACAGCCCTGCGCGTCGATGACACTGTCGGCATTGGCGAGGTCGAGATCTACAGCCTTGCCGACGGCTGCGATGCGGCCATCCAGAACCACGATCGCATCGGCATCGAGGATCGGCCGGGCGATATCGCCACTCAGCAGCAGGCCGATATTGCGGATGACCAGTTTTCCCTTGGCATCCTTGGTTTGCGGGTCATGCGCCATCGCGTGCGTTCCTTGCGTAGTCTCGGGCATGAAGCAGGCGCTCCGGCCGCCGGCCGGCAAAAACGCGCGCTTCGGAGGGGGTGTTTCGGTGTGCTAGCCGGTCATTTGCCTTCGGCGCCGGGTTCGTCGCCGCTGATGCGCTGGAGCAGCCTGAGCAGGGTCACCTGTTCGGCCGCCGACAGCGGCGACAGAAGGCGCTGGCCGACCTCGACGCTGCGCTCGAGTCGCTCCAGCGTGTAGCGCACGCCCTCGTCGGTCAGGGCGATGATCGCCAGCCGCTGGTCAGTCTGCGAGGGGCTGCGCTTGATCAGCCCCTGCTTCAGCAGCTTGCGCACCACCAGGCTGATGGTCGAGGGATCCATCGCCGTCATGCGGCCGAGATGGTTCTGCGACACCTCGCCATGGCGCAGCACGGTGGCCAGTGCGGCGAACTGCGTCGGCGACAGGTCCTCGCCGGCCATCACCTGCTGGAAGCACAAGGTGGCGCGCTGGTGGGCGCGGCGCACGACGTGAGCGGGGTGGACGTCAAGGTCGTAGCCGGTATCGGCATAGAGCGCCATCGCTTCCTCGCGGCTCAGCGGCTCGTCGCCGCTCGACTTGATCTTGGACTTCTGGGCTTCGTCGAGGGTTGTCACGGCGTGCTTTCAACTCCAGGCTTGAAACCCCGGACCCTGGCTTGCGGCCCGGTCACGCGGCGATGCTTGTGTTCTCGACATAGGCGCCTTCGCGGAACGCCTTCACCACAGCGGCAGCATCGCTGACCACGCCGAAATGGGTCGAGATGTCGTAAAGCGTGCTTTCCTGCTCGCGCGGGCCGGTGGCGGCACAGCAGTCAGCCGGCACCACGACCTCGTAGCCGTTGAAGAAGGCGTCATGCACGGTGGAGCGCACGCAGATGTTGGTGACCACGCCGAAGACGATCAACTGGTCGACCATCATGTCCTTCAGCGTCATGTCGAGGTCGGTCTGGAAGAAGGACGAGTAGCGCCGCTTGATGACGTGAATCTCGTCGTCGCGGGCGCCGAGGTCATCAATGATCTCGACACCCCAGGTGCCTTCGACGCAATGCGGCGTGCGCTTCACCCATTCGCGGTCGCGGCGCATGTTGCGGCGGTGCGCATCGTGCACCCAGATGACCGGTGCGCCAGCAGCGCGGGCAGCCTCGATGACGGCGAGCTGCGGTGCGACCAGCGTCTCGTATCCGGGCAGCACCATTGCCCCGCCGGGCTTGCAAAAGTCGTTGACCATGTCGACGACGATGACGGCCGCCCGCTTGGGGTCGAGCGCGATGCCGCCGTCCTGCCTGTGCGACGAGAAGCTGTCCAATGTCATGATCCTACCTCCCCGGCAGATTGCCGATTGTTGGTGGTCATACAAAAAACCGTGGCGACGTCCAAGTCAATCCTCTGGCAGCAACTTGTCACAGTAGAGCACGATTCTCGGGCGCTGGAACCGCTATTTTCGGAGAAGATCATTCGCGAACAAGACGTTAGAGCCTGATAGCGGATCGGACCAGCGACTATCGCGCCAAACGACAGGCTCGGCAGATGGCGCGACGTCCGATGATCCCACCCAGCGGCGGTTGCGGCGGCAGGCCAAAGCGCATCAAGCTGACGGGCCTCGACGGCGCCAACAACACCTTGACAAGCGGGCCGGATTGCGGTGTCCGATTGTTTGACTACAAACAATATTCACGGCCAGACGAGAGGAGCCCCTGATGAAAATCGTCGTCACCGGATCGAGCGGACTGCTCGGCAGCCATGTCGCCGGGGCCATGGTGGACGCCGGCCACGAGGTGCTCGGAATCGACGCCATACCGCCGGCATCGGGCAGTTGGGCACATGTCAGCGCCGACCTCACCGATCTCGGGCTGACCCTGCAGTTGATCCGCGACTGCGATGCGGTGGTCCATATCGCCGCCATTCCGCGTCCGCTGGGCAAGGCGCCGGCCGAGGTGTTCCGCACCAACATGGCGATTGCCTACAACGTCATCGAGGCAGCGGCGCTGTCGCGCGCCACCCGCCTTGTCTACGCCTCGTCCTTCAGCGTGCTCGGCTATCCCTTCGCCGAGAATTTCGTCGCTCCCACCTACTTGCCAGTCGACCAGGATCATCCCATCGGCGCGCAGGACGCCTACGGCCTGTCGAAATGGCTGGGTGAGGAGATCGTGGAAGCTGCCGTGCGGCGCGGCGCGTTTTCGGCCATCAGCCTGCGCATGCCGTGGATCCAGACACCGCAAAGCTTCTTTGGCAGCATCGGACCCCGCCGCGAGCTTGCCGATTCGGCTCGCGACCTCTGGGCCTATCTCGACGCCCGCGACGCCGCCGAGGCCTTCATCAAAGCACTCACCTGGACCGGCGAAGGCCATTTGCGCACCTTCCTCAGCGCAGCCGACACCTATTCGGAAGAGCCGACCGCCGATCTGGTCCTCCACGCCTTCCCGAACACGCCGCTCAAGCGGCCGCTCACCGGCCATGACGCGGTTATCGACAATGTCCACGCCCGCGAAACGCTCGGTTTCAAGCCGCGCCACAGCTGGCGCTCATACGGCAAATAGCAGGAGACGACGATGAAGCGCTTCGACAACAAGGTTGTTCTGGTCACCGGCGGCGGCGGCGCCATCGGCAGTGCAGCGGTGCGCCGTTTTGCGGAGGAAGGCGCAAAGGTTGCGGTCGTCGATCTCGACGCTGCCCGGGCCATGGAGGTCGCTTCCGCCCTTGACGACCGCGCGCTTGCCATCACCGCCGACGTCGCCGACGAAACACAGGCCAATGACGCAGTGGCAAAGACCGTCGCCGCCTTCGGCAGCCTTGATGCGGTGTTCAACAACGCCGGCATCTCCGGCAAGGTCGCACCCGTCCACGAACTGCCTGTCGAGGACTGGGACCGGATCGTGCGCATCAACCTGCGCAGCATGTTCCTGGTGCTCAAGGCCTCCGTGAAGGCAATGATCGACCAGGGCATCGAAGGCTCGATCGTCAACATGGGCTCGTCGATGGCCGGCTGGGACGTGCTTGCGGGTGGGGCCGGCTATGCCTCGACCAAGCACGGCGTTGTCGGCCTCACCCGGGTCGCCGCCCTCGACGCCGCGCCTTGGGGCATCCGCGTCAACGCCATCTGCCCCGGCGTCATCGAAACGACGCTGGGCGTGCCTGCCGCCGATCGTGCCGGCTACCTCCAGGGCATCCAGCGCTTTGCCGACCGCATCCCGCTGCGCCGCATCGGCCAGCCCGAGGACGTGGCCGCAGCAGTCGCCTTCCTCGCCTCGAACGAAGCGCGCCACATCACCGGCGTAGACTGGCTGATCGACGGCGGCCAGACGCTGCAAAGCTGGGCCAACGCCCCCGAAGCCCAGGCTTTCCCGCGCCATGTGAAGCCGGAGTAACATAGGGTTGCGGACTATCGGCCGGTTGCCCGCCAATCCGCAGCCTTTTCCGTCCTATGAATGGCATGCAGGTTACTCTAAAATAGCAGGCGACCTCATCGAAGAAAATCGTGCTGTTCGAGCTTCGCCATATGAAACCTGCAAGTCTGCCGCCGCTGAGCTTCAGCCGATCTGAAAGGCCTGATGTCGATTTGTTTCCGGTCATGCTGTGTAAGACAGGCTTGAAGACAACTCGAAGGCTGCAAGTTCAATCGAAATTGTCGGTCTGGCGATGAAGAAGCCCATATTCAATGCGGGAAAGCGCGGCATCCTGCTTGCCGCCGGGGCCTTGGTCGCTGCCGTGGCCCTTGGAGTTCGCGTGGCTCTTCCATCCCTGAAACAGGGCACGAGCGCACCCGACCCCGATCTCCTGGCGCTCTACGCCAAGCCGGTCCAGCCTCCCTCCGGAGGGGAGCGGGTTTTCCATCTCGGACACAGTCTCGTCGGCCGCGACATGCCAGCCATGCTGGCGCAGCTTGCCGGCCCGGGCCATCGTTATGAACTGCAGCTCGGATGGGGTACCTCCCTGCGCGACCACTGGGAGCTGCAAACAAGAATCGCCGGCTTTGCCAAGGAGAACGCAACCCCGCGCTACCGGGATGCGCGGGCCGCATTGGCCAGCGGCGAATACGACGCGTTCGTCATGACCGAGATGGTCGATCTGCGCGATGCCATCCGCTACCACGACAGCGTTCGCTATGCACCGAAATGGGCCGAGGCGGCTTTTGCCGGCAATCCCGACATCAAGGTCTATCTCTACGAGACCTGGCATGCGCTCGATGCACCCAAGGACTGGCTGAAGCGTTTTCCGACTGACTTGAAAGACCTGTGGGAAGCCGCACTGCTCTGGCCTTCGGTGCGCGCCACCGGACGCCCCATCTATCTCATCCCGGCAGGCCAGGTGATGGCCCGGCTCGTCGCGGAAGTGGAAGCGAGCCCGGAGGGCATTGGCGGCCTGCGGAATCGGCAAGGGCTCTTCGCGATCGCCGCCGATGGCACGCAGGACCAGATCCATGCCAGCGACCTCGGTCTCTATCTGGTCGCGCTTACCCATTATGCGGTGCTCTATGCTAGGAGCCCTGTGGGCCTGCCGCACGAACTTCTGCGCGCCGACGGCACGCCGGCACAGGCGCCGTCGGCCGAACTTGCAAGGCGTATGCAGGAAATCGTCTGGGACGTGGTGACCAGCCTGGAGCTGACCGGCGTCAAGGCTTCCGCCCAAAACTGATATCTTCAATCTGGCCAAGTGATCCCTCTCCGCGAAGCGACAGCGCTCCGCGGAGAGTTTATCGGCTGGTCTGGTGGCTCAACCCGACACGGCGTCGGCAATTGCCTTGCCGCAGGTTGTGGTGTCTGCCTTGCCGCCGAGGTCACGGGTGCGCAGTGCCTCGTTGGCGAGAACCTCCTCGATGGCCCTGACGATGGCATCGGCCGCATCGCGGTGGCCGAGATGCTCGAGCATCATCGCGCCCGTCCAGATCTGGCCGACAGGATTGGCGATGCCTTTGCCGGCTATATCGGGCGCCGAGCCATGCACCGGCTCGAACAGCGACGGGAATTTGCGCTCCGGGTTGATGTTGCCGGAAGGCGCTATGCCGATCGTGCCAGTGCAGGCCGGGCCCAGGTCGGAGAGAATGTCGCCGAACAGGTTCGATGCCACCACCACGTCGAAGCGGTCGGGATTGAGCACGAACTGGGCGGCGAGGATGTCGATGTGATACTTGTCCCAGCGCACGTCGGGATAGTGCCTTGCCATCTCTTCCACGCGCTCGTCCCAGTAGGGCATGGTGATCGAGATGCCGTTCGACTTGGTCGCCGAGGTCAGGTGCCTGGCGTCGCGGCGCTTGGCCAGGTCGAAGGCATAGCGCAGGATGCGGTCGACACCGATGCGGCTCATCACCGTTTCCTGGATGACGACCTCACGCTCGGTGCCGGGATACATGCGGCCACCGATCGACGAATATTCGCCCTCCGTGTTTTCGCGCACGATGTAGAAGTCGATGTCGCCGGGCTTGCGGCCAGCCAGCGGCGAGCTGACGCCAGGCATCAGCCGCACCGGCCGCAAATTGACATACTGGTCGAACTCGCGCCGGAACTGCAGCAGCGAGCCCCACAGCGAAACATGGTCCGGCACCGTGTTGGGCCAGCCGACGGCGCCGAAGAAGATGGCGTCATGGCCGCCGATCCGGGCCTTCCAGTCCTCGGGCAGCATAGTGCCGTGCTTGAGGTAGTAGTCGCAGGAGGCGAAGTCGAAGACATCGAAGCCGATGTCGATCTTGAATTTCGACGCCGCTGCCTCGAGCACCCGCAGGCCTTCTGGCACGACTTCCTTGCCGATGCCGTCGCCAGCGATGACGGCGATTCTCAGGGTCTTGTCGCTCATGGTTGGTGTCGCCTAATGCAGGATCTGGCTGAGGAAGAGTTTTGTGCGCTCGTGGCGCGGATGGTCGAAGAACTCGGCCGGGGTGTTCTCCTCGACGATCTGGCCCTGATCCATGAAGATCACCCGGTTGGCGACCTTGCGGGCAAAGCCCATCTCGTGGGTGACGCACAGCATGGTCATGCCCTCTTCGGCGAGGCCCACCATGGTCTCCAGCACTTCCTTGATCATCTCCGGGTCGAGCGCCGAGGTCGGCTCGTCGAACAGCATGATGCGCGGGTTCATGCACAGCGAGCGTGCGATCGCCACGCGCTGCTGCTGGCCGCCCGACAGCTGGCCGGGATATTTGTTGGCCTGCTCGGGGATCTTGACCCGGCGCAGGAAGTGCATCGCCTGCTCCTCGGCCTGCTTCTTCGGCGTCTTGCGCACCCAGATCGGCGCCAGCGTGCAGTTCTCCAGGATCGTCAGATGCGGGAACAGGTTGAAGTGCTGGAACACCATGCCGACTTCACGGCGGACCTCGTCGATCTTCTTGAGATCGTTGGTCAGTTCCTTGCCGTCGACGATGATCTTGCCCTTCTGGTGCTCTTCCAGCCGGTTGATGCAGCGGATCATGGTCGACTTGCCCGAGCCCGACGGGCCGCAGACGACGATGCGCTCGCCGCGCATGACCTTGAGGTTGATGTCCTTCAGAACGTTGAACTCGCCATACCACTTGTGCATGCCGACGATGTCGATGGCGACATCCGTCGTCGAGATATGCATCTTGGCGCGATCGACCTCGAGATCGTCGGCCCTCACCGTATTCTCAGCCGCCATCAGAACCTCCTCACTCTGTTCATGTACCGGGCGCGGGGCCGATGCCGGCTTGGTGCCGGCATCGGCGAAGTCATGCGGGCATGCCGCCTCAGTAGGCCGGCTGGCCGGCGGCGATCCACTCGGCGGTATCGTCCAGGGTCCGCTCGAACGCCTGCACCATTGTCTCGATCTGCTCTTCGGTGATGATCAGCGGCGGGCAGAAGGCGAGCGTGTCCAGGATGTTGCGGACGATCAGGCCGTGATGGTGGGCCCTGGCGAAGACATAGGCGCCTACCTTGCCCGGCACCTCGAAGCGCGCCTTGGTGGCCTTGTCGGCCACCAGCTCGACGCCGGCGATCAGGCCGGCGCCACGCACCTCGCCCACCAGCGGGTGCGCGGCAAGCGCGCCAAGCCGCTTCTGCAGGATTTCTCCCATGGCGGCGGCGTTCTCGACCAGCTTGCGCTCTTCGATGATCGCCAGATTTTCCAGGGCAACGGCGGTGGCGACGGGGTGGCCGGTTGCAGTGTAGCCGTGGCCGAAGGTGCCGATCTTGCCGCTGTTGTCGGCTACCGCCTTGAAGATGTTGTCCGAGATCATCACGGCGGCCAGCGGCTGGTAGGACGAGGTGATCTGCTTCGACAGCGTCATCAGGTCCGGCTTGATGCCGTAGTAGTCGGAGCCGAAGGTCGTGCCGAGGCGGCCGAAGCCGGTGATGACCTCGTCGGCGACGACGAGGATATCGTTGCGGCGGCAAATGTCCTGTACCTTCTGCCAATAGCCTTCAGGTGCTGGGATGACGCCGCCTGCCGACATCAGCGGCTCGCCGATGAAGGCGGCGATGGTGTCGGCGCCCTCTTCGGCAATCACCGCTTCCAGCTCGGCAGCCAGTCGCTCGACGAACTGCGCCTCTGTCTCGCCCGGCTTGCCGAAGCGGTAGAAATGGGGGCAGGTCAGGTGGCGGACCGGGATCGCCGGCAGGTCGAAGTCGCGATGGTTGTTGGGCAGGCCGGTCAGGCTGGCGGCGGCAACGGTGACGCCATGATAGCCCTGGGTGCGCGCCAGGAACTTCTTCTTCGCCGGGCGGCCGAGCGCGTTGTTGTAGTACCAGACCAGCTTGACGATGGTGTCATTGGCTTCCGAGCCTGAATTGGTGAAGAAGACATGCGACAGGCCTTCGGGCGCCATCTCGGCGAGCTTCTCGGCGAGCTCGATCGAGGGCATGTGCGACTTGTGGGCGAATGTGTGGTAGTAGGGCAGCTTGTCGAGCTGTTTCGTCGCCGCCGCCACCAGGCGCTTCTCGCCGAAGCCGACAGCCACGCTCCACAGGCCTGCCAAGCCCTCGATGTAGCGATTGCCCTGATCGTCGAAGACATAGATGCCCTCGCCGCGATCCATCACGATCGGGCCGATCTCGGCATGGCGGACGGCGTTGGTGTAAGGGTGGAGTTGGTGGGCGATGTCGCGGGTGGCGGTGGAATTCGGTCTGGACATGAAGTTACCTCCGGTTGTTTTCGGCCCGTTGGCGGCTTGCCGCAGGGCGCACGTCAGGATCGCCGCCCTCTGTGCTGAAGGCGGTCGGGTCGATGAACTTTTGTGGATCGCCCGGGTTGGCGGTTAGTCGGGCGGCGTTCTCATGGCTGGTCGTCGCCAGTGTTGGCCAGGATGCCGAAGCACCCGACTATGTCCTGAAGCACTGCCGCCCTGGCGGTTGCACCGTCATGCGCGGCAATGGCGTGCAGCGCCTCCTCATGGGGCGGGATGGCCTCCTTGAGGCGGCCGGGCTGCGCCTTGGCCATGCGCACCGACGGCCCCATGCGCAGCCACAGCGGCTCGATCATGTCGAACAGGATCGGCGAGTTCGCCATGCGCGCGATCTCGAGATGGAAGCGAGCGTTGGCGCGCAGGAACAGGCTTGCGTCATTATTGCTCGCCGCCTTGGCTAGGGCGTTGAAGTGGCTTGTCAGCGGCACCATCGTCTCGGGAGACGAATGCTCGGCGGCGCGCTCGGCGGAAAGGCCTTCGAGCGCCACGCGGATGTCGCGGATCTCGGCCAGTTCGCCCGGCGTCAGATTGGGCACGTAGAAGGTCCGCTCCAACCTCAGCGCGCCGATGCTCTCCAGCTTCTGCAGCGCATCGCGCACCGGTACCGGGCTGGTTCCCAGTGTCGCCGACAGCTTGCGTAGCACCAGCCTGTCGCCGGGACGGAACTCGCCGGTGATCAGCTTTTCCTTGATCTGCCTGTAGATCTGCTCGTTCAGGGTGTCCTGAACCAGAGATTTATAGACCTGCCTGCGTTCATCGAGCATTGGGCGTTCCTGCTGAAGACATGAGCCGGTTACCTGCGTTCATTGGCAAATTCCTGCTCGAGCCGCCGCGAGTGGAGCGACAGGATATAGCAGAACACGAAGAAGGCGAGACCGACGGCCAGATATGCTTCACGGTAAAAGCCCATCCAGGTGCCATCTGCAATAGCCCCGCGTGCGCCACCCAGCACGTCGATCAGGCCGATGACGCTGATCAGCGTGGTGTCCTTGATCGACTCGATGAAGGTGTTGATGATCGCCGGCAGGGCGATTCGGAACGCCTGCGGCAAAACCACCAGCCGCGACACCAGCCCATCCGGCAGGCCGAGGCTCTGCGCAGCTTCCGTCTGCCCCCTCGGAACCGCCTCAAGACCGGAGCGGATCGCCTCGGCCAGATAGGCCGCCTGGAACAGGATCAGGGCGATCTGGGCGCGCAGGATCGTGTCAATCATGCTGCCGCCAGGCAACAGCAGCGGCAGCATCGTCGAGGCGACGAACAGGACAGCCAGCAGCGGCAAGCCGCGCACGACCTCGACATAGGCGTCGCAGAAGCGCTTCACCACCTTGCTCTTGGAGCGGCGCCCGAGCGCCAGCAGCACCGACAGCGGCAGCGCCAGTACGATGCCGAAGGCAGACAGGCCGACCGTCAGCGGCAGGCCGCCCCAGCGGCTGGTCGAAACGGGGGCAAGGCCAAACACCCCGCCAGCCATCAGCACAAGGCTCGCCACCATCACCGCGATCCAGGCGAACAGGAGCGCCGGCTTCCACAGCTGCCTGAAGCCGCTGGCAATCAGCACGGAAAGGACGAGAGCCACGGCGAGCGCCGGACGCCAGTACTCGCCGGCCGGATAGCTGCCGAACAAAATGATGTGGTAGCGCTCGGTCAGCATCGCCCAGCACGCCCCGCCGGCGGCGCGGCACTCGTCGGGCGTCGCGGTGCCGAAGGTGGCGTCCAGCACCGCCCAGCGGAGCAGCGTCAGGGCCGCATAACCGAGCAGCAGCACACCGAGCACGGTGATGGCGGCATGCGGCCACGGCTTGAAATAGGGGCTCAGGCGAGCCTTGAAGGTCGGACGATCACGGGCGACCGTGGCGATGGCGACATCACTCATAGCTTCACCAATTGGGCGCGCCGTTCCAGCCTGCGGATGACGACAGAGGTCACAAGGCTGAGCGACAGATAGATCAGGAGATAGATGGTCACGGTCTCGATGGCCCGGCCGGTCTGGTTGAGCGCCGTGTTGCCGACGGAGACCAGGTCGGGATAGCCGATCAGCACGGCAAGCGTCGTGTTCTTGATCAGGTTGAGATACTGGTTGGCCAGTGGCGGCAGCATCAGCCGCAGCGCCTGCGGCGCCAACACCAGCCAGAGTGTCAGGAACGACCCCAGCCCCAGCGAGGCCGCCGCCTCCGACTGGCCCTTGGGAAGTGCCGCCAGGCTGCCGCGGACGATCTCGGCGATGAAGCCGGAGGTGTAGAAGGCAAGGCCGAACAGCATCGCCAGATATTCAGGCGTCACGCTCCAGCCGCCGCGGAAATTGAAGCCGACAAGGGCCGGACGGTCGAGCGTCGTCATGGCGACGGCCCAGAAGCACAGCGCAATGAACGCCGCGCCGCAGCCGGCCAGACCAAGCTTGCCGAGAACAGGGAAGATGCCGGTCTCATTCTTGCTGCGCAGCGCCAGATACCAGACGCTCCAGGACGCAACGACCAGCCCCAGTGCTGCAATGGCCAAGGCCATGCCGTCGGCGAAGACGGGCAACGGCATGTAGAGGCCACGGCTGGAAAGCATCACGCCATCCACCGGCGCCCAGGCTTGGCGCGGGTTCGGCAGGGCGCGCACGGCAGTGGCGCAGACCACGAGGATCAGCAGCAGCGGCACATTGCGGGTAAATTCGACATAGGCCTTGGCAAGCCGCGTCAGCAGGGGATGGCCGATGCGGGCAGCCAGACCGACGAGCACACCGAACACGGAAGCCAAAACGATGCTGGCGAGCGCCAGCCTGATGGTATTGAGCAGCCCGGCAGTCAACGCCCTGAGATAGGTGTCGCCGGAGCTGTAGGCGATGATCGACTCGCCGATCGGGAACGACGTTGCCTCGCGCAGGAAGCCGAAGTCGATGACGATGCCCTTGGCGGCCAGATTGGCAGAGAAGTTGTATGACAGCCACGCCACGACGGCGGTGGCTGCCACAACAAACGTCACACCATGGAGACGTTCCCGACTGATCATCTCAACGGCGCCGCGAACATGAGGCCGCCCTTGGTCCACAGATCGTTGAGACCGCGGTCGAGCTTCATCGGCGAGCCCTTGCCGAGATTGCGCTCGAAGCTTTCGCCGTAGTTGCCGACGGCCGAGACGATCTTGACCACCCAGTCTTCCGACAGGCCGAGATCCTTGCCGTTGCCCGGCTTGGCGCCCAGAAGCTGCTGGATCTCCGGATCGGACGACTTGGCGACCATGTCCTGGACATTCGCCTGGGTGACGCCGAGACGTTCGGTCTCTATCAGCGCTGCCATCACCCAGCGGGCGATCACGAAGAGTTCCTCGTCGTCGCCGTAGACCGAAGGCGCATAGGGCTCGAGGGTCAGGAAGTTCGGGAAGATGACATAGTCATCGACATTGCCATGGGCGACGCGCGAACCGGCAAGGTTGCCGTAGTTACCGCCGAAGGCGTCGCAACGACCGCCAAAGAAGGCCGCGTCGAGCTGCTCCCAGGTGCCGAGCACCAGCGGGGTGTATTTGAGGCCGCGCGACTTGAAGAAGTTCTCGGTGTTCACCTCGAAGGTCGAGCCCTGCAGGATGCAGACTGTGGCATCGGCCAACTGGTCAGGGCTTTCGACGCCGAGCGACTTGGGCACCATGAAGGTGTAGCCGTCGAAGTAGTTCGGGAAGGTGAAGCGGGCCTTCTGAGCGCCTTCACGGTTCAGCGTGGTCGTCGTGTCATGGGCCAGCACGTCGATCTCGCCCGAGGCGAGCAAAACGAAACGCTCGGAATACGAGGTCTGGCGGTAGGTGACCTTGCTGGCGTCGCCGAGGATCGCGGCAGCCATCGCCTTGCAGTAGTCGATGTCGATGCCGGCGAGCTCGCCATTGGCGGCCGGCGCCGAGAAGCCCGGAACGGCCTGGCCGACGCCGCAGGTGAGGTTGCCTTTCTGCTTGATATTGTCGAGCACCTTGCCGGCCTGCGCCTCGACCGGCGCGAGCATCGCACCGGCCATGGCGAGTGCCGTCAGGCACCCCAGGGCGTGGCCCTGAATCCTCCAGGAAAACGTCATCTTATTCCCTCTCTTGTGTTGTTTGGCGATGGTGGTTTTCGCAGCGGGCCGTGCCTTCGACCCGCCGGAAGCCTAGGAGGCCGCCCGACGCGGGTTCTGCGTCAGGCAGACATATTTGAGGTTCAGGAACTCCTCGATTCCGTATTTGGAGCCCTCCCGGCCAACGCCGGATTCCTTGATGCCGCCGAACGGCGCCACTTCGTTGGAGATCAGGCCTTCGTTGACGCCGACCATACCCGTCTCGAGCGCCTCGGTGACGCGCCACATGCGGTCGAGGTCGCGGGTGAAGATGTAGGCGGCCAGCCCCGCCGAGGTGGCGTTGGCGGCAGCGATCACCTCGTCCTCGTCGGTGAAGCGGAACACCGGCGCCACCGGTCCAAAGGTCTCTTCCTTGGTGAACAGCATGGTGTCGTCGACATCGGTCAGGATGGTCGGCTCGAAGAAGGTGCCGCCGAGCCTATGCGCCTTGCCGCCGGTGGCGACCTTGCCGCCCCTCGCGACGGCATCGGCGATGTGACTCTCGACCTTGGTCAGCGCCGCCGGGTTGATCAGCGGCCCCTGCTCGACCCCGTCTTCGAAACCATTGCCGACCTTGAGCGCCTCGACCGCCGCCTTGAAGCGGGCAATGAAGGCGTCATGGATGGCGTCCTCGACATAGATGCGGTTGGCGCAGATGCAGGTTTGGCCGGTGTTGCGGAACTTCGAGGCCATGACGTTGTGCACGGCGACATCGAGGTCGGCGTCGGCAAAGACGATGACCGGCGCGTTGCCGCCGAGCTCCATCGACACCTTCTTCACGGTGGCGCCGGACTGCTGCATCAGGAGCTTGCCGACGCGCGTCGAGCCGGTGAAGCTCACCTTGCGCACGATCGGATTGCCGGTCATCTCGCCGCCAATCGCCTGGGCGTCGCCGGTGACGATGTTGAGCACGCCGGCCGGAATTCCGGCGCGAGCGGCAAGTTCGGCAAGGGCCAGCGCCGAATAGGGCGTGAACTCGGAGGGCTTGATCACGACGGTACAGCCGGCGGCGAGCGCAGGCGCACATTTGCGGGTGATCATCGCGCTGGGGAAATTCCACGGCGTGACCGCGGCCACCACCCCGACTGGCTGCTTCATCACCATGATGCGCGACTGCGCCTTGGGCGCCGGGATGAGGTCGCCATAGACGCGCTTGGCCTCTTCGGCATACCACTCGACGAAGGACGCCGCGTAGCGAATCTCACCACGGCTTTCGGAGAGTGGCTTGCCCTGCTCGGCCGTCATGATTCGAGCCAGGTCCTCGGCGTTGTCGAGCATCAGCTCGAACCAGCGGCGCAGGATTGCGGACCGCTCGCGTGCGGCAAGGGCTGCCCATTCCTTGCGGACCCGGTCGGCCGCCGCGATGGCCCTGCGGGTTTCGGCAGCGCCCATGTCGGGGATCGTGCCGAGGACGGCATCGGTGGCCGGATCGGTCACCGCGATCGTCACCTTGCCGTCGGCATCGACCCATTGGCCGTCGATATAGGCCTGCTGCCGCAACAGCGACGGATCGGCCAACTGTCCGAGGAGGGGATGGTGCGAACTCTGATGCAAGGTCATGCGCGAGGTGGTCCCGGTATTCTCAAAATCTGAAATCTGACGTTTGATATATCAAACTCCAAATCACATAGAGTCAAGCCAGCTTCGCGCTGGACCAGTGATTGGACGGCTCTGGCTGGGGAGGCTACGAAGAGGCCGTCCGTATCGACCGGACTTATGCTTGGCCTGACAAGCGCCGGATGGAAAAGCGCCCACTCCATGCCGCCTTCGGGACCGAAGCCGCAGCCGCAAATGGGGCGCAAAGCATAGCTTTGGGATTCCTTGCTAATCACTTCGCCCGCGGGACCGGCTAATGATGCCGGAAAGCAGCTTCGTGCGGCCCGGAGTTTCCTACGTCTCCGGCAGGTAGCGGCAGCTAAGCCGGCGGCCGCCCACACGAGCGTTTAAGGAGATGATTTCATGACGCGATTGGCGGTTACGGCAGCAGTTCTTTCCCTCGTCGCACTTGCCTCGACGGCCTGCAACACGCCACAGGAACGCGCGCTCGGCGGCGGCGCCATCGGTGCCGCCGGTGGCGCGCTGGTCGGCCAGGCGATCGGGGGCAACACCGGGTCAACCTTGGCAGGCGCGGCCATCGGCGGCGTCGCCGGCGCGATGATAGGTGCCGGAACCGCGCCGGGCGAATGCCGCTTTCAGCGCCTCGACAGCCACGGCCGGCCGATGCACGACCGTTACGGCAGGCCAATCACCTATCTGGCCCCTTGCCGCTAGCCGCGCTTCGCTTTCTTGGAATTGCCCTGGCGCATCGATCCGAAAATCGGATTCCCGGCTGACACGAGTCGCGGTTTCGAGCTCCCGGGCCGCCGAGCCCGGAGGCGATTTTCAAAAGGAATCGTCGACAGATTCAAGATCATGAGGGGCCTTTTTGAACGCCCGTTGACGGGCCTGCCCTGTACTGTGTCGTGGCAAGGTAAGGCATCCGTCCCGCCCATTCTGGCCTGACATCGCCTTCGACATCGGTCGGTGCAGCACATTCCTTTCCGCGGGCCTTGGCCAGAAGGCACGCGGCGGCCGGTACATGGGAAACGACCCAGGCCCCCTCCACCCCTTGTACCGGCCGATTTTAAGCCGTTGGATTTGGTGCAACGCGGCTCACACCGTGGCCGGATTCCGCGATCCGAAGAAAAGCGGAAACGCTCTAGCGGTCAGCCGAGCGCCACCAGGTGGCCGCCGCCGACATCGGCGAGGTCGAGCCGCTTCGGCGGATCGCCCACCTTGCGCACCGGGCTCGGAATTTCCCTGTCCAGGCGCTCGAAACTGCCGCGCCGCTGCCGCGGATCGGGCTGCGGAACAGCGGACAGCAGCCGCTTGGTGTAGGGATGGCGCGGGTTCGCGAAAATCTGCTCGCGCGTGCCCATCTCGACGATCTGCCCGAGATACATGACCGCGACCCGGTCGGAGATGTTTTCGACGACCGCCATGTCATGGGAAATGAACAGGTAGGACAGGCCGAACTCGGCTTGCAGTTCCCGCAGCAGCCCAAGCACCCGTGCCTGCACCGACACATCCAGCGCCGAAACGCTTTCGTCGGCGATGATCAGGCGCGGCTTCAGCGCCAGCGCCCGGGCAATGCAGATGCGTTGCCGCTGCCCGCCCGAGAACTCATGCGGATAGCGTTCCATCTGGTCGGCCGAAAGCCCGACCCGTTCGAAGAGATGGGCCACCTGATCGCGACGTTCGCGGACCGAGCCGAGCCCATGGATCAGCAGCGGCTCGGCGACGAGTTCACCAACCCGCATGCGCGGATCGAGCGATGCGTAAGGGTCCTGGAAAATCATCTGCACGTCGCGCTTGACGGCCATCCTGCCGGCGCGGTCGAGCGATGCAAGGTTCCGGCCGTTGATCGCAATCTCGCCGGCAAAAGGCACCAGCCCGGCGATCGCCTTGGCGGTGGTCGACTTGCCGCAGCCGGATTCACCCACCAGGGAAACGGTCTCGTTGGGGGCGATATCGAAGTTGATCCCCTCCACCGCATGCACGCGCCGGTCGACCCTCCCGAAGAACCCACCATGCAGATCGAAGCGTACATGCAGGTCGCGGATGCTGGCCACAGGGACCGTCACCGGCACCGCGGCTTCGTCTGCCTGTACAGACCTTGCCCTGCCGGCTCCCATCTTCGGCACTGCGGCCAAGAGTTCGCGGGTATACTCGGCCTGGGGGCGCTCGAAGATGTCGAGCGTCGCGCCTTCCTCGACCTTGCGGCCATGGCGCATGACGATGACGCGGTCGGCCATCTCGGCAACCACGCCCATATCGTGGGTGATCAGGATGACACTCGTGCCCTGCATCTTCTGCAGGTCGCGCAAAAGCTCCAGCACCTCGCCCTGGACGGTGACGTCGAGGGCCGTCGTCGGCTCGTCGGCTATGAGCACGTCGGGCTTCAGCGCCAAGGCCATGGCGATCATGACGCGCTGGCGCATGCCGCCAGAGAGTTCATGCGGATACTGCCTGAAGCGGCCCTCGGCATCAGGAATGCGAACCGCCTTCATCGCCTCTATGGCCCTGCGGCGCGCCTCTGCCTTGGGAACGTCGCCATGCGTCCTGATCGCCTCGGTCAGCTGCCGGCCGATGGTCAGCACCGGATTGAGCGAAGTCATCGGCTCCTGGAAAATCATGGCGATGCGGTTGCCGCGAACCTCCCTGAGCTGTCCTTCAGGCATCTGCGAAATCTCGGTCTCACCGAGCCGGATCGAGCCCGCCGAGATGCGCGCGGCCGGCTGAGGCAAAAGCCCCATGATCGCCAGCGACGTGATCGACTTGCCGGACCCGGATTCGCCGGCGATGCACAGGGTTTCGCCACGCCGGAGCGTAAACGACAGATCGCTGACGATGGCGCGTTCGCCATCCTCGCCGCGGACCGACACGGTGAGGTCGGAGACCGCGAGAACGGGCAGGCCTTCAGCCCTGCCCTCTCCTGGTGATCCCGCGCCAAGCGCGCTCATGTGGCTGGCACCATCAGGGGCATGGGCAACCTCACCGTCACGACGTTCATTCAAACACGCACCTTGGGAAGTAGAACGACACCACCCAGTTCGGCATGTCGACGATCTCGCTGATCCTCAGGTCGCCGCAGACGGAGCACAGCATGTAGGCATCGACGGCGCTCATGTTGTAGCGGCCGGCAAGAAGGTCGACCATCTGGGCCACCGCTTCTTTGGCGCCGGTCATCAGATCCGGACCGATGCCGGTGGTGACCTCATAGCCCTTGGCGTCAAGGTGGCGGGTTACCGGACCGAGCGTGGTGAAGCGCGGCGTCTTCAGCCTGGCGTCCTTGACCAGATCGAGCGTCAAAACGACGTTCATCGGGCTTTCGATGGCGGTGCCGCAGACCTCGCCGTCGCCCTGCGCGGCGTGGGTGTCGCCAACCGAGAAAAGCGCTCCGGCCACTTCCACCGGAAGGTAGAGTGTGGTGCCCGCAGCCAGATCGCGAATGTCGAGATTGCCGCCGACGCGCCGTGGCGGAACCACCGAATGCAGGCCCGTTTCGGCCAGCGCGTTGCCGATCGTCCCAGCGAAGGGCTTCAGCGGCACACGCCCGTTCTTGCCGAACAGAGCGGGCTCGAGCGAGGCGGCGTCATACTTCCAGATGTTGAGCGCCGGCTCCTTGAAGTCGTCGGCGAGCAGCCCGAAACCCGGGATGTTGGCCGTCCAGCCGAAACCTGACGGCTTGAACTGCTCGATCGTCACCTTGAGCGCGTCGCCGGGTTCGGCACCCTCGACATAGATCGGTCCGGTGACAGGATTGACCTTGGCGAAGTCCATCTTGCCGACGTCGGCAACGGTACTGTCGGGCGTGAACTGGCCGCCGGAGGAATCCAGGCATTCGAACTCGATGGTCGAACCGGGCGTCACCCTCTCGGTTGGGACAAACGAGTTGTCCCAACCGAAATGATGGCTACGCCCATGGATGGTGTAGTTGCAGTTATTGCACATCGTTCACATACACATAGTCGTAGTTGATCGGGATATGGACGGGATCGACATAGAGCTTGTCGTCGCCGGCCATGCGGGGCGAGCGCATGGTGAAACGCTGCTCGTTGAAGACAGGCGCCCAGGGCGCATCTTCCATCACCTTGGCGTAGATGTCGCTCCACAGCTTGTAGCGTTCCGCCACCTTGGTCGGGTCGACGATGGAGTCGGCTTCGGCCGCCTTGGCATCGAGGCTCTCGTTGCAATACCAGGACCAGTTCCAGCCTCCGGGCACAGCACCGCCGCAGCCGAGGATCGGGCCGTAGAAATTCGACGGATCCGGGAAGTCGGCGATCCAGGCCATGCCACCTGACCAGATCATCGGCGCACCGGCCTTGTCGCCGCCGGCGGCGATGACGTTGGCCTGGGCCAGCGCTTGAATCTTGGCCTTGACGCCGATGGCCGCCAGATCCTGCTGGATCGCCTGGGCGATGCGCGGGTTGGGGTCGGTGTTCATGGCAAACAATTCGGTCTCGAACCCTTCGGGGTGCCCGGCTTCGGCCAGGATCGCCTTGGCCTTGGCGGGATCGTAGGCATAACCCTTGTAGTCCTTGTCGTAGCCCGGCATCGACGGCGGCAGCGGCTGCGTTGCCGGCACTGCGCGGTTGTTGATCAGCTGGACGACGCGGTCCTTGTTGATCGCCATGTTGATCGCCTGGCGCACCTTCACATTGTCGAAGGGCGGCATGGTCGTGTTCATGGTCACGTAGCCAGTGTGCAGCTGGCCGCCGACGACGACGCGCTCCTTCTGCTGCGGATCGTTCATGACTTCCTGGAACTTGGCAGGCGGGATACCGTCGCCCGGCACGTCGATCTCGCCCTTCTGCAGGCGCAGCAGCGCCACGATCGGCTCCTGGCCGATCTCGAAGGTGATCTTGTTCAGGTAGGGCAGGCCCTTGCGCCAGTAGTCGGCGTTGCGCTCGAAGACGAGGCGCTGGCCGAGCGTCCATTCGGCCATCTTGTAGGCGCCGGTGCCGACGGGGTTCTTGCCGAAGTCGGCGCCGTATTTCTCCACCTCTTCCTTCGGCACGACGTGGCTGAAGTTGATTGCCATCACGTGCAGGAAGGTCGCGTCAGGCCGCGTCAGCTCGATCTTGACCGTCGAGGGGTCGACGACGGTGACGCCTTCGAGGCTTTCGGTCTTGCCGCTGGCGACATCGTCAAAGCCCTTGATCGAGGCGAAGAAGCCAGCGCCCGGGCTCTGCGTCTTCGGATTGGTGACGCGGTCGAGCGAATACTTCACGTCTTCGGCCGTCATCTCGCGGCCATTGTGGAATTTCACGCCCTTCTGCAGCTTGAAGGTAAAGGTCTTGCCATCGGGCGAGATCTCATAGCTTTCGGCGAGATCGGGCCGGAGCGTGGTCGTGCCGGGCTCGTAGTCCATCAGCCCGTCGAACAGGCTCTTGATCATCGACCAGTTCTGCCAGTCGTAGCCGATGGCCGGGTCGAGGGTCGCAACGTCATCCTTGTAGGTGATGACGATGTCGCCACCCTGCTTGGCGTTGGGGTCGAGCTTTTCCTGCGCCGAAGCGGGCATCGCCGCCATGAACAGCGCCAGCGCCGAGGCGGCGACGGTTGAAGCCAGGTATCTTTTCATCTCCATGTTCCCTTTCTTTGTTGTTTGATAGGCAATGTCACCGCAGCTTGATGCGGGGATCGATGAACGGCGCGACCAGGTCGGCCAGAAGATTTCCGATGATGATGGCGCAGGCCGAGACGATGGTGACGCCCATGATGATCGGGATGTCGACGCGCTGGATGGCCTGCCAAGCAAGCTGGCCGATGCCCGGCCAGCCGAAGACGCTTTCGACCACGACGATGCCGCTCATGAACAGGCCGATGTCGATGCCGATCATGGCAATGATCGGCAGAACCGCGTTGGGCAATGCATGGCCGAACAGGACCGCGCGCGCCTTCAGGCCCTTGGCCCTCGCCGTACGGATGTAGTCCTGGCGCAGCACGTCGATCATCGACGAGCGCATCATGCGCGAGTACCAGCCGGCGCCAAGAAGACCGAGCGTCAGCGACGGCAGGACGAGGTGCTGCCACGTGCCGTAGCCGCCGATCGGAAACCAGCTGAGCTTTACGGCAAAGACATAGAGCAAAAGCAGGCCGACCACGAACTGCGGCGCCGATACGCCGATGAAGGAGGCGACCATCAGCGACTGGTCGGTGGCGCTGCCGCGACGAACGGCTGCCACCATGCCCATGATCGAGCCGATCACCACCTCGCAAGCTATCGCGCCCACCATCAAGAGCAAGCTGGCGGGCAGGCGCGAGGCGATCAGCGTGCTGACCTCAGAGCGCTGCAGGTACGACCGGCCAAGATCTCCCGACAGCAGATTGGTCAGATAGCGCCAGTATTGCACGACAAAGGGCTGGTCGAGGCCGAGCTGCTGGCGAATGCTTTCGACGGTCGCGGGCGTGGCGCTGCGTCCGGCGATCTGCCTGACCGGATCGGCGGGCAGCAGATAGAGGATAATGAAGGTGATCAACGAAACGCCGATCAGAAGGAAGAAGGCCTGCACCAGCCGGCGCGCGATGTAGGCGATCATGCGCGCCCCCTCTGCGTCGGGTCGAGGATGTCGCGCAGTGCATCGCCGACAAGATTGAAGGCGAGCGCCAGTGCCAGGATCGCCGCCCCGGGAAAGAACACCAGCCAGGGGGCAGCCTGAAAATAGGTCTGGTTTTCGAAGATGATGTTGCCCCAGGAGGCCGTCGGCGGCTGCACGCCGATGCCGAGATAGGACAGCGTCGCCTCGAGCAGCACCGTGGTCGAGATGCCGAGCGTTCCCCACACGATGATCGTCGGCATCAGGTGCGGCAGGATGTGGCGAAACAGGATGCGCGAAGTCGATGCGCCGATGGTGCGTTCCGCGTCGATGAATTCACGCTCCGCCAGCGAACTGGTTTCGGTGAAGACGATGCGCGCGGTCTGCACCCAATTCACCAGCGCGATGACCAGCGCCACGATCCACAGGCTCGGCTGGAACACCGCGGCCAGGCAGATGGCGAGCAGCAGCGCCGGAAACGCCATCATCAGGTCGGTGAAGCGCATCAGCGCGTTGCCAACCCATCCCCTGAAGTAGCCGGCGGTGATGCCGACCAGCGTTCCGATCAGCAGTGCCGCGCCATTGGCGACGATGCCGATGATGAGCGAGGTCCGCGCGCCGTAAAGGATGCGCGAAAACAGATCCCTGCCGAGCAGGTCCGTGCCCAGCCAGAATTGCGCGCTTGGAGGCAAGGGCGCGCCCTCGAGCGTCAGTCCGTCGAACATCTGTTCGTTCGGATCGTAGCCGGCGAGCCAGGGCGCGAAGATCGCGCCGCCCACCACCACAACGATGAGAGCGAGGCCGGCAAGGGCCAGCTTCCGCCTGAGCAGCAGCAGCCACCATCCCGACCGGGGTCGGCTGGCAGCCGGCGCGACGGCGCCCAATGTCTCAGGCCCGGCTGGTGCGGTCATTGCTCAAGTCTCGTTTTGCCATGGCCAGAACACGTTGCGCAGCCTGTTCGATCGGCACCTGCCAGCTCATTGCCAGCTTGCGCAGCTGCCCATAGGCGCGCTCGTCGTCGATACCCTGCTCGGCCAGCAGCGACACGGCGCGCACCACGGTCTGGCGTTCCGACGCCCGTGCCCGAAGTGCGGCGATCTCGGCGGCCTGTGCCTGGCGCGCATCAAAAGCCTGCCGGGCGATCAGCAACGCCGAATAGACGCCGGCATTGCCGATCGGCTTCACCATCTGGGCGTCGGCCTTGTGCGACAGCGCCCACTCGATGCGACCAGGGGCCTCGGATCCGATCAGCGCGATGATCGGCATGGGGGCTTCACCCGGCTTCCAAGGAAACTGCTGGTCGAAGCCCGGGTCGACATCGAAGAAGACGAAGTCAGCGCCAAGCGCTTCCGCCGGCAGGGCGGGCCAATAATCGTTGGCGACGAGCCCGATCGCGGCGAGTTGGCGGACGATGGCCGCAACAGTCGGATGCGGACGGTGGAGGATGGCGGCCTGCGCGCCGCCGAGGTTGGGGATTCGCGACCCGCGGCTCATGACACCACCTTCAGCGCCGGCCGGCCAAACGCGGCAGCGCGATCGTAGCGCGAGAGATAGGGATCGGGCGCGACAGCCTCGATGCGTTCGACCGTGTCGAAGCGCTCCCCGGCGATACGGCCGATGACGACCGGCAGGGTGGCGTGCTGGGTGCTGGGGTCGATCGCGATCCTGCCCAGCGGCGTATCGAAGCGCGCGCCCGCGAAAGCACGCGGCAGATCGGCGAAACCCAGATCAGGCTTCTCCGCCAGCAGCCGGCCCAGAATCATGATCGAGGCATAGGCAGAGGCTTCGAAGGAGGACTGCGCCGCGTCGCTGCCGGTGTCGAAGTACGGACCGACCGACAAGTGCCCGCGCCCGGCCAGGCCGATGGCCGGCAGCTCACATTCGGTGAGATTGCACGACAGGAGCGGACAGCGTTCCGGCAGGAAGTAGCCGTCCGCGCGCCCCAGCGCCGCATAGGCCTGGAAGAAAGCGTAGGACGACGTGCCGATCAGGTTGTTGAGGACAAAACTCGGCCGCGTTACACGAATCTCGTCGATCAGGCGGCCGACGTCGGCCTCGCCGATAGGCAGATAACGCTCGCCCAGCACCTTGCCGCCGGCATCGGCAATGAGATCGCGCGCGATGCGATTGGTTTCCCAGCCCCAGATGTAGTTGGAGCCGAGCAGGAAACCGTTGCCGCCGAAGCGGGGAACGACGTGGCCGAGCAGCGGCACCAACTGCTGGTTCGGGCAGGCATGCATGTAGACGACATGCTCGTTGGCCTCGAAACCCTCATAGGGGCAGGAGTACCACAGCGTGCCGCCCGCCTTCTCCAGAACGGGGATGGTCTCCTTGCGGCTGGACGAGGTGACACAGCCGACGATGTGGCGGGCATCAGTGGTGGCAAGCACCTCCTCGCAGAGCTGCGCGTATCGGTCGGCATTGCCCTGCGGGTCTCGCTCGATGGCGTTGAGCATGATGGGGGAAGAAGAATCGGCATTGATCTCCGATATCGCGCGCATCGTGCCGCGCAGGCACGATTCCGAGACGAGCCTGTAGCTCCCGGATCGAGAGAACAGAACGCCGATGTCGACGCGCCGCTTCAAGCAGACATCCCCCAAAAATAAAAAATGCCCCGCGGCAGCCGCTGGTTAGGCGGAGCTCACGAGGCACGTTTGCCCTCCGGCTTCCAAGGCCGGTATCTGCACTCAGCCTAACGCGTCTCAGGCCTGTGTCAATATGGCAGCGCCGGGCATGCCGGAACAGCAACGCGCCACTAGTGGGCGCAGCCTTGACGGGAGCCCGAATCATTCGACGGCAAAGCCAAGCCTAAAACGACAAAGCGGCCTTCAGGGGCCGCTTTCGTTTCGGTCGTTCTAGAAAACTAGAGGAAATTTGGTGGAGCCAATCGGAATCGAACCGACGACCTCTTGAATGCCATTCAAGCGCTCTCCCAACTGAGCTATGGCCCCACACCCGGCATTAGCCGGCGCCGTTTCCGGCGAAGAGGATGGCGCGGATTTGGTGACCCGCGCCGTGTTTGTTGGGCGGCTTCTAGCGCCGCATTCTGCCCTTGGCAAGCCTTGTTCGAAACCTTTTTTCGATTTCGAACAAGTGACGATCAGATGTCGTCTTCGTCGTCGCCGACGCCAATCATGTCGGAGACGTCGTCGTCTTCCTCTTCCTCGTCAGCGAGGAAGGTATCATCGTCATCGTCGCCCAGGTCGACATCGTCGTCATCGTCGAGATCCGGCAGGTCGTCGCCGCCCTTGGCCTCTTCGTCAGCGTCCTCCAGGGACACGACCTCAGCGCCTTCGTCTTCCGAATCAAGCTCCTTGGCTTCGACTTCCTCTTCTTCCTCAAGGAGGGCCGAAATCTTGCCGTCGTCGAAATAGGAGCGCGCATAGGTCTTGCCGGTATAGGGCGAGACGATCGGGTCCTTGTTCAGATCGTAGAATTTACGGCCCGTTTCCGGGTCGACACGCTTAGTGCCAAGTTCGGGTTTTGCCACGTCAGGCCTCGTTTTCTTCGCTTTTCGGTCCCATTAACCGCAGTTCGTGGCGCTGTCAAAGCCAAATCCCATATCGCCTCGCGAGCCCCAAAGGCTTGGGGCGCAAGGGGGATGACCGCTACGGCAATCGATGCTACGACACCGCCGCAATCATCGGGAAGGCCCCGAGCCGGGCTTTCCGCACGAGGAACCATCATGTCGCACAACGTCGAGCCGAAGCCGGCCGTCGCCCGGAAGTCTCAATCCTTGTCCGGTACCGCCCGCGTGCCGGGCGACAAGTCGATCTCGCACCGCTCGTTCATGTTTGGCGGCCTGGCCTCCGGCGAGACCCGCATCACCGGCCTGCTCGAAGGCGAAGACGTGATGCGTACCGGCGACGCGATGAAGGCGATGGGCGCGCATATCGAGAAGCGCGGCGACGAATGGGTCATCAAGGGCACCGGCAACGGCGCGCTCTTGCAGGCTGAAGCGCCGCTCGACTTCGGCAATGCCGGCACCGGTTCGCGCCTGACGATGGGCCTTGTCGGCACCTACGACATGGAAACCACCTTCATTGGCGACGCCTCGCTGTCGGGCCGGCCGATGGGCCGCGTGCTCGATCCGCTGCGCCAGATGGGCGTGCAGGTCATAGACGCCGCCCCCGGCGACCGCATGCCGCTCAAGCTGCGCGGCCCGCGCCAGGCAGCTCCCATCACCTATCGCGTGCCGATGGCCTCGGCGCAGGTGAAGTCGGCGGTGCTGCTCGCCGGCCTCAACACGCCCGGTATCACCACCGTCATCGAGCCGGTGATGACGCGTGACCACACCGAAAAGATGCTCAAGGGTTTTGGCGCCAACATCGAGGTGCAGACGGACGAGCAGGGCGTGCGCCACATCTTCATCGAAGGCCAGGGCAAGCTCACCGGCCAGATCATCGCCGTTCCGGGCGATCCGTCCTCGGCAGGGTTCCCGCTGGTGGCAGCACTGATCGTGCCGGGCTCCGATGTCACCATCGAAAACGTGCTGATGAACCCGACCCGCACCGGCCTGATCACCACACTGATCGAGATGGGCGGCTCGATCGAGATCCTCAACCGCCGCAACGCCGGCGGCGAAGACGTCGCCGACCTCAGGGTGCGCGGCTCGGAACTCAAGGGCGTCAAAGTGCCTGCCGAACGCGCCCCGTCGATGATCGACGAATATCCCGTGCTTGCGGTCGCTGCCTGCTTCGCCGAGGGCGAAACGCTGATGCAGGGGCTGGAAGAGCTGCGCGTCAAGGAATCCGACCGCCTCGCTGCCGTCGCCCGCGGCCTCGAAGCCAATGGCGTCGACTGCACCGAGGGCGAGGCGACGCTGTCCGTCCGTGGCGTGCCCGGCGGCAAGGGCCTCGGCGGCGGCACCGTCAAGACCCATCTCGACCACCGCATCGCCATGAGCTTCCTCGTCATGGGCCTGGCTTCCGAACGGCCTATCACCGTCGACGACCAGGCGATGATTGCCACCAGCTTCCCGGAGTTCATGGGCCTCATGGCCGATCTGGGCGCCGATATCGACCAGGGCGCTGTCTGACGTATTTTTGTTTGACGCATCCACTCAAAGGAGCACAGCATGTCTGACAAAGTAGCGATGATCGTCGGTGGTGGCAGCGGCATGGGGGCTGCGGCGGCGCGCAAGCTGGCAGCGGACGGCTATTCCGTCGCCGTCCTGTCCTCGTCGGGCAAGGGCGAAGCGCTGGCAAAGGAGCTCGGCGGGCTCGGCTTCACCGGCTCCAACCAGTCGAACGACGACCTCAAGCGCTTCGTCGACCTGACTATGGCAAGGTGGGGCCGCATCGACGCACTGGTCAACGGCGCCGGCCATGGTCCGCGCGCGCCGCTGCTCGAGATCACCGACGAGCAATGGCACACCGGCATCGACGTCTATTTCATGAATGTTGTGCGCGCGACGCGCCTCGTTGCACCAATCATGGTTGCCCAGAAGGGCGGCGCCATCGTCAACATCTCGACCGCTTGGGTCGGCGAACCGGCGGCGATGTTCCCCACGTCGGCCGTGGCCCGAGCCGGCCTCGCCGCCTACACCAAGCTGTTCGCCGACCAGTACGCCCAGCACAATGTGCGCATGAACAACGTGCTGCCGGGCTGGATAGACAGCCTGCCGCAGACCGACGAGCGTCGCGACGGCGTGCCGATGCAGCGCTATGGCACCTCGGCCGAGATCGCCGCGACCATCGCCTTCCTCGCCTCGGAAGGCGCTGCCTACATCACCGGCCAGAGCCTGAAGGTCGATGGCGGCCTGATGCGCGGCGTCTGAACGAACCGCGCCAACCATGCCTTTGTCCATCACCATCGCCATCGACGGCCCGGCGGGCGCCGGCAAGGGCACGCTCGCCCGGCGCCTGGCCGATTATTATCATCTGGCGCTTCTCGACACCGGCCTGACGTATCGCGCTGTCGCCCATGCGCTCATCAGCCACGGCCTGCCGCTCGACAATGTCTCGGCGGCCGAAACGGCGGCACGCCAGGTCGACCTGACCAGCCTCGACCGCAAGGTGCTGTCGGCGCATGCGGTCGGCGAAGCCGCTTCCAAGGTGGCGGTGTTTCCCGGAGTGCGGAAGATCCTGGTCGAAAAGCAGCGTGAATTCGCCCGGGCGCCGCAGGGCGCCGTCCTCGATGGCCGCGACATCGGCACGGTGGTCTGCCCCGATGCCGACGTGAAACTCTATGTCACCGCCAGCGCCGAGGTCCGGGCCCAGCGCCGCCTCGCCGAGATCGAGGCCAATGGCGGCACGGGCGATTTCGGCGGCATCCTCGCCGACATCCAGCGCCGCGACGAGCGCGACACCGGCCGCAGCGATTCGCCTTTACGGCCTGCCGACGACGCGCACTTGCTCGATACGTCAGAAATGGATATAGAAGCCGCGTTTTCCGCAGCCAGGGACATCGTAGATCGGGTCCTCAGCAGCTGAGAATAGGCTGAAGCCCCCGGGTTTCGCCACTTAGCCGACCTGTCCGCATTCTTCTTGCGCCGATTTGCCGCTTTGGGCGGCCAAGGGCCTTTGGCCCGGGATGCTGGCAGGCCAACGCAACGCTAACCCACGGCGCCGCTCCCGCAAGGCGGGACGCACCAGGAGATCCAATGTCACAAGCTAATCCCTCCCGCGACGATTTCGCGAGCCTGCTCGAAGAGTCCTTCTCGGACGGTCACTCGGGCGAAGGCCAGGTCGTCAAGGGCATCGTTACGGCCATTGAAAAAGACATGGCCATCATCGACGTCGGCCTGAAGGTCGAAGGTCGCGTGCCGCTGAAGGAATTCGGCGCCAAGGCCAAGGACGGCTCGCTCAAGGTCGGCGACACCGTCGAGGTCTATGTCGAGCGCATCGAAAACGCGCTTGGCGAAGCCATGCTGTCGCGCGACAAGGCTCGCCGCGAAGAGAGCTGGGTCAAGCTCGAAGAGAAGTTCAACAAGGGTGAGCGCGTCGAAGGCGTCATCTTCAACCAGGTCAAGGGTGGCTTCACCGTCGATCTCGACGGCGCCGTTGCCTTCCTGCCGCGTTCGCAGGTCGACATCCGTCCGATCCGCGACGTCACCCCGCTCATGCACAACCCGCAGCCCTTCGAGATCCTCAAGATGGATCGCCGTCGTGGCAACATCGTCGTGTCGCGCCGTACCGTTCTCGAAGAGAGCCGTGCAGAGCAGCGCTCCGAGATCGTCCAGAACCTCGAAGAGGGTCAGGTCGTCGAGGGCGTGGTCAAGAACATCACCGACTACGGTGCGTTCGTTGACCTCGGCGGCATCGACGGCCTGCTGCACGTCACCGACATGGCCTGGCGCCGCGTCAACCACCCAACCGAAATCCTCAACATCGGTCAGTCGGTCAAGGTGCAGATCATCCGCATCAACCAGGAAACCCACCGTATCTCGCTCGGCATGAAGCAGCTCGAGTCGGATCCGTGGTCGGATATCGGCACCAAGTTCCCGATCGGCAAGAAGATCACCGGCACCGTCACGAACATCACCGACTACGGTGCGTTCGTCGAGCTCGAGCCGGGCATCGAAGGCCTCATCCACGTTTCGGAAATGTCGTGGACCAAGAAGAACGTGCACCCCGGCAAGATCCTGTCGACCACCCAGCAGGTCGACGTGGTCGTGCTCGAAGTGGATCCGGCAAAGCGCCGCATCTCGCTCGGCCTCAAGCAGACGCTCGAGAATCCGTGGGAAGCTTTCGCCCGTAACCACCCGGTTGGTTCGCAGGTCGAAGGCGAAGTCAAGAACAAGACCGAATTCGGCCTGTTCATCGGCCTCGACGGCGACGTCGACGGCATGGTGCACCTGTCCGATCTCGACTGGAACCGTCCGGGCGAGCAGGTCATTGAAGAGTACAACCGTGGCGACATGGTCAAGGCTCAGGTTCTCGACGTCGACATCGACAAGGAGCGCATCTCGCTCGGCATCAAGCAGCTCGGCAAGGATTCGGTCGGCGAAGCCGCGACTTCGGGCGAACTGCGCAAGAACGCCGTCGTCACCTGCGAAGTGCTCGCGATCAAGGACGGTGGCCTCGACGTTCGTCTCGTCGAGAGCGGCATCGAGACCTTCATCAAGCGTTCGGACCTGTCGCGTGACCGCGACGAGCAGCGCCCCGAGCGCTTCGTCGTCGGCCAGAAGGTTGACGCCCGCATCATCGCCTTCGACAAGAAGACCCGCAAGCTGCAGGTCTCGATCAAGGCGCTGGAAATCGCTGAAGAGAAGGAAGCAGTCGCTCAGTACGGCTCGACCGACTCCGGCGCTTCGCTCGGCGACATCCTGGGCGCGGCCCTGAAGAACCGCGGCAACTAAGCCAAGGCTTCAAGCAAAAATCGAAAACCCCGCTGGAGCGATCCGGCGGGGTTTTTTCTTGGGAGCGAAGACGAGGTCCACAGCCCTGGTCGATCACAAATTGCCCACGAGGTCGCCGACCGGTTCTCGGCGCCTCCTCTAGCCGCTATAATTCTTTGGCGGACGGGCCGTCAGCCTCCAAAGGAGGGCCACGTCATGAACGGATCTGACACTTCGCGTCCAGCCTTCGTCACTCTCGACCGCCGGCGTTTTCTCACGGCCGCAGCCGCTCTTGTCGCTGTCGGCGCCCTGCCATCCAGGGCGCTCGCGCTCGCCGGGCCGTACAGCTTCAAGCAGGGCACCCTCGACATCATTGTGGTGAGTGACGGCCACCTGGTGTTTCCGACCAGCATCCTCGCGCCCGACGCCCCGCCCGACGCACTCAAGAAGCTTCTGGAAGACGCCGGTGTCACCGGCACGGAGGTCAAGCCCGACACGAACGTCACGCTGGTCAAGGCGGGCGATGAGACGATCCTGTTCGATACCGGGTCCGGTCCGAACTTCCAGCCCACGGCTGGAAAACTGGTGGCTAATCTCGATATGGCGGGCATAAAGCCGGACAGCATCACCAAGGTGGTGTTCACCCACGCGCACCCTGACCACATCTGGGGAACGCTCGGCGCGGGCGACAACCTCACCTTCCCCAAGGCCGCCTACTACACGGCTGCGGCGGAATGGAATTTCTGGATGGACAAGGACCTCATCAAGAAGGTGCCCGAGGCCATGCAGCCCTTCGTCACCGGCGCGCAGAAGAACCTGACGGCGGTGAAGGACAAGGTGACCATGTTCAAGCCCGGCGACGAGGTCCATGCCGGCATCAAGGTGGTCGACACGCCCGGCCATACACCCGGCCACGTCTCGTTCGAGGTGCCCGGTAAGGAAACGCTGATCATCGTCGGCGACGCCGTCGTTGCGGTTCCGATCGCCTTTCCGCATCCCGAATGGCGCTTCGGCTTCGACACCATTCCCGACCTGGCGATCCAGACCCGCAAGACGTTTCTCGACCGGGCCGCCACGGACAAGATCAAGATGCTCGGCTTCCACTGGCCCTATCCCGGCATCGGCTATGCCGAGAAGCAGGGCACCGGTTATGCCTATGTAGCCGCAAGCTGAATCGATGCCTCATGGCCTGCCCGGCACGCCGGAAAGGCCATGAGTGATGCCGGAATGCTTCAGGGCGAAAGCAGAATTCATCGGCCGACGGTCGCGCGGATGCCTGCGCGGTTGCCGCAACGGGCAATTGCTGCTCTTAAATCGCGGACTTGCTGCCCGCGTTCAGAGCCCGACCATGCCCAAATTGCGTTTTCTGACGTTTGTTCTGGTGTTGCTGGTCGTGTCGGGCTGCGGCGGCCGTGCCGTGCTCGGCCTCGGCGATGGCAAGGAAGGCGAATCGGCCGCCGTCGTGCCGATCTATGTCTCGACCATGCGGGCCCGCTCGGACAACCTGTCGCTGCCCTATTCGGCCGAGCGCGCCAAGCAGCTCAACTTCGCCAAGTTCGAGATCGGCATTCCCAAGACCCATGTCGCCGGCGAGGTCGAAAGCACCGGCCGCTCACCCAATCCGGCGCGCAATTTCGTCGCCCGCACCTTCCTGCCTTATGACGACAAGGCACAGTTCGTCGCAGCGCTCGACGCCGACCTGATGCGCCGCCCGCCCGACGAGCGCGAGATCTTCATCTTCGTGCACGGCTATAACAACAACTTCGCCGACAGCATCTTCCGCAACGCCCAGATCGTCCATGACTACAAGGTCAAGTCGGTGGCGCTGCATTATGCCTGGCCATCGGCCGGCTCGCTGCCGCTCTACGTCTATGACCGCGACAGCGCCGCCTACAGCCGCGACGGTCTCGCCGACACAATCGAGATCGCCGCGCGCACCAAGGCCAAGCGCATCGTGCTGGTCGGACATTCGATGGGCAGCTATGTGGTGATGGAAGCGCTGCGCAGCCTGTCGCTCAGCGGCCGCGACAAATACATCGCCCGCATCAACGGTCTCGTGCTGGCCGCGCCCGACATCGACCTCGACGTGTTCCAGAGCCAGCTGCGCGACATCGACGACCTGCCCAACCCGTTCATGATCCTGGTGTCGAAGCGCGACAAGGCGCTGAACCTGTCGGGCGGGCTGACCGGTGGCCACCCGCGCGTCGGCAGCGGTGCCGATGTCGCCGCCCTTCAGGCCGAGAACATCACCGTGCTCGACACATCCAATCTCGACGGCGGCACCCATGGCGTCTTCGCCAGTTCGCCGACACTGATGGCGCTGACGTCGAAGGGCGGCTTGACCAAGGACATCACTGACCGGGGCGAAGGCGCACCTGCGGAGACGATCCTGGCCGACGGCGGCCAGGTCATCAAAGGTGCGGCGTCGCTGGTCATCTACCTGCCGGCGAGGCTTCTGGGCGTACCGAATGGCGGGCTTTTGACACAGTAGGCGCAGCGGGACTGGCCAAAGGCGATCCCGGTCGCGGCGGGCTGACTGTCCCGCAGGCCCTTACGCTCGTCCGTAGATCGGTGCCACGACACCACTGGTGACAAGATTGGCCGGCGAGGCAAGCTGCGCGATTGCAGCGGCCGCCGCTTCAAGGCTGACCCATTTGGCGAAATCGGCCTTGGGCATGCCGTCGCGGTTCGCTTTGGTGTCGAGGATCGACGGCGCCACGGCGTTGACCAGTATGTCGGCGCCCTTCAGTTCCTCGGCCAGCACCACCGTCAGCGCCGCAACCGCAGCCTTGCTCGCCGTGTAGGCAGCCGTGCCGCCGCCCTTGCGCGGCTCGATGCCGGCACGCGCCGAGACATTGACGATGCGGCCGCCGGACTTGCCGGCGACCATGCCCCTGGCCGCCGCCCGGCAGCACAGGAAGGCGGTCTTGGCGTTGATGTCCATCATCTGGTCGAACTGGTCGGGATCGACACTTTCGATCGCGCCCATGTCGAAGCCGCCGGCCGCATGGATGGAAGCCCAGAGGCCCGGGATGGCATCGTAGAAGGCGTCCACGGCCTTGGCGTCGGTCAGGTCGACACCGGTGATGACATGCACGCGGTCAGTGCCTGAAAATTCGAACCCATCGGGCGCTTTCGGCCGGCTGATCGGCAAGTGGCAGATGGCACCTTCCTTGAGCAGATGCCTGGCAACGGCGGCACCCAGCGCACCGGTGGCGCCCGATACAACCACGTGCCGGCCTTCGAAGCTATTCGTCATGTCCAACTCCCTGGAACGGACGTCGGAGCTGATCCGGACCGCCGTTCCTTTTCTTTGCTATGGCCGCATCTATGCAGGGCCGGGCGCGACCACCTGGCTGCAAAATGCATGGCCGCGACGCGCGGCCTACTCTACGGCAATTTCTATCAGACAGGATTTTCCCGTCGAGCGTGCCTTCTGCAACGCATCGCCAAGGACGCTGGCATCCTGCAGGCGCTCGGCCTGAAGCCCATAGGCCCGCGCGATGAGGGCAAAGTCCGGCGGCGCCGGCGACACGCCGACCGGCTCGACGCCGGCATCCAGCATCGAGGTCTCGATCTCGCGATAGCCACGGTTGTTCCAGACGACGAAGATGACGGGTGCTGCGGCGTCGAGTGCTGCTCCCAGTTCCGGCATGGTGAACTGGAACCCACCGTCGCCGCTGAGGCAGACCACGGGGACATCAGGGACGGCCAGTGCGGCGCCTATCGCCGCTGGCGGGCCGAAGCCGAGCGCGCCGAAACCTGTCGCAGCGTTGAACCAGCCGCCCGGCCGGTCGTGATCGTAATAGAGGTTGGCGGCATAAACCGGCTGGGTGGAATCGCCGACGATGATCGCGCCCGGCAGGGCATCGCGGATCATTTCCACCACCCTCACCTGCCCGCGCATCGCCTCGCCGATTTCCTGCCACGCCGCCTCGCGCGTGGCAGCCGCCCGCGCCGCGCCGTCGGCGTCGCGAAGTGCCTCGCCAAGCCTCGCCGTCAGCATGGCAAGGGCAGCAGCGGCATCGGCGTGGATCGCAACCGTCCCCGGCCGCCTTGCCAGTTGGTCGGCGTCGATGTCCAGACGGACAAGATTAGGGGGAACCACAAGGCCGCCGTCGCCATACATGTCGTAGTCGGTGGGCCCGAATTCGGTACCCACCGCAATGACGAGATCGGCATCCAGCATCAGCGCCCTGACCGCCTTGAGGCTCGGGCTCGCCGGCACATTGAGCGGATGGCCGTAGAGCAGTCCGCGCCCGTTGGCCGTGGTCACCACGGGCGCGTCGAGCGCCTCGGCCAGTGCCAGAAGCTCGGCTTCCGCCCGCCGTGCACCGCCGCCGGCAAGGATCAGCGGCCGGCGCGCCTTTGCGACCAGCGCCGCCGCTTCTGATATCGCTGCCTCGCCGGGCACCCGGGCGATGGCGCGCTTGGGCAGCGGCCTGATGCCATCGGCGGGCAACGGCATGACATCGAGCGGAATCTCGATATGCACCGGTCCCGGCCGCATCGTTTCGAATATCTCGAAGGCTTCGGCGATTGCCGCGGGCAGCTCTTCAGCCGCCGTGATGCGGCGCGACGACAGCGCCACCTTTTCCATCATGCCGCGCTGGTCGGGCAACTCGTGCAGGAAGCCGAGCCCCTTGCCCAGCGACGGCTGCGCATTGACGCCCGAGATGACCAGCATTGGCACCGAATCGGCACGCGCTTGCGCCATGGCGGTGATGGTGTTGGTGAGCCCCGGCCCGGTGATGACGAAGGCAACGCCCGGCCGGCCCGAAGCGCGGGCATAACCATCCGCCATGAAGCCGGCGCCCTGCTCGTGGCGCGGCGTGACATGGCAGATCTTCGAGCGCGCCAGGCCTCGGTAGAGCTCGATCGTGTGCACGCCGGGGATGCCGAACACCGTGTCGACGCCATGCGCCTCAAGCAATCCTATCAGCGCCTCGCCAATCGTCGTCATGCAGCCTCCCTTTCACGCAGTTTCAGGCCCAGCATCGCCTCGACCGAGCCGACGCCGATCTCGGCGAGCTCGCCATGGGCGAACATGTCGCCTGCCAGGCAGCCCTCTACCCAGAGGCCGTCGATGATGGCGTTGATGGCGATGGCATGGCGGCGCAGCTCACCCGCATCGACTGGCCGGCCCGAACCATGGAGCACTGCGGCGACCAGTGCCTCGACCTCGTCGCGGAAGCCGAGATAACCGGCGCGGTGGGCAGCCCCCAGGCCGGCATCAGACCCAGCCCGGCCGATGAAGCTCGCCCAGAGCGAAAAAGTCCTGGCGTCAACGACAGGCGCCTCCAGGCTCGCCGCGACGAAGGCCGCAAGCCGCAGCTTCGGCTCCTGCTCCACCGTCGCCAGCGCGGTCTTGGCGAGCTCGGTCATCCGCCCCATCATGGTTGCGTAGGCCGCCTGCAGCAGCTCTTCCTTGCCGGGGAAATAGTGCCTTATCAGCCCTGCAGTGACGCCTGCGCGTAGGGCAATGGCCCTGACGGTCGCGCCTTGGAGCCCGTTTTCGGCGACGCAGTCCAGCGTCGCCTCGATCAGGTCCTGACGCCGGCGTTCCTCGCCTTCTCGGCGGAATTTTCTCCGCGCGGCGACTGCCATGCCCACCTTCTCTTGGTTCGGAAAAATTGGCCGAAACCGGCTTCGCGGATATTTATACACTTGCATAACAACGCGGCAAGTGCCGTAATGGGCTCACAAAAGAGCGCGGGAACCGATGCCGTTGACGCCGCAAGGCTGAAAGGTCCATCCTCACCGCCCAGGGGAACATCGCGACGCGACCATGAGCAGCCGATTGCTAGCTGACAGGAAAACGTTCACGCGCCGAGGCCAGTGCTGATGGCTGCGGTCGATGCAGCCGAACGCCCCGCACTGTCACACGGCATCGCCGCCGAAGCCATCCATGTCGAAAACCTGCACAAGAAGTTCGGCCAGCTTCACGTGCTGAAGGGCGTGTCGCTGTCGGCCCGCGACGGCGAGGTGGTGGCGATCATCGGCGGCTCTGGCTCGGGCAAGTCGACACTGCTGCGCTGCATCAACTGCCTCGAAAACCCGACAAGCGGCATCATCCGCGTCAATGGCGAGGAGATCCGCCTCAAGAAGATGGCGCATGGCGACAGCATCCCTGCCGACCGGCGCCAGATCGAGCGCATCCGCTCGCGCCTCGGCATGGTGTTCCAGAGCTTCAACCTGTGGAGCCACATGACGCTTTTGGAAAACGTCATCGAGGTGCCGGTGCATGTGCTGGGCATCAAGCGCGCGGACGCCATTGCCGAGGCCGAGCGGCTGCTCGCCCGCGTCGGCCTGGCCGAAAAGCGCGACGTCTATCCAGCCTTCCTGTCCGGTGGCCAGCAGCAGCGCGCGGCCATTGCCCGTGCGCTCGCCATCCAGCCACGCGTCATGCTGTTCGACGAGCCGACCTCGGCACTCGATCCGGAGCTGGTCGGCGAGGTGCTCAAGGTCATCGGCGACCTCGCCCGCGAAGGCCGCACCATGGTGCTGGTGACGCATGAGATGAAGTTCGCCCGCGAGGTGGCTACCCACGTGATCTATCTGTGGAACGGGCAGGTCGAGGAGGAAGGACCGCCCGAACAGATTTTCGGCGCGCCGAAATCGGAGCGCCTCAAGCAGTTCATCCGCAGCATTGGCTAGCGCACGCCCCCGGAACGGAAAGGACCATGCGAAAATCCAGGTAGCGGACGAAATCAGGGGAAAATCCGGAAAAACAACGGGAGAGACAGCATGAAAACACTGCTTGCGATCGCCGCTCTGGCCCTTGGCCTGAGCGCAGCCGGCGCCAGCGCCGAGGCCATCAAGGTCGGCATGGCGCCCGAACCCTATCCGCCCTTCGCGTCGCCCGACGCCTCCGGCAAATGGGGCGGCTGGGAAATGGACATGATCGACGCGCTCTGCGCCGAAGCCAAGCTCGAATGCACCGTCACCATGACGGCGTGGGACGGCCTGATCCCGGCGCTCAACTCGAAGAAGATCGACGCCATCATCAACTCGATGTCGATCACCGACGAGCGCAAGAAGTCGATCGACTTCTCGGACAAGTACTACAACACCCCGGCCGGCATCATCGGCGCCAAGGACGCCAAGTTCGACGCCACGCCGGAGGGGTTGAAGGGCAAGGTCATCGGCGTGCAGGTCTCGACCATCCACGAGGCCTACGCCAAGAAACATTTCGGCGACACCGCCTCCGAGATCAAGATCTACCAGACCCAGGACGAGGCCCAGTCCGACCTCGCCGCCGGCCGCGTCGACGCGGTGCAAGCGGATTCGCTGTCGCTCAAGACCTTCCTCGCCTCCGACCAGGGCAAGGCCTGCTGCGACTTCAAGGGCGAGGTTGCGGAAGACGTCGAAGTGCTCGGACCGGGCGTCGGTGTCGGTCTGCGCCAGGGCGATACCGAGCTCAAGAACAAGTTCAACGCCGCCATCAAGTCGCTGCGCGACAGCGGCAAATATGCCGAAATTGCCAAGAAATATTTTGACTTTGACATCTACGGCAAGTGAGCGACCGCGCGCCGATCTGGTCTTGCGCCAGCGCCGGATCGGCCGCAACGTCGACGTGAGGCACAGCGCCAGCGACCTCCCTCCCCCCTGCGGGGAGGGATAAAGGGCGGGGGTCGTCAGGCACCGATTTCGCGCCGCTCACCCCCGCTTCTGGCCTCTCCCCACAAGGGGCGAGGAACTTCGTTCTCCGCGGCACTCCAAAGGACACTGGACATCGAGCATCTGCTGAACCCGCTGCTGCAGTCCGCGACGGTCGAGCTGCTGTCGATCTCCCCGCCCGGCTGGGGCGGCAATCTCTTGCGCGGCCTGGCCAACTCGATCCAGATCGCGGTGGGTGCCTTCGGGCTCGGCCTCGCCATCGGCATATCGGGCGCCTGGGGCAAGCTTTACGGCGGGCCTGTCGTTCGTGACCTGCTGGAGGTCTACACCACCATCGTGCGCGCCGTGCCCGAGCTGGTGTTGATCCTCCTGCTCTATTATGCCGGCACCGACCTCATCAACCGCGCGCTCGAGCAGTTCGGCTACCCGGCCATCGACATATCGGGCCTTGCCGCCGGCATCGGCGTGCTGGGCGTCGTCCAGGGCGCCTACGCCACCGAAGTCATCCGCGGCGCCATCCTGTCGATACCGCAGGGCCAGGTCGAGGCGGCGCGCGCCTATGGCATGTCTCCTGGCAAGATGCTGAGGCGCATCACCCTGCCCGCCATGCTGCCCTTCGCCATTCCCGGCCTCGCCAATCTCTGGCTCATCGCCACCAAGGACACGGCCCTTCTCGCCGTCGTAGGCTTCAATGAGCTCACCCAGGAAACCCGGCAGGCGGCCGCGACCACCAAATACTATTTCACCTTCTATGTCGCTGCGGGTGCGCTCTATCTGATGCTGACGCTGTTTTCCAACGTCATCATCGGCCGCATCGAACGCTGGGCCCGTCGCGGCATGCCGCCTGTCGCGGAGGCCGGCCGATGAGCGCGCTAGCCCCCGCCGATCAGCCGCTCGCCGCCCGCTCGGCATGGCTGCAACCGCACCGCATCGTGCTCATCGCCATTGCGGCGGCGCTGGTGCTCTGCGCCGCCCTGTTCATGCGCTGGGAGTGGTTGCCCAACTATCTCGGCATGGCCGCGGCCGGCATCTGGCGCACGCTCTGGATCCTCGTCGTGACGGTGGTGCTCGGCTTCATGCTGGCCGTGCCACTGGGGCTCGCCCAGGCCGCCGGCCCATTCTGGCTGGCGTGGCCGGCCAAGGCCTTCTGCACGATCATCCGCGGCACGCCGTTGCTGCTTCAGCTCTGGCTGCTCTATTACGGGCTGGGCTCGCTGTTTCCGCAATATCCGTGGATCCGGCAGTCGGAGCTATGGCCGATCCTGAGACAGGCATGGCCCTACGCGGTGCTGTCGCTGACCTTGTCCTATGCCGCCTATGAAGGCGAGGTGATGCGCGGCGCCTTTGCCGGCGTGCCGAGAGGGCAGCTCGAAGCCGCCCGCGCCTTCGGAATGAGCCCATGGAAACGCTTCCGCCGCATCTGGCTGCCGCAGGCCATCCATCGTGCCCTGCCGACCCTTGCCGGCGAAACCGTGCTCCAGCTCAAGGCGACGCCGCTGGTCGCCACGATCACCGTCATCGACATCTATGCGGTGGCCTCGCGCATTCGCCAGGACACCTTCATCGTCTACGAGCCGCTGTTGCTGTTGGCGCTCGTCTACCTCATCATCACCGGTATCCTCGTCTTTGCGTTCCGCAAGCTGGAGGCGAGGATTCCGGCCAGACTGGGATAGCCTCATGACCGCCACCAAGTCCGAGACCAAGCTCGAGACCGTCACGCTCAGTCTCGACGAAGCCCGAGCGCTCTGCATCTCCGCCGCCATCGGAGCCGGAGCCAGCAAGGAAACGGCAAGCTCGATCGCGCTTGCGGCAGTCGCCGCGGAGGCCGACGGCCAGGCAAGCGTCGGCCTGTCGCATTATATCGATTACCTGGAATCGCTCGAGGCCGGCCGCATCGACGGCAAGATCGAGCCCATCGTCAGCCGTCCGGCACTGGCGATCTATCTCGCCGATGCGCAGGGCGGTGCCGCCCACACAGCGTTCGACCGCAGCTTCGACGAGATCGCCAAGGCAGCGCGGTTGTTCGGCGTCACGGTCTTTGCCCAGAAGAACGCCTATACCTGCGGCGCGCTCGGTTATTTCACCGGCCGCCTCGCCGAGGCGGGGCTTGTGGCGATCGCAGCCACCAACGGCCCGGCGCTCGTCGCCGGCTCCGGCTCGATCAAGCCGGTCTACTGCACCAACCCGATGTCGCTAGCGGCACCTGCCGCCGACGGGCCGCCGCTGGTCATCGACCAATCGTCGAGCGCAACCGCCTTCGTCAACGTGCGCCAGGCGGCGCAATCGGGCGAGGAAATCCCCGAGGGCTGGGCGCTCGACGCCAAGGGCAAGCCCACCACCGACGCCAAAAAGGCGATGAAGGGCGTGCTGCTTGCCTTCGGCGGCGCGCGCGGCGCCAATGTCGCGCTGATGGTCGAGGTGTTGGCTGCCGGCGTTTCCGGCGCCAACTGGTCCATCGATGCGCCGTCGATCACCGTGGGCGACCAGACCCCGGGCACCGGACTGTTCATCGTCGCCCTCGACCCCAAACTGTTCGATCCCGGTTTCGAAAGCCGCATGCGCGAGCAGCTCGGCCGACTGTCCGGCAGCTTCGGCGTGCACATCCCCGGCCCGGCGAAAGCTGCGGCACGGGCTCGTTCCGAGGTGGAGGGAATCACGGTGCCGACGGCCGTTCACGCCCGCATTGCGGAGTTTTCGGCGCGCAACGCGAGCTGACCGGCCTCGTCGCGCGCCAAGTCGGGCACTCGACCGGCTGCAACAACTTCCTGGTCCGTCGCGACAGTTGCGAGGTCACGGCATGGACCCCCGTGACCCTTCGCGGCTCACGCCGCTACGGGCACGAGGATGACGGCTGGAGGGGGCGCCTGCCAACCGGAAGCGGTCTGATAAGGCCAAGAGGGCCGACCCAACTGATCTGAGAACATCCCGCTGTCTGATCTGGTCTGAGCACGTCCACCTGTCTGAACGCTTGGCGATTGGCGAGCAACCGCCGCATCACCGTCATCCTCGACCTCGTGAGCGAGCGACAGCGAGCGGAGAGCGTCGGGGATCCATGCCGTGACTTTGCCACCTCAGCAACGGTCCAGAAACAGGCCCCTGCCGCAGCTGAAAATCACCCGCGCAAACGCACTTCAAAAAATCTTCGCCCCCTTTTGAACCTTTCCCCCGGCCGCTGCGACCTAGCCATGTCCAGGGCGAGGTGAGCTTGCCCGATCAACCCCGGGGGGAACCCGAAAACGAAACGACGTTCCGACGTGGAAACAAGGTTTCCGCGCCCCCGAAACGCAACCTCGAAAAGGGAATAGTCATGAAGACCAAGATCACCATCCTCACTGCAGTGCTTCTCCTTGCCGGCGCCATCGGCAGCGCCAATGCCGGCAGCATTTCGGCCGGACCGAGCGGCGGCGACAGGCCGTCAGGCCCGAGCGACCTCGCCGACAAGCCCGGCAATGACAAGCCCTCCGGCCCCGGCGACTTCTCGGACAAGCCCGGCGGTGGCGGCGACAAGCCTTCGGGTGGCAACAAGACCTCCGGCGGCAGCGGCGCGACCGAAGATAAATATTGCAAGAACAGCTCAAGCAGGTTCCCGGACTGCAACAAGAAGTTCGTCCAGGACTGCAAGGCCGCAGGTGGCACGATGTCGGGTCAACAGGGCTGGGGCGGCAGAACCTGCTGGGAGCCCTCCTGATGCCGTACCGGGCGACGGCCTGACCGCGGCGTCGGTCGCCCGCATCGTGGCCATCCGGAAAACCCCGCCCCCCGTGCGGGGTTTTCTGCCTTCTCCCGCCCAGGTTGTGGCAAAGAAAAAGCCCCGCCAAAAGCGGGGCTTCGTCCTCGTGGGCCGTTTGGCCCGCCGCATCTCGTTCTTGGCTAATGCCGCGACAGCCAGCTGTCGATTTCCTTCTCGGCCTCGTCCTGGGCCTTGCCGTAGCGTGCCTGGAGCCGGCCGGCGAGTTCGCGGCGCTTGCCTTTGATGACATCGAGATCGTCGTCGGTGAGCTTGCCCCAATGGCTCTGAACCTTGCCCTTGAACTGCTCCCAATTGCCTTCGATCTGGTTCCAATTCATCGCTTTTCTCCTTTCGGGATAGGCACGACTGGCATGCCGCACTGATTGGGGAACGCCTCAATGCCGGTCGGGTTCCGAATTTTCTTAAAATATGAGTATGTTAATCATATTATCTTCAAACCTTGTTGACTTGACCGTGAAGCTACCGGTCGGGCGTTGGTGCATTGCAATATCCAAACAAGCATCGCCCCCACCAGGAGACATGCCTTTGACCCTGACGACCGAAAATTCCGGCCGCCGTCTTTTCATCCCCGCACTCGGCGGGCTCTATGCCAACCTCAGCGACAGCGCCGAGACTATCCTGCGCGTCGTCGCCGGCCTTGCTCTCGTCACCCATGGCGCAACCAAAATCGTCGACCCGTTCGGCGCCGCCGGCATGGTCGAGAGCCTCGGCTTTCACCCCGGCGCCTTCTGGTCGCTGCTGTTGTCCGCGACCGAATTCTTCGGTGGCATCCTGATCGCAATCGGCCTGTTCACCCGGCCGGCATCCTTCGCTGCCATGTTCGTTCTTCTGGTCACCGTCTGGTTCCATTGGGTCACCATGGGCCAGGGCTATCAGGGCGCGGAGAAGTCGCTTCTGTGGGCCGCTATCTTCCTGTTTTTTGTCATCCGCGGCGGCAACCGCCACTCCGTCGACGCCCGCATCGGACGCGAATTCTAGACAAGCTTGCCGATTGCCTCCCAAGGCGATCCACCAGCCCGCGCCAGAGCGGCGCGGGCAGTTCCGAGCGGTCGCACAATGATTGCCTTTTTTGCGAAACGGGCTAAGAAACGCTGACAATCCAAGCCGTTCAGGCGTAACGGAGCCAGCGATGACCGAAATCCTCCAGACCCCGCAACTCGTCACCGTCTTCGGCGGGTCCGGCTTCCTTGGCCGCCACGTCGTCCGGGCGCTGGCAAAGCGCGGCTATCTGGTGCGAGTCGCCTGCCGCCGGCCCGATCTTGCCGGCCATGTCCAGCCGCTCGGTAATGTCGGCCAGATCCAACCGGTGCAGGCCAATCTGCGCGTACGCTGGTCGGTCGACCGCGCCGTCCAGGGCGCATCCCATGTCGTCAACCTGGTCGGCATCCTGCACGAGAGCGGCCGCCAGCGCTTCTCGACGGTGCAGGAGTTCGGTGCCCGCGCCGTTGCCGAGGCTGCCCGCGCAGCGGGTGCGACGCTGACCCATGTTTCCGCGCTCGGCGCCGACGAAAAGTCGGCTTCGCTCTACGCCCAGACCAAGGCCCGCGGCGAAAGGGCCGTGCAGGATACCCTGCCCGACGCCGTTATCTATCGCCCGTCCATCGTCTTCGGTCCCGAGGACGGCTTCTTCAATCGCTTCGCCAACATGGCCCGTTTCTCGCCTTTCCTGCCGCTGATCGGTGGTGGCGAGACGCGCTTCCAGCCGATCTATGTCGGCGACGTCGCCGAAGCGGTGGCGCGCGCCGTCGACGGCAAGGTCAAGGGCGGCACCATCTATGAGATCGGCGGCCCGCAGGTGCTGAGCTTCCGTGAGTGCATGGAGGAGATCCTTGAGGTCGTCGACCGCAAGCGCGGCCTGGTGGCCGTGCCGTGGTGGGTCGCAAACATGCAGGCCTCGGTGCTCGGCATGCTGCCCAACCCGCTCCTGACCAAGGATCAGGTGCTACTGCTGCGCTCCGACAACGTCGTGTCGAAGGCCGCCCAGGAAGAAGGCCGCACCATCGCGGCTGTCGGCATCGCACCCAAGACCACGGCGTCGATCCTGCCGAGCTACCTCTGGCGCTACCGCTCCGCCGGCCAGTTCACCCGCAGAACCGAGGCCTGAGCGCAGGCCGGGGCCTGATGCAGGCCCTCGCCGCCCTCCTGCCTGAAGGCCTCGATCCTGTCATCGCGGTCCTGCTCGTCATTGCCAGCGCCTTCACCTCGGCGCTGACGGCCGCTTTCGGCGTCGGCGGCGGCATCGCCATGCTGACGCTGATGGGCCTGTTCGTGCCGGTCGCGGCTCTCATCCCCGTCCATGGCGCGGTGCAACTTGGCTCCAACACCGGCCGCGCCTGGCACCAGCGCGCCAATGTGCGCATGGACGTCGCCGCTCCCTTCATTGCCGGCTCGGTGGTGGGCGCCATCATCGGCGCCTTCGTCGTGATCCAGTTGCCCGACGCGCTGCTCAAGCTGGTGCTCGGCGCCTTCGTCATCGCGATCACCTGGACCAAGATCCCCGGCATCGAAAAGCTGACGCGCGCCGGGCTGGCGGTCGCGAGCGTGGTGGTCGCGCTGCTCGGCATGCTGGTCGGCGCCACAGGGCCGCTGGTGTCGGTGCTGTTCGCGCAGTTCTTCGCCAATGATCGCAAGGCACTGGTCGCCACCCATGCCGCCGGCATGGTGGCCCAGCACGGGCTCAAGATCGTGGTTTTCGGGCTTGCCGGCTTCGCCTTCGCCGAATGGATGCCGCTGATCGCGGCGATGATCGTCTCCGGCTTCCTCGGCACCGTCTACGGCACAAGGCTGCTCGAGCGCATGCCGGAGGAAAGCTTCCGCAAATGGTTCAAGATCGCCATCACCGTGCTGGCACTCGACCTTTCGCGAAGGGGACTGATGGGCCTGGGATAAGCGCGCCTCTTTCCCTTCTCCCCTGGTGGGAAAGGAAAAAGTCAGCCCCAGACCATCAGCGCAATCAATCCCACGCCGCCGATCAGCAGGCGCCACCAGCCGAACAGCGCGTAGCCATTGCGCGACACGTAGTCGAGCAGGTGGCGGACGACGAACAGCGCGGTGATGAAGGCGGCGATGAAACCGATGCCGATGATCGGAAGGTCGGACGCCGACAGGATGCCGCGGTTCTTGTAGAGGTCGTAGGCGAAGGCACCGGCCATGGTCGGCATGGCGAGGAAGAACGAGAACTCGGCAGCAGCGCGCTTTTCGACGCCCATCAGCAGCGAACCGACGATGGTGGCGCCCGAACGCGAGGTGCCGGGGATCATCGCCAGGCACTGGAACAAGCCGATCTTGAGATAGACCGACAACGGGAACTTGGTGACGTCGCCGTATCTCGGCTTGAGGTCAAGCTTGTCGACGAACAAAAGCACGATGCCGCCGAGGATCAGCATGGTGCAGATCAGGCGCGGCGATTCGAACAGCACGGTCTTGATGAAGTCGTGCGCCAACGCCCCGATCACCGCTGCAGGCAGGAAGGCGATGAGGATGCCGGCTACGAAACGCTGCGTCCCAGGGTCGCGGGGCAGGTCGATCAGCATGCGCCACAGCCGCGCCGAATAAACCGACAGGATGGCAAGGATAGCGCCGAGCTGGATCAGGATTTCGAAAGTCTTGCCAGTGGATTCAAAGCCGAGGAAGTGCCCGGCCAGCAGTATATGACCGGTTGACGAAACCGGGATGAATTCGGTGAGGCCCTCGAGCAGTCCGAGAAGCAGTGCGTCGATTATCTGGCTATCCATTGCATCCCCGCGAGATCGTTCATTCGCGATTGCTTGTCATAGGGCAGGACTCCCCCTATAGGTCGGGGCGCCCGTGAGCCCGGCGCACCGGGCCCAAAAGCTCTAGCGGCGCGGCAGGCGATTCGCCAGAGCACCGTCGATCACGAAATTCCGCAGGACCATGCTGACGCTTTTCCACCACCCGATGTTTGCGACGTGCCGCTTCATCCGCCTCGCCTTTGGCGAGTATGGCGAGGAGCTGGCGCTGATCGAGGAGAAGCCCTGGACACGCCGCCGGGAATTCCTGTCGCTCAATCCCGCCGGGACGCTGCCGGTGCTGCTTGCCGAAGGCGACGTGCCGATCGTCGGCGCGATGATCATTTCCGAATATATCGACGAGACGCGCGGCGTGCTGAAGCGCGAGCGCCGGCTCTTCGCCGAGGACCCGATGGAGCGCGCCGAGATCCGCCGCCTCACCGACTGGTATCTCACCAAGACCGAGAGCGAAGTGACGCGCCATCTCGTGCGCGAGCGCGTGCTGAAGCCGCATATGCCCGAGGCTGCCGGCGGCGGTTCGCCCGATTCGGGCGCCATCCGCGCCGCCCGCGCCAACATCCGCCAGCACATGAAGTACACCAACTGGCTGGCTGGCACGCGCCACTGGCTCGCCGGCCCGCGCATCACCTATGCCGATCTTGCCGCCGCCGCATCGCTTTCGGTGCTCGACTATCTGGGCGAGATCGACTGGCGCGAATATTCCTCGGCGCGCGAATGGTACACGCGTGTCAAATCGCGACCATCCTTCCGGCCGCTCCTCTCCGACCGGGTACGCGGGCTGACACCGGCATCGCACTATGCGGACCTCGACTTCTGACAAGGCCCTGCGCCAGCTGATCGAGCGCGAAGCCACCCGCGCCGGCTTTGCCGCCGTGGCCGTCACGCGGCCCGACGCCATCCCGCTCGCCCCTGCGCGCCTCGCCCAGTTCGTCAGTGAAGGCCTGCATGGCTCGATGGCATGGATGGAAGAGACGCTCGAACGCCGCGCCGCCCCGTCAGTGCTGTGGCCCGAGGTGCGCTCCATCGTCGTCTTGGCGATGAACTACGGCCCCGACGGCGATCCGCGCGCCCTGCAGGCCATGGCCGACCGCGGCGCGATCTCGGTCTATGCCCGCAACCGCGACTACCACGACGTCATCAAGGGTCGACTCAAGGAAATCGCCGGCAAGATCGTGTCCCGCGCTGGAGGCGACGTGAAGGTGTTCGTCGACACCGCACCGGTCATGGAAAAGCCGCTGGCGGAAGCCGCAGGGCTCGGCTGGCAGGGCAAGCACACCAATCTCGTCAGCCGCGAGTTCGGCTCCTGGCTGTTCCTCGGCACCATCTTCACGACAGCCGAACTCGAATCCGACGATGCAGAGGGCGACCATTGCGGCTCATGCCGGGCCTGCCTCGATGCCTGCCCGACCGATGCTTTCCCGGCGCCCTACCGGATCGACGCCCGGCGCTGCATCTCCTACCTGACCATCGAGAACAAGGGGCCGATCCCGGCCGAATTCCGCGAGAAGATCGGCAACCGCATCTATGGCTGCGACGACTGCCTTGCCGCCTGCCCATGGAACAAATTCGCCCAGGCCGCTTCGGAAGCGAAACTTGCGGCCCGCGACGACCTGCGCGAGCCGCGTCTTGCCGAACTGCTGGCGCTTGATGATGCCGGCTTCCGCGCCCTGTTCTCCGGCTCGCCGGTCAAGCGCGTCGGCCGCGACCGCTTCGTGCGCAACGTGCTGATCGCGGCCGGCAACTCCGCAGACGCCAGCCTCGCGGGGCCATGCCGGGCGCTGCTCACCGATGCTTCGCCGCTGGTCCGTGGGGCCGCCATATGGGCGCTTTCGCGGCTCGACCCGGGAGCGGCGTTTTCCGCTCTTGCGCAACAGGCGCTGAAGTCCGAAACCGAGACCGACGTCGTCGCCGAATGGCGGGCGGCGCTGGCAGGGCAGGCAGGCACGGGGGCACAGGCATGAGCGAACAAAAAGTCTTCATCTTCGGCGCCGGCTATTCCGGCAAGGCGTTTGCCAGGCAGGCACCCGCCGACGTTGCCATATCGGGCACGACGCGCTCGCCCGACAAATTCGCAGCGCTCGAAGCCGCCGGCATCGAGCCGCTGCTGTTCGACGGCAAGCTGACGCCGGAAATCCGCGCGAAACTCGCGGAGACCACCCAACTGGTCATCTCAGCCGCGCCTGGCGATGCCGGCGACCCGGTGCTCGACGTCGCCCTTGACACTATCCTCCACCACATGCCGCGCCTGCGCTGGATCGGCTACCTCTCGACCGTCGGCGTCTATGGCGACTATGGCGGCAAGTGGATCGACGAGGCCGCCGCCTGCCATCCCAAGTCGGGACGTTCGCAGGCACGCCTCGAGGCCGAAAACCAGTGGCACGACCTCGGCGAGAAAGCCGGCCGACCGGTGGCGATCCTGCGCCTGTCCGGTATCTACGGCCCTGGCCGCAATGCCTTCGTCAATCTCGAAAACGGCACCGCCAAGCGGTTGGTCAAGCAAGACCAGGTGTTCAACCGCATCCATGTCGACGACATAGCGGGCGCCTTGTGGCATCTGATCGAGGCCGACCGCGGCGGCGTCTTCAACGTCACCGACAACGAGCCGGCACCGCCGCAGGATGTCGTCGCCTATGCCGCCAAGCTGATGGGCGTCGAGGCTCCACCCGAAATTCCCTTCGAGACTGCCCAACTTTCGCCCATGGCGCGGTCCTTCTATGGCGAGAACAAGCGTGTCGCCAACACCGAGATCCGGGCCACCGGCTATGATTTCCGCTACCCGAACTATCGCGCCGCCTTCGATCGCATGTGGGCCGAAGGCAGCTGGCGCGGCGAAGGCGACGGCGACAAGCGCAGTCCGATGCGGCAGCAATAGCCGTATGGGAGCGGACATTTGATCGGGGCGACCTGCCCGCATTTTACCTTTCGGTAACCACGGCAGCGCAAGGTCTTCGGAGAGGATTGGACCCCATGACAGCATTTTTCAGCGGATTTCCGGGCAAGGTGGCGCGGTTGGCGATGGCCGTGGCGACGCTCGGCCTGGTCGGGCTCGACATGCAGGCGGCCAGCGCATCTGAACTCGCCAAGGACCTGTTTGGCGGGAAAAAGCTGCCGGCGGCGACTGCGCCCCATTCCTACGGCTTCTACTCCAAGGGCTGCTTCTCCGGCGGCGTGGCGATTGCCACCGACGGGCCGACCTGGCAGGCGATGCGGCTGTCGCGCAACCGCCGCTGGGGCCATCCCAAGATGATCGCGCTGATCGAAAAGCTGTCCCGCGACGCCACCCAGGACGGCTGGCCTGGCCTGCTGGTCGGCGACATCTCGCAGCCGCGCGGCGGCCCGATGCTGTCAGGCCACGCTTCGCACCAGATCGGCCTGGACGCCGACATCTGGCTGACGCCGATGCCCGACCGCAGGCTGTCGCCAACCGAGCGCGAGAACATGAGCGCGGTGTCGATGGTCAACGAAAAGACCCATCTGGTCATCGACAAGCGCTGGACGCCTGCTCATACGCGCCTGCTCGAGCGCGCCGCGAGCTACCCCGAGGTCGAGCGCATCCTGGTCAATCCGGGCATCAAGAAGAAGCTCTGCGATACCGTCACCGGCGACCGCTCGTGGCTGCGCAAGGTCCGGCCGTTCTGGGGCCACGACTATCATTTCCATGTCCGCATCGGCTGCCAGGCCGGGTCTGTCGGTTGCAAGGAGCAGGATCCGACGCCGCGCGGCGATGGCTGCGACAAGTCGCTCGCCTGGTGGTTCACCGAGGAGCCGTGGCGCCCTGCCACCGGCCCGGCCAAGCCCAAGGCGCGTGACATCATGACGATGGCGAGCATGCCAAAAGAATGCCGCGCGGTGTTGAACGCGCCCTCGCCGGTCAATGAGGCTGCCGTCACCTACCACGGCCCTGGCGGCAGCGAATATGCGGCGACGCCCGCCCCGGCAGCACCAGCGGTGGCCGAAACGCCTGTCATCACCGATCCCGGCACGCCGGCATCGGCCAATGCGTTCGCACCGCGTCCGCCAGCCGACATTCCGCTGCCGCGCCCGCGTCCGGCCAACAAGTGAGGGGCGTGGAGGGTTTGCTGCGGCGCTTCCAAATCGCCGGAAATCGGTCTATTGATTTCAAACGATTTAGATAGTGACGGCAGCAAGCCCTGTGACACCCGCATTGCGTCTCGCATTGATCGCCCACGACCAGAAGAAAGACGACATGGTCGCCTTCGCCGGGGATCATCAGGAGTTCCTGAAAACCTGTCACATCGTCGCCACCGGCACGACCGGCCAGCGCATTCTGGCAAGCTGCCCGGAGCTCAACCTGACGCCGCTCAAGAGTGGCCCGCTCGGCGGCGACCAACAAATCGGCGCGCTGATCAGCGAAGGCCAGATCGATGCCTTGATTTTCTTCGTTGATCCGCTGACGCCGATGCCGCATGACGTCGATGTGAAGGCATTGACGCGGCTCGCCATCGTCTACGACATTCCCATGGCGTTGAACCGGTCGACCGCCGAGATCATGCTGGAAAACCAAGAGAACGGCTAAACGCCGTCGCGAGCATTCTGGGGACGAAACCGGGCATGTCACATCAGGGCCAACAGGCACAGGCGCTCCCCTTCCCGATCCTGATTGGCGACATCGGCGGCACCAATGCCCGCTTCGCCATCGTCGAGAGCGCCGACAAGGAAGCCGGCGAGCCGCGCATCGTCCAGACCGCCAGCTATGCCTCCATCGACGACGCCATCCTCGCCGTGCTCGACGGCTCGCCCATCCGTCCACGTTCGGCCGTGCTTGCGGTGGCCGGCCCGGTCGAGGGCGAGGAGATCGCGCTCACCAACTGCCCTTGGGTGGTGCGACCCCGGCAGATGTTTTCGACCATAGGTCTTTCCGACATCCTTGTTCTCAACGACTTCGAGGCACAGGCGCTGGCCGTCGTGGCGCTCGGCGACGAACACATGGAAAAGATCGGTGGCGGCGAACCCGAACAGGGTGCCGGCCGCGTCGTGCTCGGCCCCGGCACCGGCCTCGGCGTTGCTGGCCTGATCCATGCGCTCGGGCGCTGGATTCCGGTTCCCGGCGAAGGCGGCCATATGGACATCGGTCCGCGCTCGTCGCGCGACTTCGAGGTGTTTCCGCATATCGAAAAGCTCGAAGGCCGCATCTCTGGCGAGCAAATCCTCTGCGGCCGCGGACTGGTCAACACCTACCGCGCCGTCGCCCTGGCCGACGGCGAGACGCCAACGCTCACCCATCCGGCGCAGGTCACGGCCGCCGCACTGGCCGGCACTGACCCGATCGCGGTCGAAGCGCTCGAGTTGTTCGTCACCTGCCTCGGCCGGACCGCCGGCGACCTGGCGTTGGTGTTCAAAAGCAAGGGCGGCGTCTTCCTCACCGGCGGCATCGCCCAGAAGATCGTGCCAGCGCTGAAGAAGGGCAATTTCCGTGAAGCCTTCGAAGACAAGGCGCCGCATCGCGAGCTGATGGCGTCGATGCCGGTCTATGTCATCACCCACCCGCTCGCCGCCCTTGCGGGCCTTGCCGCTTATGCGCGAACGCCCGATCTCTTCGGCATCGAAACCGGCGACCGCCGCTGGCGGGTGTAGCGCCGGCGCTGCCCGCGCCTTAGCCAGCAGGTTCGCAGTCGGTTTTCAGATCCTGATAGTGAACGAGCAACGGATCCTGTCCGCGATCGGCGCGCATCATGTAGGTATGGGGTGAAGGCTCGGCCGGACAAGCGCCCAACCCGCGCGCGAAAAGCAGCATCTGCTCCGCGTCGTCGTCGCCGGTCCACAGCATTGCCGGATTTGTCAGCGGCATCGAGCCCGCCGCCGGCATGATCTGGTGAACGATCCTGGCATCGCTGTCGTAGAGCCTGAGATTGGCCAGGATGGCATAGTCGTTGATCAGGAATTCGGTCGCGCCAGTCGACTGGACCGCCGTCTGCAGAAGCTCGTCGTAATTGTAGTTCTTGCGCGCGTCACGCAGACTTTCGATCCACTGGCCCGGCGTTGCAATCAGGGCCATCACAATTGCGAGCGTCCGGATATGCCTGTTGGCGCGCGGATCGGCATCGGCCACAAGACCGCACAGCACCGGAAGCGCGGCGATCGCCAGCGGCAGCATCCAGCGGATATTGACGTTTGTTGCCCCTGAAACCAACACAAGGATCAGTCCAAAGGCGCTGGACAGAAGGGTCCAGAGTGCAAAAGCCTGCTTGCGCCCACGGCAGTTCGCCGCGATCGCGGTCCAACCGCGATGCGGCAGCATCATGAGCAGGGGAAGCCCCAGGATGCTGATGCAAGCAAGGAAATAGGCCAGCAGCCCGCTGACGAGAGCCCCCGCCCGATCATCCGCTACCATTCGAAACCGCCCCTGCTGCGCCAGGACGTGATCAAGATGATCGAGGGCCCAGATGGCATGGGGGACGACGAGCCCTCCGGCGATAACCGGGATCAACAGCGCTTTGGCCGTCCAGAAAACACCTTCGCGCCGCATCACCGCGAGATCCGCCACGACAAGCGCCAGGACGAACAGCGCGGCGTTGTATTTCGTGAGCAGCATCAGCCCGAAAATGACCCCGAGGACGACATAGCCGCGCATGCTCCGGGCAGAGAGCGTGTGGAGATAGGCAAGCGCGAAGGCCGCAGTGAGTGCGAGCAGCAGGACGGTGTGGGAATAATTCCGCTGTACTTCCCAGGCGATCTCGACGATCAGGAACGGCGACACGGCGAGGGTGACCGCCGCCGGAGGCCTGAGCCCGAGCTTGAGCCCGATCCGCCACATCAGGAAGACAAAGGCGAAGAGAGAGGCGAACTTCAGCAGGTTTTCCGAGAACTGCGTGACGCCGAACAGTTGCTGCACGGCGATCAGCATCCAGGTGTAGAGCGGCGGCTGCGACCGGCCATAGCCCCATTCGAAGCTCTGGGTGTAGAGCAACTGCTCGGCACCGTCATAGCTGGTGCCGCCGCGAATGAAACTCAGCACGACGGCTTGCATCAAGCAGAGAAATCCGACGATGACGATCAAGCTGTTTCCTGAGACGGAAACAATTGGCCGGCTCGAAGGGAGGGAGGCATCTGCCATGAAATGGGATCGCTTTTTCGCAAGAAAGAACTTTGAAGCCTGGCAGGGGCAGCCCAAAACATAACTGCGCACAGCCAGAATCTCAACCTGTGCAGGCCGCCAGTGACGGCGCAACCGCGAGGTGAGTGACCAAAAGGCGGTTTCCCCCTCGGTCTTCATGCTTTATGAGGGGCGCAGTTTTTGCCCCACCGAACCGGACCACCTGTTTGACCATCGACCAAAACCAGACGCCCAAGGCCGCGCAGAGCGAGATCGTCGGCGTCATCAAGCGCGTCGCCGCCGAAAATGGCCGCGACTACGCCAGGCACTACACGCTGGCCGCTGTCTTCCTGCTCACTATCGCAGGCACCACGGCCTTTACGGCCTGGATCATGCGTGATGTCGTCAACCAGATATTCTATGAGCGTCGTGCCGACCTGATCCTGCCGATCTGCCTGTCGATCATCGCCGCCTTCGGCCTGCGTGGCATCGCCACCTACGGACAGGCCGTCACACTTGCCAAGGTCGGCAACAACCTTATCGCCCGCTACCAGCGCCGCGTGTTCGATCATCTCATGAACCTCGGCATGGACTTTTTCTCGTCGCAGCGCTCGGCTCAGTTGATCGCCCAGGTCAACCAGAACGTCAGTGGCGTTCGTGACCTTCTCAACATCCTGGTCACGTCGATCGCGCGTGATGCGGTATCGCTCGTCGCGCTGGTCGGCGTCATGATCTACCAGGATCCGATGCTGTCGCTGCTCGCATTCCTGATCGGGCCGCCGCTGGTCTTTGCTGTCGACTACCTCGTGCGCCGGCTGCGCCGCCTCAATCGCGAGGCAATCCTGGTCGGTGCACGTCTGTTCGGTTCGATGCAGGAGGCGGTCCAGGGCATGGCGATCGTCAAGGCCTTCACGATGGAGGACCAACTCGCCAAACGCATGAGTCATCTGGTCAGCGATGTCGAGGCACGTTCAAACAAGATCGCCCGCGTCTCCGAGCGCCTGTCGCCGATCTCGGATGTGCTCGCAGGCTTCGTCATCGCCGCTGTCATCGGCTATGCCGGTTATCGTTCCGTCTTCGACCAGCAGCCACCCGGCGCAGTCATCTCTTTCATCACGTCGCTCATCCTCGCCTATGATCCGGCGCGACGCCTCGCCCGCACGCAGGTCGGTCTCGAAAGCGCGCTCGTCAACGCCCGCATGCTCTACGAGATCCTCGACACGGAACCGCGTCAGGAAGATGCTCCCGATGCCAGGGAGATTAGCGTGCGCAAGGGCGAAATCCGCTTCGACAACGTCTCCTTCGGCTATGGCGACGACGTGCCCGTGCTCAGGGACCTGAGCTTCACCGCAGCTGGCGGCAAGACCACCGCCATCGTCGGTGCTTCGGGCGCCGGCAAGTCGACACTGATCGCGCTGATGCAGCGCTTCTACGATCTCGACGGCGGCCGTATCGTCATCGACGGCCAGGACATCGCAACCGTCACCAAGCGGTCGCTGCGCCAGTCGATCGCTTATGTCTCGCAGCATCCGTATCTGTTCGAAGGCACCATCGCCGACAACATCCGCTATGGCCGTCCTGATGCCACCGACCAGGACATCCGCTACGCGGCCAAGCAAGCCTTCGCCGACGACTTCATCCTGGAGCAGCCTGACGGCTACGACACTGCAGTCGGCGAGAGTGGCTCAACCCTGTCGGGCGGCCAGCGCCAGCGCGTCTCCATCGCCCGTGCGCTGGTGCGCAACGCGCCGATCCTTTTGCTCGACGAGGCGACCTCGGCGCTCGACAACGAGTCCGAGGCGCGCGTTCAGGCAGCGCTTGCCACCGCCACGCAAGGGCGCACCACCATCGTCATCGCCCATCGCCTCTCGACGGTCATCAATGCCGACCATATCGTGGTGCTGGAGCAAGGACGCCTGGTGGAACAAGGTACGCATGCCGAGCTGATGGCCGACCCGAGCAGCATTTACGCCCGCTTCCACAATCTGCACGATGAGGCGGCGCTGGGACTGGTCGACGATACGGTAGAGACTGCATAAAAGCGCTGCATGACGCAGCGACAGGGAGCCTGACATGAGCGAGATGGGTCTGGTGGTGGTCGGTGCGGCCGGGCGGATGGGCCAGGTGCTCTTGCGGACGGTCCATGCCATGGATGGCGTGCGCATCGTCGGCGCGATCGAACGTTCCGGCTCGCCGCATCTCGGCAAGGACGCAGGCGAACTCGCCGGCATCGGCATCATCAACGTCGCCGTCAGCGACGACCCGCTCGCCGCCTTCGCCAAGGCCGATGGCGTGCTCGACTTCACCGTGCCGGCTGCGACAGTCGAATTCGCCGGCTATGCCGCGCAGGCGCGCATCGCCCATGTTATCGGCACCACTGGCTGCTCCACCGAGGACGACGCCAGGATCGCGGCAGCCGCGCGCCATGCCACCATCGTCAAGTCGGGCAATATGAGCCTCGGCGTGAATCTCCTCTCCGTTCTGGTCGAGAAGGCGGCACAGGCGCTCGGGCCCGAAGATTTCGACATCGAAATTCTCGAGATGCACCACCGCCACAAGGTCGACGCGCCCTCGGGCACGGCATTGCTGCTCGGCGAAGCCGCCGCCGAAGGCCGCAAGATCGCATTGGCCGACAACAGCGTGCGCGTCCGCGACGGCCACACTGGCGTGCGCGAAGCGGGCACCATCGGCTTCGCCACGCTGCGCGGCGGCTCGGTCGTCGGCGAGCATTCGGTCATCCTCGCCGGTTCGGGCGAGCGCATCGTCATGTCGCATCTTGCCGAGGATCGCTCGATCTTCGCCCGCGGCGCTGTCAAGGCGGCCCTCTGGGCGCATGGCCGCAAGCCCGGGCTCTATTCGATGCGCGACGTGCTCGGCCTCTAACTCGTTTTATCAAGCCATCCACCCAAGGGAGCAAAAATGTCCGGAACCCTCGTGCTCGTCCGTCACGGCCAGAGCGAATGGAACCTCAAGAACCTGTTCACCGGCTGGCGCGATCCGGGCCTGACCGAGCAGGGCCACGCCGAGGCCAAGGCCGCCGGCGAGAAGCTCAAGGCGCGCGGGCTGAAGTTCGACATCGCCTTCACCTCGGCTTTGTCGCGCGCCCAAACCACCTGCCAGCACATTCTCGACGCGCTCGGCCAGAGCGACCTCAAGACCATCCGTGACGCAGCGCTCAACGAGCGCGACTATGGCGACCTCAACGGCCTCAACAAGGACGATGCCCGCGCCAAGTGGGGCGAGGAGCAGGTCCATATCTGGCGCCGTTCCTACGATACCCCGCCTCCCGGTGGCGAGAGCCTGAAGGACACCGGCGCCCGCGTCTGGCCCTACTATCTGCACGACATGCAAAAGCACGTCCTGTCGGGCGGCACGGTGCTGGTCGCGGCTCACGGCAACTCGCTGCGCGCGCTGATCATGGCGCTCGAGGGCATTTCGGGCCCCGACATCGTCAAGCTCGAGCTCGGGACGGGCGTGCCGATCGTCTACAAGCTCAACGCCGATTCGACCGTCGCGTCCAAGGACGTACTGGCCTGATCCATACGCGACTGTCGTGCGCCCAAACGGGCGCACGACAGTCGCTCCAGTCTGCTGATTCTGCGCATTGTGCTTTCCGATAGCCGATTCCGGCTTCCGGGCCGATGCGATGGAGCCGCCCGTTTCGCCGGCGGCTCCGGCTGCTTTAAGCTCAAGGGCTTGCCGCCCCTACGTCATGCAGCGGGCGGCAATGCGACAAATCCGGCCCGTTGCGACATTCGTCGGCAAAAGCTGAAAAAGCGCGTTGACACAGTCGCTTCGCCCGCTTACATCACCGCCACCAGCCCAGATGGCGGAATTGGTAGACGCGCACGGTTCAGGTCCGTGTGCCGCGAGGCGTGGAGGTTCGAGTCCTCTTCTGGGCACCAATTCTCAGGTCGGACGACTTGTCGTCGGGACCTTACAAAAAGCCCGGTTCGCCGGGCTTTTTTGTTGCCTGAAATTCCGCACGGGAAACTAACCGCCAATCAGAGAGAAGCGCCCAGACGGCTGACCCTGCACAACCTGCTTTCCGAAGGTCGATCCCGATTTTCCGGCCGATCCGCCGTCAGCACGACCACTCTCGGCCATGCGCCGAGCAGGAAAGAAAGCCCCCGCCCCAATAAAGTCCGGGGGCTAGGTTCACTCGCGCAATGAAGCGTCAGGCTTCAAGGCTGCGGTTGCGGTCCTGCCAGAGTTCCAGCACGGCCAGCACGGCCACGGCGATGCCGAGGCCGATATGCCAGCTGCGCAGCGTTCCGCCATACTGGAAGAAGAATGGCGAGATAATCATCCAGGCACCGCACAGCAGCGACAGGAACTCCTCCCAGCGTCGCAGGAAGACCTGCTCCAGCCCAGCGAGAACGACCACGACGGCACCAACGATGGCTGTCGTCGCCACCATCTTGGGCATGCCGGCATTGCCGTAGACCATCGGTGAAATGATAATCGCGACGCCGAGGATCATCGATGCGATGTCTTCCCAGCGGCGGTGTTGCATGAGCCCAGAGGGCATACGATCAAGTGTTGCCATGACAACGATCCTCACAAGCTACGTTCGAGCAAAGCTCAAACGCCCGTGAGGACTTGGCGTGCCTTGCGAACTCCTCAACGGGCGTTCTTCGCACTGGGAATATTATCTCAGAAGACGGCAAAAGATTCAATGAATCCGGCGACGCCGCCAACGTCGCAGCCCCACCGCACCCTGGCTGGGCATTGTGCGCCCAGGGCGGGTCGCTGGCGGTGACGGCAGGCCCCGGCTCAGAGCTCCGGCCTGACGCCGGCCCGACCGGCCAGGGAGGCTGCCCTGACAAGGAGAGCCAGCCATTCCGCCGGCGCAGCCCTGTGCCTGGCACGACGGTAGCGGAAATAGGCACGGACCGCCTTGAACCACCGGCTGAGAGATTTGCCCTTGTCGGGTGACCAAAGCCGCCCATCGGCATGATAATAGCGCCACAGCCACTCCTCGGTCTGGCGCTCCGGCCCGATGATGTGATCGACGACGGCATCAGGCACCCAGCGCCCCTGGTGCCCCGCCGCCAGCGCGCCTCGGATCGACATGGTTTCTTCGCCGCCCCACATGGGGTCCTCCGGTCGGCGGCCGAGACGTGGATCGAAAGTGAAGGCGCGCTGCACGTCGCTGCGCATCGCGTAGTTGGCGCCGAAGGGAACATTGCTGCCGGGATCGCCGAACGTGGTCGGGGCCTCCGGGCGATGGGCCGCATAGGCATTCTCGACAACATGCAGGCCGTCCAGCAACCAGGCCGGCGGATTGCCTTCGAGGACCGGAAGGATGGTGCCGCCGAAGATGGCGCATGACGGCGAGGTCGTTATCGCCCGCTCATAGGCCGTCAGCAGGTCGGACCGGGCCATGGCATCGTCGTCGATCCAGACGATCCATCGACCCCTCACGAGACCGAGCAGCCGATTGCGCGCCAGGGAAACGCCGGGGATCGGCTCTTCCTCAACGACGATCTGCAACCGCCCGGCAAACCCTCTGGCAACCTCCAGCGTGTCGTCGCTGCAGGCATTGGCGACAACGACGACCTCGAAAGGGTTCGCAGGCTTGTCGGCGCGTGCCAGCGCCTCCAGGCAGCGCCCAAGCAGTGCTGCCCGGTTGCGCGTGCAGATCGCGACCGTGATGCCGATTTCGGTCATTGTCCCTCGTCGTTGCGATCGTTTCCCATGCTAGCCGCGTCGACGCGCGAACCGCGCACATCCGATACAACCTGCAGCGGCAGTTGCAAGTCCGATCCACAACCATTTTGGGTCGCCGGTCATGAAGCTGCCGCCGAGCCAACCGGCGCCCTGCAATATCCAGATGAAGCCGATCGCCATGGCCAGTCCGGAGATGGTCAAGCCAAGCATTCTCATCTCTGCCTCCATCCTGTTTCGAACATCCCGAGCATCTTTTTCCGCTACCCAGAATCGCCTCGGCAGCGGAAGTATTTCCTAGGAATATTTTGATCGGCAAGAATCAACTGATCTCCCGATGATCTCTCCGCAGAATCGGAAAGTGTGAAAATATTCCTCAAGATGACCTTAGCGTAAGCTGACAGACTGTTACCCTGGGATTCGAAACGTGTGCGCTCGCCACGGAACCGCCCGAAGGTTGCCCCATTCGCTGCCACATTTCGTTGGAAACCGCTCCGTGTGTCCATCAACGGAGCATTAACCAGAAGATGAAGAACGCCAAGCCCGCGATCGCGGCGGCCGCAGCAGCCGCCAGCATGATGTTTCTCGCCTCCACCGGAACTGCCTCGGCCCAATGCGGCGGCGCTTCCTGGTACGCCCTGACCTCGAAGACAGCGTCAGGCGAACGCATGAATCCATCGGCTTTGACCGCAGCCCACCGTTCGCTCCCCTTCGGCACCAAGCTCAGGGTGACCAACCAGAAGAACGGCAAAAGCGTCGTCGTCCGCATCAACGACCGCGGCCCGTTCGTGAAGGGACGTGTGCTCGACCTTTCCAAGGCCGCAGCGCAGCAGATCGGTTTCGTCAGCTCAGGCCACACCTCGGTCTGCATGGCGCGCACCTGAAGCTAACCCGCGCCTCCGGGCGCGGGTTGCATGCTAATCGAAACGCCGTGCAGCCGTCTCGGCCATCGCCTCCGCCAGACTCATGCCCCATTGCATCCGGCAATAAGCGCGGAAGTCGAAGCAGGGCAGTCCAGGACAGACCTCGAATTCGATGAGATGGACCGTGTCGTCAGCCTCGACGCGCAGGTCCATGGAAAAGACGTCACGCAGACCGAGCCCTGCCATCAGCCGCGCGGCCATACCTTCGATTGTCTTGGCCGCACGCGGCTGCAGCGATGCCACCGGCACCAGCTCCGGCTCGCGGTAGCTGCCCTCGTCGCGCGCGGCCGCGCCCGTATCGCCATAGAGCGCCATGCTGTCGGCCATGGTTTGGAAGTCGCCGCCCGACTCGACAAAGCTGATGCCCAGCACATTCACCCCCGCATTCGGATCGACCGCCAGGAAGCTGGCCCGCACATTGCGCCCGGCCACGTAGGGCTGCACCACCACTTCGTCACGATAGGCATCGAAGACGCGACGGCCGAGCCCAAGCGCGTCGCCTGCTCTGCCAATGCGCGAATCCTCCCAGATGCCGATCTTGGCGCCGAGCCGGTTCGGCTTGACGAAATAGCCTGAGACCGAGACAGGCGGTTCGACCAGCCATTCGCCCCCCCGCACCAGCCCCGCCTGCGGCACCGGAAGTCCGAGAGCCGAAAGCACCGCACCCGAGCGGAACTTGTCCTGGCAGAGTGCAAACAGGCTGTCGTCGGCGCCTATCGTGCGCAGGCCGTTCAGCCGGGCAAGTGCGGGCGCCGCCCCGCCGCGGAAATAGGCGACGCCGTCGGTCAGGGTCCAGACAAGGCTCCGGTCGCGGTCGGCTGTTTCAAGCACCCCAGCGGCATCGTCGAGTTCCACGGCGCGGAAATCGAGGCCACGTGCCGCGCAGGCAGTGCCGATCGCATCGAACTCGGGGGCAAGATCGGTCGACTGGGCGAGGTAGGAACAGATCTCGAATGCCGCCTGCCGGGCAAAGCCATCGGCCAGCAGAGCCTCGAAACAGGCACGCTCGGGCTCGTGGACCAGATAGAGCGTCGGTTTCCCTACGGCCATGGATTTTTCCCCGTGCGGCGATTGCAAAGCAACATTCGCATCCGCGCCCACGCGGACGTGCCGGAAAACCGACCTGTGGCGAACACGCCAGCGACATCGGGCCGCCGGCAATGCCTGGAGGGTTTCCGCCTTTCTTCGAAACGCGGCCCCCCTCCCTCACTTTGTTTTTGCGCAATTCCGGACAGAAAACGCTGCGCACTTTTCCTGGAATTGCCTCAGGTCAGATCAGCACGTTGGGCTCGTGGCGGCCGTTGACCTCGATGTCGAGCAGGAAGGTCTTGCCGGCATGGGGGTCCGCAGCACGGGCTGCCGCATCCATGTGCTCCCACGCCGAAGTCACGACCATGCGGTCGGCATTGGCACCGACAAAGGCCGGGCACGAGGGCTGCGAGACAGGCACCGCGACACTGCGGACCAAGGTGCCATCGGGCGCATAGGCATCGACCCGTGCGCCGCCCCAGACAGCGTTCCACAAGGTGCCGTTCAGGTCGACCACGGAACCGTCGATGCCGCCGCCCCTCGCCCTGCCGTCAACGAACAGCTTCGGCTCGCCCGTCGGCAGGCCGGTGTCGGCGTCGCAGTCGACACGGTAGAGCAGGTTCTGGGCGGTGTCGGCGTAGTAGCCAACGCTGCCATCGGCGCTGAAGCAGATCGAATTGGGAATGGTGATCGCCGGATAAAGCAGCCTCACCTCACCACGGAAATACCAGTAGATCGCACCGGCGCCGGCCTCTGCCTTCTTGCCCATGGTGCTGAACCACAGCGCACCGCATGGATGTACGCGTGCGTCGTTGGAACGGGTGCCCGCATTCGACGCCTCGACCGACATGTGCGGCGACAGCTTGCCGGTCCTTGCATCGCGCATGTGCAGGCCGGTCTCGGTCACCAAGAGTTGGCGCTCGGCGTCGATGGTGGCGATGGCACTCGCCATCTCCTGGAACTGGTGGAGCACCGTCTTGCCGCCCGACAGCTTCCTGGTCAGCATACGGCTTTCGAGGATGTCGAACCAGTAAAGCGTGTCGGTGGCCGCGTCATAGGTCGGGCCTTCGCCCAGGATACAGGTCTCTTCGGAAAGGATCACGCCGCCGCTCATCTCACGCTCCCTTGCCGATGGCGTCCCAGCCGGCCACCGCGGCGCTGGCACGTGCTCCCACCTCTTCAGCCGTCATGCCCGGCTTGTAGAGGCTTGAGCCCAGCCCGAACAGTTGCACGCCGACCTTGGCATAGGCGTCGAAGTCGACCTCCGACACGCCGCCGACGACACCCACTTGCGTTTCCTTGGGCAGCACGGCGCGGATGGCCGCAATGCCGCCAGGCCCGAGCACGCTCGCGGGGAAAAATTTCAGCGCCGAGGCGCCCAGCTTGAGCGCCAGGAAGGCATCGGTCGGGGTGAAGACGCCGGGCATCGTCACCATCTTGTGCATCATCGCCCGGCCCATCACCTCAGCGTCGATGTTGGGGCTGACCAGCAGCCGCCCACCGGCATCGTTCAGCCGGTCGACATCCTCGCCGCGCACCACCGTGCCGCCGCCCACCAGTGCTGCCGGCAGCGCCTTGGCCAGCAGTTCGATCGAGCGGAACGGATCGGGTGAGTTGAGCGGCACCTCGATCGCCTCTATGCCGGCGTCGAAGACGGCGCGGCCGACATCGAGCGCTTCTTCCGGCTTGAGGCCGCGCAGGATGGCGACGAGACCGCGCCCAAGTGCGGGAAATGGAGCGGTAACCGTCATGTCGTCATCCCTCAACAAGCATTCCGTTGCGCCGCGCCGCGGCCACCAGCCCTGATAGCACCGCCTTGTCGGCATCGGCGATGCGCACCGAGCGCCCGCCGAGCCTCAGCGCCTCGGCATAGAGAGCGCCGAGCGGCCCAGAGCCCACCAGCACCACAGGCGTGTCGCGCCTGCCGAAGCGGCGCGTCGCCGAAGCGATCTCGGCGCCGATGAGCAGGCCCGACAACGCTGCAGCCGCCTCGGCCTGGCCGAGGCCGGACAGCAGGCCTGCGGCGCGTATGCTGAAAAGGCGCGCGCCGATGTCGCCATCAGTCAGCGCTTCGCGGCACCAGTCGCGGAACACTGCGCTGTCGGGCGCAACTGACGCAGGCTTTTCGCCCAGCGAGTGCCTGAGGATCGAATGGCCGGCGAACACCGAAAACATCTCGCCGGTCGGCCAGGTGCCGAAGCCGCTGACGGCGCCCTCATCGACGCTGACCCATTTGCAATGGGTACCGGGCATGCAGACGAGATGGCTGCCCGAGCCGATCTCGGCGGCGACGCCGGCCAGCTGGGTTTCCTCGCCGCGCATCACGTCGGGCGCGCCGGCCTTGCGCTGGGCAAGACCCGGCACGATGCGGACGTCGCGCGAAATACCCGGCACCGGCACCGCCGCGCCCAATATGTCGGCCAAGGAGGCCGGCACATCGACATAAGGCGCCTCGACCCAGCCTTGGCGGGCGCCGGCCATACCACAGACGATAACGGGCAAGTCGGCGGCAGCGCCCATGCTGGCGAGATGATTGTCGAGGATCGGCGCAAAACCCTTGTGCTGGGCGGTCAAAAGCCCCTCGTCGCCGCGGCGCTCGTCGAGCACAGCACCTTTGCCATCCAGCAGCCAGACGCGCAGCCTTGTCGTGCCCCAGTCGACGGCGGCAATCGCCGGCTTGGAATTCTGGTTCACAACAGTCCTCCATCGACGATCAGCGTCTGCGCCGTCAGCATCTTCGCGGCATCCGACGCCAGAAACAGCACCGGCCCGACCATGTCGCCGGGCAGCATCATGTCGGGGATGCACTGCCTGGAGATATGCTCTTTCAGGTTTTCCTCGTTCACCCACAACGTGCGCTGGCGCTCGGTGATGACCCAGCCCGGCGCCACCGCGTTGACGCGGATGCGATCGGGGCCATAGCGGCCGGCCATGCCCTTGGTCAGACCAACGATGGCGGCTTTGGCTGCGGTGTAAGCCGGCATGGTGCCAATGTTGAGCATGTAGGCGGTGGAGCTGAAATTGATGATCGAGCCGCCACCAGCGGCCGCCATGCCTGGCGCTACCGCCTGGATGGCGAAGAACTGCGGCCTGAGATTGACCGCCAGATTGGCGTCCCAGCTTTCGGGCGTTACGTCAGCCACCTCGTGGCGTGTGTCGTTGGCGGCGTTGTTGACCAGCACCGTTACCGGGCCATGCGCCTCGACGGCGGCAGCGGCTGCGCTGCGCAATTCGTCGATGTCGGTCAGGTCGGCGCGCAGATAGAGCGGGCGGTTGCCGGTCTCGGCGGCCAGCCGGTCACGCAGTTCATGGCTTGGCCCTTCGGCGATGTCGATAAAGGCTACTTTTGCGCCCTGAAGGACGAAACCCTCGGTCAGAGCCGCACCGATACCCGATCCGCCCCCGGTGATCAGCACCGAGCGCCCTGCGAGATCCGGAAACCGCGCCGATGGCATCATGACCTGCTCCTCCGCATGGCCGTGCCTTAAGAAGCAGGCCGCAAGCGCGCCTGTCTTAGCCCATGGGCCAGCAAAGCGGAAACGCTTTTCCGCGGCGGAAGCCGTCTTTTTCAAACGATTGAAGGCTGGCGAATCAGCGCGACATCGAGTGGCAAATGAAGCGCCCTGCTCGCCGATCAGCTGCCGCGGCAGACTATCGAAGCCGGATCCGGACGATCACAGCGCCCGGGCGTAGGCCGCGCCGCGATGGGCCTCGCGCAGATAGCCCAGCGTTGCGTCCGCATCGGCCGGCTTGCCAAACAGGTACCCCTGGCCACCGGCGCAGCCGAACTGGATCAACCTTTCGGCCTGCGCTTCCTGTTCGATGCCTTCTGCCACCACATCCATGCCCAAGCCCTCGCACATCGCCAGGATGGCGCGGATGATATGTTCGGACGGACGGTCGTCGAGGATCGAGGCGACAAAGGCGCGATCGATCTTGAGCTTGTCGAAGCGGAATTCGCGCAGGCGGCCGAGCGACGACTGGCCGGTGCCGAAATCGTCGAGCGAGACGCGGATGCCGACGCGGCGCAGGTCCTCGACGATTTTCTCAGCCGAGATCGGATCGGTCATCAGGCCGGTTTCGGTAATCTCGATCTCGAGGCGGCGCGGATCGAAGCCGGTGCGCTCGAGGATCGACAATATGTGCAGGCCGGTGTTCTGGTCGACCAGCTGCGACGGCGACAGGTTGAACGACAGGAACATCTCCTGCGGCCAGCTGCGCGCCGCTTCCGCCGCCTTTCGCAGCACCAGCTGCGACAGCGGCCCGATGATGCCGCGCTCCTCGGCGATGGGGATGAACACGGCCGGCGACACGAAGCCGAGGTCCCGGTCGGTCCAGCGGGCCAGGGCCTCGAAGCCGACGGTGCGACGGGTGTTGAGGTCGACGATTGGTTGGAAATGCGGTGCCACCTCGCCGGCGGCAACCGCACGGCGCAACGCCTGCTCGATGCGGGTGACGCGCTTGGCCGCTTCTTCCATCTCGCGAGTGTAGACAACGACGCGGCCGCGACCCGAACGCTTGGCGTGATAGAGCGCGGTCTCCGCCTTGCGCATCAGCGTTTCGGTGTTGTCCTCCGTCGATTGGAACAGCGAGCAGCCGACCGAGGCCGACAGGCGCGCCGTGCGCTCGCCGACATCATAAGGCGCCGACAGGATTTCGATCAGCATGCGCGCCTTTTCGGCGGCGGCTTCCTCGCTGAACACAAGCGGATAGAGAAAGGCGAATTCGTCGGGGCCGATGCGTGCGACCGACGAATAGCCGTCAGCGGCGGCGCGCAGCCGCATCGCCACCTGCACCAGAATCTCGTCGCCGGCGCGATGGCCGAACAGGTCGTTGATGGGCTTGAAGCCGTCGAGATCGAGAATGCCCACGGTAAACGGTGCCGGGTCTTCGGCGCGATCATCGATCAGCCGCCCGACCTTGTCCTGGAACCGGCGCTGGTTGCCAAGGCCGGTCAGCGCGTCGGTAAACGCCAGGTCGCCGGTTTCCCTGTCCGAATGGCTGACGCCAAGTGGCATGCGCACGTCTCTATTCCAGTGCTTATTGCAATCGTGTGCGGACACTGGCAGCAAAGCGTTTAGGAATTGTATTCAATCCGCGCCCTCGTCCGCTTTTCGACATCGCGTCGAAACCGGTTTCAGATCGGATCCCAAAGCTCCGAAGTTCCGAGCGGCCCGAAACGCCGCTGCTTTCCCGCAAGTTGAGATAGGCCCGGCTATCGCCGGCCGAAAACACTTGCCCGTCCCGCCATTGCATAAGGCCGGCAAATCGCTACATCCTCGTGACCCAGGCGCGCCGCCGGCCATCGGCTGCCGCTTCATCATATCGACCAGCCGCGCCGGAGACCTCCATGCCGCTCAAGATCGCCGTCCAGATGGACCACATCTCCACCGTCAACATCGCCGGCGACACGTCGTTCGCGCTGTCGCTGGAGGCGCAGCGCCGCGGCCACGAGCTCTACCACTACACACCCGACCGGCTGTCGCTGCGCGACGGCAAGGTCTTCGCCCGCATCGAGAAACTCGAAGTGCGCGACATCAAGGGCGACCACTTCACCCTCGGCGAGCCTGTCCGCACCGACCTGTCGGAGATGGACGTGATCCTTTTGCGCCAGGATCCGCCCTTCGACATGAACTACATCACCACCACCCACATGCTCGAGCGCATCCACCCCAGGACTCTCGTCGTCAACGACCCGGCCTGGGTGCGCAACAGCCCGGAAAAGATTTTCGTCACCGAATTCGCCGACCTGATGCCGGAGACGCTGATCACCAAGGACCCGCAAGAGGTGGCCGCCTTCCGCAAAGAGTTCGGCGACATCATCGTCAAGCCGCTCTACGGCAATGGCGGCGCCGGCATCTTCCACCTGCACGAGGCCGACCGGAACCTGTCGTCGCTGCTCGAAATGTTCGGCCAACTGTTCCGCGAGCCCTACATCGTCCAGCGCTACCTCAAGGACGTGCGCAAGGGCGACAAGCGCATCATCCTGATCGACGGCGAACCCGCCGGCGCCATCAACCGCGTGCCGGCCGAGCACGACGCCCGCTCCAACATGCATGCCGGCGGCCGCGCCGAGAAGACCGAGCTCACTGCCCGCGAGCTTGAAATCTGTGCCCGCATCGGCCCGTCGCTGCGTGAACGCGGCTTCATCCTCGTCGGCATCGACGTCATCGGCGACTATATGACCGAGATCAACGTGACCTCGCCGACCGGTATCCGCGAGGTCAAGAAATTCGGCGGCGCCGACATCGCAGCCCTGTTCTGGGATGCGGTGGAGAAGAAGCGGGCCTGAGCGGCCTGCTATCGCCTGACCATCGGAGCCGCGCCAAGGCCTCGCCTACAGCGCTAGCGCAATTCCTGGACGAGCGCGGATGGGATTCCGCAAGCGAAGAGCCTGCCGGTGTCGGCGCGAAACCGGAACCGGTATCGCCCGACACCAGCCGAGTGCGCTAGTGTCTCCCGAGCCACCTCAACCCGCACAGCGTCACGGCCGCCATGACCGCGCAATAGGCAGCGAGCGGCCAGGCCGTGTCGCCTCCGAGCGCGACCACGACAAGCGTGCCGACAATGCCGACGATCAGGCTCTCGACACAGAAGTAGAGCGCCACCGCCGCGCCTGCGGCATCGCCGAACGCCTCTAGCGCGCCGTTCGCCGTCACCGCGCCGGCGAAGACGATGCCGACCGAGATCACCCACATCGGCACGACGAAGGTCAGGAACGACGGTTCGGCGAACGACTGCCCAAGCCCCAGCAGCGCTGAGCCGAGGAAAAGCATGGCCATGCCCCTGGCGAGACTGCCTGATATGCCCCAGCGCGCCACGAACAGTTTGGCGAAGCGCGTTGTGGCTATCATCGCAACCGCCGCAGTGGCGAAGGCCAGGCTGAAGCCGAGCTGCGAATAGCCGGCCCTGTCGATAAGAACGCGCGGCGCCGTCGAGAAGAACACGAAAAACGCCCCCATCGCCGCGCTGAAGCCGAGCGTGTAGACCCAGAAGGCAGGGCTTTTCAGGATCGTCGAGAAAGCCGGCCGTGACTGGGCCGTCTCGGGTCGCGTCTCGTGCCAGTGCGGCAGCGCGTTCAGCACGGCCGCTACAGCAAGGATGCCGAGCACGGCGAAGATCGCCTGCCAGCCAAGACTTTCGGCAATCAGCGCGCCTGCGATCGGACCGAGTGCCGGCACGCAGGCCAGCATGGCGCTGAACAGGCTGTAGATGACCGCGCCCTCCGGTCGCTCGGCATAAACGTCGCGCACGGTGGCGAAGGTGGCGACAAGCGCCGCCGATGCGCCCAAAGCCTGGACGACACGCAGGGCAACGAACAGCTGCGCCGACGTGGTGACGGCAAGCAACAACGAAGCAACGGCGAACAGGACTGCGCCCGATATCAGCACCGGGCGGCGGCCGATACGATCGGAGACCGGGCCGAAAACGACCTGGCCCAGCCCGAGCACGATCATGTAGAGGCTCAGCGTCAGCTGGACCACGTCAGGTGTCGTGCTGAGCATTGCGGGCATCGCCGGCACGACCGGCAGATAGATGTCCATAGCCAGCGAGGCCAGGATGTCGAAAGGCGCCATCAACAGTAGCGCCGCGGGTAGGGAATGGCCCCAGGTGGAAAAATTTCGATTGGGCATGACAAAGCATCCGCTCAAATGAATTTCATATGGCGGCGATCTGCCACTTCGCATGTCTGGATGAGGGGGCAGGGCGCCGCAACAACGTATCGGGTGTTGTTGCGGCCTATCTGTCTGCGGACTTGGTGGTGCCCATGTCGATGTCGCGATTGCTCGCGTGCCCTGCAAATACTGTGATGGCGAACTAGCAGGCCAGCGGGTCCAGAACAAGCCTTGGCATGGTGCTGCTCACGCAGCGCGCGGATTGGGCAGGCTTGCGAGGCTATCGGGCTTGAAGATGCGGAAGGTGTTCCGGCCCGCAGCCTTGGCGGCATAAAGCGCGGTGTCGGCGCTGACCAGCAATTCGGGCAGCGTCGCGCCCTCGATCAGGGCGATGCCGACCGAAGCGCCAAGCTTCAGGGAATTGCCGCGATAGTCGAGGGGCTTGCCAAGCCTGTCGATGATCTGGCGGGCGAGCTCGGAGATCGAGGCCAGATCGAGATCCGGACCTGTCAGCACGGCAAACTCGTCGCCGCCGATCCGGGCAACAAGTTCCATGCCGGCGCAAGCATCTTCGAGACGCCGGGACACCTGCCTGAGGCATTCGTCGCCCACGGCATGGCCAAAGCTGTCATTAACCTGCTTGAAGCCATCGAGATCGACAAGCAGCAGCGCCGCCGGGGCAGGGCAGTCGGGCTGGCTGGCGGTCAGCCCGGCCAGCCTCGACTGGAACTGGCTTCGGTTGGCGAGGCCGGTCATGACGTCGAACTCGGCGAGATAGCGTGTCTGGTCGCCGAGGATTTTCTCCTCGGTGATGTCCTGCTTCATGCCGAAGATGCGCACGGCGACCCCATCTTCGCATTCGACGGTTGCGGTGATCCGTATCCAGCGGCGATTGCCCTTCACCGTAACGATCTCGGCATCGAGGCTGAAGCCGGTGCGTTCGGCGATGGCCCTGCTGCGCCGGGCGTGCAGCTCCGCCACGGACTCGGCAGTGTAGCATTGAAGTGTCTGTCTGCGATCGACCGCCGAGCCGCGCGGCAGGTCAAAGATGTCGTAAACGACATCGGTCCAGTGCAGGGCCTCGTCGGCAAGGTTGCATTGCCACACGCCGATGCGGGCGGCGGCTGACGAGCGGTCGAAGATCTTCTGCGAATGCGCCAACGAGACTGCCTGTTCGCGGATCAGCGCCGCCTGCGCCTCAAGCTTCGCCTCGAGTTCAGCGATGCGGTCGGCCGAGCGCCTGCGCGCGCTGCCCAATCGTCCGATCTGTCGCCTGACCAAGATCGCCCCCATGAAGATCTACTGTCTTCCATCGATATATTCGCGCACGAGCACTTAACATTTTCTATCAAGGCATGGCGCCGAGGCCAGCCGCGCCTCGCCCTGCATCGAGCTAGATCGAATGGTCTAGGCAGACGCCCCAGCGGCAGAACTCTGTGGAAATCTCTCCCCCAATACATATCAGGTGATATAGACCAAAGCATCTACACCAGATTGCCGAGTGCAACACGTCGCAACTTTTGGTTATTGCCTGACGTGGGGTTAACTGGGCGTAAATGAAATGTCTGTTCTGCCAACTGAAGCGCTGCCGAGGGTACGTCCGGCGGCAATAGCATCCCTTGTGTTCACCTGCCTTTGGTGGGGCACACTCTTTATCGTCGCCGAGCGGCCGATCTGGCTCTGGTAGCCAAAAGGACGCCGCGCTCTCCCGCTGGCTGGGAAGCGCAAGAGCCGACGCACCCAAACAGGATCGGCCAATTGGTTTCAGCGTGTGTCGAGCTACAACCTTCGGGTCCAATAAGCGCTTCAATAGCCTCCTGACCCGCCTCGCGATCCCACTGCGGAAACTCGCGCTCGCGCCAGAGGTATTGACCGGCAATAGATCGGCCTTGGAGGCCTGCCCCGTCACCTGAAGTGACCACCCGGCGCGGTATCGAGTAGCCACGACGGCGCAGATGTTCCCTAATTGTTCTTGCGCACCCCTGCAATCTATGCTTGTCTCCAGCAAGGTCGATGACGACCTGACCGCGCCGGCTAGGGATGATGACCGGCGCAAGGGGGCGGCATGGTTTCGCATGTGCGTACTGTTGCATTCCAGGGCATCGAGGCGGTTCCCGTCGATGTGCAGGTGATGGTGGCGCCGGGCAAGGTCGGTATCTCGATCGTCGGCCTGCCCGACAAGGCTGTCGCTGAAAGCCGAGAGCGGGTGCAGGCAGCGCTTCACGCCTCGGGCCTAGCGATGCCGGCCAAGAAAGTGACTGTCAATCTCGCCCCGGCCGACCTCCCCAAGGAGGGCAGCCATTATGATCTGCCGATTGCTCTCGGGCTGATGGCGGCGCTGGGTGCCGTGCCCGGCGACGCGCTCGCCGCCTATGTCGTGCTCGGCGAATTGTCGCTCGACGGCACCATTGCCTCAGTGGCCGGCGCCCTGCCAGCCGCGATCGGGGCAAATGCCGAGGGCATGGGGCTGATCTGTCCCGCCGGCTGCGGACCCGAGGCCGCCTGGGCCGGTGCCGACATCGATATTCTTGCGCCGCGCAGCCTTATTGCCATCGCCAATCATTTCCGGGGCACGCAGGTTTTGTCGCGGCCCGAACCCGGCATCCGCGCACCTAGTGCCGGCCTGCCCGACCTCGCCGACATTAAGGGCCAGGAGAGCGCCAAGCGGGCGCTCGAGGTGGCTGCGGCCGGCGGGCACAACCTTCTGTTCGTCGGCCCGCCCGGCGCCGGCAAGTCGATGCTGGCGGCGCGCCTGCCCTCGATCCTGCCGCCTCTCGCCCCCAAGGAGCTGCTCGAGGTCTCGATGATCGCCTCCATTGGCGGCGAGCTGGCCGAGGGCCGGCTGACCGACCGGCGGCCGTTCCGCGCGCCGCATCATTCGGCCTCGATGGCAGCGATGGTCGGCGGCGGGCTCAAGGCCCGGCCCGGCGAGGTCTCGCTCGCCCACCATGGCGTGCTGTTCCTCGACGAGCTTCCCGAGTTTTCACCGCAGGTGCTCGATTCATTGCGGCAGCCGCTGGAAACCGGCGAATGCATGATCGCGCGCGTCAACCACCGCGTCACCTATCCGGCCCGCATTCAGCTCGTCGCCGCCATGAATCCGTGCCGGTGCGGCATGGCCGGCGAACCCGGTTACCGCTGCCTGCGTGGCCCGCGCTGCCAGTCGGACTATCAGGCGCGTATTTCGGGGCCGCTGCTCGACCGCATCGACCTGCGCATCGAGGTGCCGGCGGTGTCGGCTGTGGATTTGATCCGCACCGGCAATTCCGAAGCGAGCGCCGATGTCGCAGCACGCGTCGCTCGCGCCCGCAAGATCCAGCGCGAGCGGCTCGAGGGCCTGGGCATCGCCGGCGCCACGACCAACGCCCAATGCTCGGCCGGGATCGTCGAGGACATCGCCGTGCCCGACGCGGGCGGGCTCGCGCTGCTGCGGGACGCCAGCGAAAAGCTCGGCTTTTCCGCCCGCGCCTACCACCGCGTGCTCAAGGTCGCGCGCACCCTCGCCGACCTCGACGCCAGCGAAACCGTTGGCCGCATCCATCTCGCCGAGGCGATTTCCTACCGCATCTCGTCCGAGCGCATGGCCCAGGCGGCGTAGGCATCGGTGGGCGGCACGTGAGGCGCCACCGTCTGTCTGCATGACCGATCCGGTCTGCGGCTGTGGGACGTAAGGTTGATCTTGGCGCGTTGGGCGCATCGTCGCTGACACGCCAAGCTCCGAGCTGCGCCAGCGCGCAAGCGTGCCTACGGAAATCGTTCCGGTCTTCGAGACAATCCCTAGCGGACGGAGCCGACCAGCGTGGTCTGGCCTTCGCGGATCGAGACCCAGCGGCCGGTGTTTTCAGTCGACTGGCGCTTGAGGTAGTTGTAGCCGGTCTCGTCCCAGGGGCGCACGGCGTCAGTCAGGTTATCGAGGATGAACTCGCCCTGCGAGGTTCTGACGGTCAGCACCGCATGGCCTTCGCCGTCGGGCTTGCGCACCACGGTAATCAGCAGATTGGCCAGCGACACGCCTTCGCGGTTCAGCATGCGCCGCTTTTCCAGCACATAGTCCTCGCAGTCGCCGACGCCCTTGTCGGGATAGGCCCAGACCTCGTCACGACCGTAGATGTCGATGTCGTTCATCGGCTTGACCGCCGCATTGACCGACACGTTGATGGCGACGATCTTGCGCCACAGGGCACCGCTCAGCTGCTCGGGGCCGGGATCGCGCTGCTTGATCGAGCACTCGCTGGGGTTGAGGCGGCAGAAATCGTAGTGGCCGATCGGCTGCGAGGTCAGCCCGCCGGTGACCATCGGCTGCGAACCGGCGAAAGCGGCACCCGAAGACAGGACGACGCCTGCCATCAGCCCCAGAACCACACCGGCTCGCCCCGCCGCGTACCGTACGCCTGCTGCGGAAATCATCTGCCCCGCCCGCCCCTTTACATCGTTAATAAAACGTTAAGATCGGGAGGCCTGTCGAGTCAATGAAAGCCGGCCAGAGACTGGAGTTATGGTTACCGCCGGGCGGCTCGCCGCGACTATTGTGCAACAGCACCGGGCCGACAGGTCGGCCAACACTCACGATGGCCGTCCGGAAAATTATACATATTCAGCTAGTTAGCTGATCGCTTGCCCTACACCCGCCGCCTGGGACGCCAAGGTCGTCGCGGACTGCCACACCCGGACGGTTCGCCGGGAGCACCGACCTTGTGGAAAAACCCGCGCTCACGAAATACTCCCCTGGATCGGCACCGCTTCCCGCGCCTGTCCTGAAAAAGGGCTGTGTCCGGCGTTGCCGGTGGACAGGCTGGCGACGCCGAGGAGAGAGGCTGCTCGGCAACGTGAGCGCCAAGCACGCGTTCCCTGGCCGGCCGGCGAATCCGCCCCAAAGACCAACGCTGAAACGAAAAAGGGCTGCACGCAAAGGTGCAACCCTTTGAAAGCACTTTGGGCGCAACAGTCCATCGGGCAAGCCCCGACGGCTCAGCCCTTGGCCGAGCGCACCAGCCGCGGCTTGGCACCCTTGCGCGAAGCAGTACCGTGGCTCGCCATGAAGTCGGCGATGCGCGGCACGATCTCGGCGCGGAAGCGCGAGCCGTTGAAGACGCCGTAATGGCCGACGGCCGGCTGCATGTAATGCGCCTTCATCTCTTGCGGGATGTTGGTGCAGAGGTCGTGCGCCGCCTGCGTCTGGCCGAGGCCGGAGATGTCGTCATTCTCGCCTTCGACCGTGAACAGCGCCACGTTGCGGATGGCGGTGAGATCGACCGGCTCGCCGCGGTGGGTCATCTCGCCCTTGGGCAGCGCATGGCGAATGAACACGGTGTCCACGGTCTGAAGGTAGAACTCGGCGGTCAGGTCCATCACCGCCAGATATTCGTCGTAGAAGTCGCGATGCTTCTCGGCGCCGTCGCCGTCGTTCTTCACCAGGTGCATGAAGAAGTCCTTGTGGGCGATGATATGCCGGTCGAGGTTCATGCTCATGAAACCCGACAGCTGCAGGAAGCCCGGATAGACATCGCGGCCAAAGCCGGGCGCCGGCCACGGCACCTGCATGACGACATTGTCGCGGAACCAGTCGAGCGACTTCTGCTCGGCAAGCTGGTTGACGGCGGTGGGGTTGCGGCGCGTGTCGATCGGCCCGCCCATCAGCGTCATGCTTGCGGGTGCAAAGCGGTCGCCGCGCGCCTCCATGATGGCAACCGCCGCCAGCACCGGCACCGAAGGCTGGCACACGCCCATCACATGGGTGTCCGGCCCCAGCGCATGCAGCATGTCGATGACGTAGTCGATGTAGTCGTCGAGGTCGAACTTGCCCTCGGCCAGCGGCACCATGCGGGCGTCGGTCCAATCGGTGATGTAGACGTCGGCATGAGGCAGCATCGCCTCTACCGTGCCGCGCAGCAGCGTCGCATAGTGGCCCGACATCGGCGCCACGATCAAAAGCCGGGGGCTCGGGCGGCTGCCCTCGAGCATGGCGCGCTCGAAACGGATCAGGTTGCAGAAGGGGCGGGACCAGACAACACGCTCGGTCACCGCAACCTGCTTGAAGTCTACCACCGTCTTGTCGAGGCCGAAGGCGGGCTTGCCGTAACGCCTGGTCGTGCGCTCGAACAGCTCGGCCATGGCCGCCACGGAGCGGCCCAGCGGCATGTGCGAGAAGGGGTTCAGCGGGTTGGAATAGAACAACTTCACTGCATCGGCATAGGCTCGCGCCGGCTGGAGGGCCGCGTGGGTCGATTCATAGAGCTGGTAAAACATGCTGTCCCCTAGCGGGCCATTCGGGAGGCGAGCCGGCAGTGTGGCTCGTCATGCAATGCAACGAAGTTAACAAACATCTGCTGCGATGCAACATCTCATTCGGCGCGAAACAGGCTCATTGTTTGGTCCAAGCCGTTGAAAAAGCGTTTCCAACGTGTCCGCCGGCTTACAAATGCCATGCCTTGACATTGTGCAACGCCGAAATCTGGCGCACGAACAAGCAGGAGAGATGTTTGCAGCCGACGCAGGCTTGCACCAGCGTCTTGGCCAGCGCAACAGGGGGCTCCGATGCGGATTGCGGCAATCGCAGATGTTCATGGAAACGCGCTGGCGCTCGAAGCGGTGGTAGCCCACATCCGCGCTTCCGCACCCGACCTCATCGTCAATCTCGGCGATCTCGTGTCAGGGCCTTTCGACCCGGCCCGCAGCGCCGACATGCAGATCGCGCTCGACTGCCCCACGATTGCTGGCAACCACGAGCGGCAATTGCTCGCAGGAGACACTGGCTTTTCGGATGCCTTCGCGAGGCCGCACCTGACCAGCGCGCACCTGGACTGGATCGCCAGCCTGCCGGGGACGCTGGAACTCGCCGGTGGAGAAGTGTTCGCCTGCCATGGCAGCCCGGCAGGCGGCGACCTCGAATATCTTCTCGAGGATGTCAGCTCCGGCCGCCCGACGCTGGACACGGCGGACGCCATCGGCACCCGGCTTGCGGGCATCGGCAAGGCGAGCCTGGTGCTGTGCGCCCACACCCACATTCCGCGCATTGCCACGTCAAGGGGCGTGCTGGTCGTCAATCCCGGCAGCGTCGGCATGCCGGGATATCGCGACACGACGCCCGTCGCGCATGTGATGGAGGCGGGCAGCCCGCACGCGCGTTACGCGATCATCGACAGGCTTGCCCGCGGATGGGCGGTGGGACTGCACGCCGTGCCCTACGACTTCGAGGCTGCCGCGCGTCAGGCCGAACAGGCGGGCCGTGATGCGGTCGCCTATTCCGTCCGCACCGGGCGGATGCCTCCAGCCTAGCGTCAGAGGCTCGTCAGACGCCCTCGACCAGTATGATCTCGCCATCGGCGAATTGCTGGCGGATCGACTTGGCGTGCTGGTATTCAGGCGAGAGGTAACAGTTGCGCGCGTCTTCCATCGAGGCGAACTCGATAATGACGTTGCGGGCCCGACCCGGCCCCTCGACCGCCTCATGGGCGCCGCCACGGGCGATGAATTTCGCGCCGAAGCGCTCGAAGGCAGGCTTCGCCGCGGCGACATAGCCCTTGTAGCCCTCGGGGTCGCGCACGTCGACGCGTGCGATCCAGTAAGCCTTGGTCATCAATTCCTCCCGAGATATGCGTCAGGCTTTTGCCATTTCTTCCAGGATAGCCTGGGCGGCAGCCCGCCTGTCAACCGCGCCGACGATCGGCCGGGCGACAACGAGGTGGCTGGAGCCATTGCGGATCGCGTCCGCTGGCGTCACCACGCGCTTCTGGTCGCCATGGTCGGCCCCTGCGGGGCGGATACCGGGGGTGACGACCGCCATATTGGGTCCGACGATGCGGCGCACGGCAGACGCTTCGCTGGCCGAGCAGACGATGCCGCCCATGCCGGCATTGAGCGCCTGTTCGGCGCGGTGCAGCACCAGCGTGTGTGGGTCGAACTCGTAGCCTGCCTCTATCATGTCCTGTTCGTCCATCGAGGTCAGCACCGTGACGGCGAGCAGGCAGAGGTCGCTGCCCTCGGCTGCCTTCACCGCAGCCCGCATCGCCTTGGGATAAGCATGCAGCGTCAGCATGGTCATGCCCATCTTGGCGATGTTTTCGACGCCATTGGCCACCGTGTTGTCGATGTCCAGCAGCTTCATGTCGAGGAACACCTTCTTGCCGCCGCTGGCGAGCTCTCGGGCAAAGTCGAGGCCGCCGGCAAAGGCCAGCTGGTAGCCGATCTTGAAGAAGGTCGCGGTTCCCTCGAGGTCGCGCACCACCTGTTCGGCGTCCTTCACCGTGGGCACGTCGAGCCCGACGATCAGCCTGTCGCGCATTGCTTCGATGTTCATAGCTCGGTCCTCGTTGACAGCAGGATCGCCCGCTGGATCAGTTCGCGGCACAGCCGCTCCATGCCCTTGCGCAGGCGTTCTTCACGGAAATCGCCGTTCTCGTCGAAAGCGGCGCTCGCGTTCGGCACCGAAACCTGCGGCGAGATCACCTCCATCTGGATGTGCGACAGCACGGCGCGCAGATGATTGGCGCTGCGGATGCCGGCGAAATGGCCGTCCGACGACGAGCAGATCGCCACCAGCCGGCCGGGAAAAGCGTGCAGCGGCTTGCCGCCGTCGCTGCGGACACGGCTGATCCAGTCGATGGTGTTTTTCACCGGCGGCGGGATCGAGCCGTTGTATTCGGGCGTGGCGATCAGGATCGCATCATGGGCTACGAACAGCCGGGCAAGCGCCAAAGCGTGCGCGGGAACGCCCTCATGCTGCTCGAGATCCTGGTTCATCAGCGGCATCGGATAGTCGGCCAGCGAGATGCGGGTCACGTCCGCACCCTGCAGCGCCAGTTCCTTATGGGCGCAGTCGGCGGTCAGGCCGCTATAGGCGCCGGTCCTGATCGAACCGGCGAAAACAAGGATTTTCGGGATTATCGGCATCAACCATCCTGCTGCGCGCGGCTCGGCGCGCGCTCAGTCTCGTGGCTGCGGGTATAGAGCAATTCCAGGAAGGCTGTGAAGCGGTTTTCGGCCCGAAACCGCGCCGAAAAGCAGGGGATCAGTGCTTGCCGCGGCGATAGACCCAGAGCTGGGTCGGCGGAATGTTGCGGATGACGAAGTCGAAATGCTCGACCGTGTAGTTGCCCAGTCCTGGCGGGATCGGCGACTTCGGCCCGTAGGTCAGCTGGATCACCGGGCGGCCGGCGGGGATGCGCTTGAGCAGGCCCTCGAGATAGGCGACGCGGCTGGCGACGGGAAAGTTGAGCAGCGGCACGCCAGAGACGACGCTGTCGAAAACCAGCCCAGCCTTGTCGCCGAGCGTGGTGTCGAGCGCAAAGGCGTCGCCCTCGATGACATTCACACCGGGATAGTTGCGGCGCAGGTGCTGGACGAAATCGGCTGAATATTCAACCGTGTAGAGGTTCTCCGGCTTCACGCCACGGGCCAGGATCGCCTTGGTGATGACGCCGGTGCCGGGACCGACCTCAAGCACCGGCAGGCCCGATTTGGTGTCGATGACGGAGGCCATGCGCTTGGCGGTGATGGAACTCGTCGGCACGATCGAACCGACGGCCTTGGGCTTGTCGATCCAGCCTTTGAAGAATTTCAGTTCGTCGTCGAACTTGGCTGCAAGGGTCTTACGCAATCCGGAACCGCGTGACATCGATATCGTCTCCTACCCCTGCCGCCTCGGATCAATATCAAGAATGAGGTCCAAGGCAAGTCGAAAGCTGGCTCAACTTACCTTACGACATGTCGCAAGGTCATTTCTCCCCAAAGGATTCGAAAAAGTCCTTCATGCGCGAGAAGAAGCCGCTCGATTGCGGCGAATTCTCGGTCGAGGACAGCTTCTCGAATTCCTCCAGCAGCTCGCGCTGGCGGCGCGTCAGGTTCTGCGGCGTCTCCACGGCGGTCTGAATGTACAGGTCGCCGACCTGCGGCTGGCGCAGCACCGGCATGCCCTTGCCCTTGAGGCGGAACTGGCGGCCGTTCTGGGTGCCTTCGGGCACCTTCACGCGCGTCTGCGTGCCGTCGAGCGTCGCCACCTCGAAGGAGCCGCCGAGTGCGGCCGTGGTCATCGAGATCGGCACCTTGCAATAGAGGTCGGCGCCATCGCGCTGGAAGAACTCATGCGGCTTGACCGACAGGAAGATGTAGAGGTCGCCAGACGGGCCGCCGCGCGCGCCGGCCTCGCCCTCGTTGGCGAGACGGATGCGGGTGCCGTCCTCGATGCCTGAGGGAATGTTGACCGAAAGCGAGCGCTCCTCGACGGTGCGGCCCTGGCCGGCGCACTTGCCGCAAGGGTCCTTGATCGTCTGGCCGCGGCCCTGGCACTGTGGGCAGGTGCGCTCGATCGAGAAGAAGCCCTGGCTGGCGCGCACCTTGCCGTGCCCCTGGCACATCGAGCAGGTGACCGGCTGGGTGCCGGGCTTGGCGCCCGAACCGGAGCATTCGGTGCACGACACCGAGGTCGGCACGCGGATCTGCGCGGTCTTGCCGGCAAAGGCCTCCTCGAGGGTGATTTCCATGTTGTAGCGCAGGTCGGCGCCGCGCTCGCGGCCGTTCGAGGAGCGGCGCCTGCCGCCACCCATCATGTCGCCGAAGATGTCCTCGAAGATGTCGGCGAAACCGCCGGCGCCAAAGCCGCCACCGCCGCCATTGCCCATGCCGCCATTCTCGAAGGCAGCATGGCCGAAGCGGTCATAGGCGGCGCGCTTCTGGGGGTCCTTCAGAGTCTCGTAGGCTTCATTGATTTCCTTGAACTTGTGCTCGCAGGCGTCATCGCCCGGATTGCGGTCCGGGTGGAACTGCATGGCGAGCTTGCGGAAAGCCGACTTCAGCTCCTTCTCGTCAGCGCCCTTCTGGACGCCCAGCGTTTCGTAGAAATCAGCTTTCATATCTTCCCGCTGCCGGATGCCCAATGTCTTGCGTGGCATTGGTTTGCCGGTTCATTGCCTGGCGACAGGCTTTCGATTTAGTGAGCCAGAGGCCGCGATGCCAGAGTTTGCGAGGCCTGCGCCGCATTTTTTCGGCTCAGGTTGCAAAAAAGCCCGGCCAAACCGCCGGGCTTTCTTGTCAGAGCCTCGAAATGGGCACTTAGGCCGACTTCTTCTTGTCGTCGTTGTCGTCGATTTCTTCGAAATCGGCGTCGACAACGTCGCTGTCCTTGGCCGCGTGAGCCGCGGCGTCGGATTCAGCCGCTTCCTTCTGCGAAGCCTCATACATCGCCTGGCCAAGCTTCATCGAAGCTTCGGCAAGCGCCTGCGACTTGGCATTGATGGCCTCGACGTCGTCGCCCTCGGTGGCGGTCTTCAGGGCCGCGATCGCATCCGAAATTGCGGTGCGGTCGGCTTCGGTGACCTTGTCGCCATACTCCTTCAGCGACTTCTCAGACGAGTTCAGCAGGCTTTCGGCCTGGTTGCGTGCCTCGACCAGCGCCTTGCGCTTCTTGTCGGCCTCGGCATTCACCTCGGCATCCTTGACCATCTTCTCGATGTCGGCGTCCGACAGACCGCCAGAAGCCTGGATGCGGATCTGGTGCTCCTTGCCGGTGCCCTTGTCCTTGGCCGAGACGTTGACGATGCCGTTGGCGTCGATGTCGAAGGTCACTTCGATCTGCGGCACGCCGCGCGGTGCAGGCGGAATGCCGACGAGGTCGAACTGGCCGAGCATCTTGTTGTCGGCAGCCATTTCACGCTCGCCCTGGAAGACGCGGATGGTCACTGCCGACTGAGAATCCTCAGCCGTCGAGAAGACCTGGCTCTTCTTGGTCGGGATCGTGGTGTTGCGCTCGATCAGGCGGGTGAACACGCCGCCCAGCGTCTCGATGCCCAGCGACAGCGGGGTCACATCGAGCAGCAGCACGTCCTTGACGTCGCCCTGCAGAACGCCAGCCTGGATGGCGGCACCGAGAGCAACCACCTCATCGGGGTTGACGCCCTTGTGCGGCTCCTTGCCGAAGAACTGCTTCACGATCTCCTGGATCTTGGGCATGCGGGTCATGCCGCCGACCAGGACCACTTCGTCGATCTCGCCAGCCTTCAGGCCGGCATCCTTGAGCGCTGCCTTGCACGGCTCGATCGTGCGCTGGACGAGATCATCGACCAGCTGCTCGAACTTGGCGCGCGACAGCTTCAGTGTCAGGTGCTTGGGGCCGGTGGCGTCGGCCGTGATGAAGGGCAGGTTGATTTCGGTCTGGGTCGTCGACGACAGCTCGATCTTGGCCTTTTCCGCAGCTTCCTTGAGGCGCTGCAGGGCAAGCTTGTCGTTCTTCAGGTCGATGCCCTGTTCCTTCTTGAACTCGGCCGCCAGGTACTCGACCAGGCGCATGTCGAAGTCTTCGCCGCCGAGGAAGGTGTCGCCGTTGGTCGACTTCACCTCGAACACGCCGTCGCCGATCTCGAGCACCGAGATATCGAAGGTGCCGCCGCCAAGGTCATAGACGGCAATCGTCTTGCCTTCGGTCTTGTCGAGGCCGTAGGCGAGGGCCGCAGCCGTCGGCTCGTTGATGATGCGCAGCACTTCGAGGCCGGCGATCTTGCCGGCATCCTTAGTCGCCTGGCGCTGGGCGTCGTTGAAATAGGCCGGAACGGTGATGACCGCCTTGTCGACCTTCTCGCCGAGATAGGCTTCCGCAGTTTCCTTCATCTTCTGCAGGATCATCGCCGAGATCTGGCTGGGCGACTGCTTCTTGCCGCCGGCATCCACCCAGGCGTCGCCGTTGTCACCCTTCACGATGTGATAGGGGACCAGCTTCTTGTCCTTTTCGGTGACCGGATCGTCATAGCGGCGGCCGATCAGGCGCTTGACCGCGAAGACGGTGTTTTCAGGATTGGTGACCGCCTGGCGCTTGGCCGGTTGGCCGACGAGGCGCTCGCCGTCGCCGCTGAACGCGACGATGGAAGGGGTCGTGCGCGCGCCTTCCGCATTCTCGATAACCTTCGCGTCCTTGCCGTCCATGACGGCTACGCAGGAATTGGTCGTTCCCAGGTCGATGCCGATAACTTTTGCCATTTTGCTACTTCTCTCCGCTTAGCAGGCTCTCTGGACCCATTGAGGCGTTCCGTCGAGAGCCCCTTGTCACAAGAAATTCCGCTCCGGATGCCGGATTTCCGGGCCGAAGCGGTGTTGCGGCGTATATAAGAACAGGCTTCAGACAGCGCAAGCGTCCCGAAACTTTCCAATTGCCAGGACTCGGCAAAAGCCTGTCGAACCCACATACTCTGCCTATGAGCGAGCTGCGTTCAATCAACTTATTCGAGCATCGCCGCAACCGGGCGGTGAATACGCTGCAAACCTGGCTTCTCGGCGTCGGCAGCCTGCTCCTGCTCGGCATCACCGCCTGGGCCTTCGCCGGCAGCACCGGAATCCTCTATGCCCTTGTCTTTGGTGCGCTTTCCATGTGGGCGGTGCGGCGGATCAGTCCGCAGATGGTGCTGTCCATGTACAAGGCCCGGCAGGTCAGCGCGGCCGATTTTCCGGCCGGTTTCCGCATCGTCGAGGAACTCGCCCGCCGCGCCGAGCTGCCGGCCGTGCCGAAACTCTACGTCATCCCCTCCAAGATGATGAACGCCTTTGCCGTCGGACGGCGCGAAAACGCGGCCATCGCCGTCACCGACGCGCTCGCCCGCAGCCTCACCCCGCGCGAACTGGCCGGCGTTCTCGCCCATGAAATCAGCCACATCGCCCATGAGGACGTGAAGGTGATGGCCTTTGCCGACATGGTGTCGCGCTTCACTTCGTTCATGTCGACCGTCGGTCTGTTTTCGCTGCTGCTCAATCTGTTCGGCTTTGCCGGCGGTTTCGAGCCCAAGGTGCCATGGCTCGCCGTCGTCGTCCTGCTCGCCGCGCCCACCGTCGGCGGCCTGCTGCAGATGGCGCTGTCGCGAACCCGCGAATTCGACGCCGACCTGGGTGCCGCCACGCTGACCGGCGACCCCGATGGCCTGGCTTCGGCGCTGACCAAGCTCGAACGCGCCCAGGGCAAGCTGTGGGAAAACATCCTCTTGCCCAGCGGCCGCATCCCCGATCCCTCGGTCCTGCGCACCCATCCGCTCACCGCCACCCGCATTGCCCGGCTGTGGGCGCTGAAGGCCGAGGAGGCGTCCGACGAGTTCGGCGCCACGCCCAGTGCAGCGATGCCACATGTCACGCGCCCGTCGCTGGTCCCCAAGATTCGCGCCCATCCCGGAACCTACCTGCCACATGGCGCCCGCGGCTTCATCAACGCCGCCAACACCGATTTCGCCGACGATACCCGCCCCGCCAGCGACGCCCCGCTCAATCCACCCAGCAGCCGCCCCCGCATCCGCGTCACCCGAGGTGGGGTGTGGTGGTGATTTTTCACCCCAGGAGTGGGGAGACGATTTCCACGGTCTGAGGAATTTCCGCGGCTGACATCAGGCGCATGCCGATGTTGTGCCATCGGGCCAATCTTCGTCGTCTCGTTGCCAGCACCGCTAATCCGCCGCTTCGGGGCACCTTCTCCCATAAGGGGAGAAGGGCAAGAGAGCGCGCCTAGCGCCGCCCCTTCGCGCCAGTCGGACGCCGCTTCGCGGCATCAGAGCCACCCTTCGTCGCAGCCGGTGCGCTGTTCGCCGCTACCCAGATGACGTGGCGGGCGCCGCCGCCCTTGGTGCTGGCGCGGACCTTGACCTCGTCGGTGACAAAACCGCTCTCATGCAGCCGACGCGAAAACGATTTGTCGGGGCCTTGTGACCAGACGGTCAGCACGCCGCCCGGCTTGAGCGCGGTCTTTGCCGCATAGAGGCCGGTGTAGTTGTAGAGGCTGTCATTGGCGTCGCGCGACAGGCCCTCGGGGCCGTTGTCGACGTCGAGCAGGATGGCGTCGTAGCTGCGCGCGCCGTCGCGGATAAGCTTGCCGACATCGCCGACCACGACCTCAACGCGCGGATCGTCGAGGCCGCCGGCGGACAGCTCGGCCATCGGTCCGCGCGCCCAGTCAACGACCTCACTCACCAGTTCGGCGACGACGATGCGGGCGTCCTTGCCGAACAAGGCGAGGGTGGCGCGCAGCGTGAACCCCATGCCGAGACCGCCAATCAGGATTTTCGGCTTCGAACGGCCGCCAATGCGCTCATGGGCAAGCCGCGCCAGGGCCTCTTCGGAGCCGCTCAGCCGGCTGTTCATCAATTCGTTGGTGCCGAGCATGATCGAAAACTCGGTACCGCGCTGCTTGAGGCGCAGTTCGCCGCCGCCGGGGATCTTCGCGGTGTCGAGTACGGTCCAGGGAATCATCGCCGCGTGCCTTGGTTGTCGAACGTCATGGGCCGCTCCCTAGAGCATTTTGCCGCCAGACGAAATCGCCTGGCGTCGCTCAATGCTCGCAACAGGGTACCAGAGAGCGGCCGAACGACACTCGTGGCGCCCCCCGGGGTGCCAGACAGCCTGCCAAAGACGCTGGGTCGTCAGACCTTCTCCCAGCCATCATGGTCGCCAGCGCGGAAGATGGCGTCGATGGCCTTCTGGTTGAGCACCGACTCCTCGAGCGAGAAGACGTGCTCCCCGCTGCCCTGCGCGGCGCGCGCAAAAACCTCGGCCTCGAGCCGGTATTGCTGGATACCGGGGAAGCGGAACACGGTCGCCTCGGTGTGACCGGCATTGTGAAGCTCGATGCGGTGATGTTCGTAGAGCCCGGCATTGAAGGGCGAGCGCACCTCGATGAAGCCCTTGTCGCCGTGGAAGACCATCAGCTGGCGGTTGGCGAGCTGAGTCGACAGGTAGAAGGACAGTTCGAAATCACCGAAGTCGGCGCGGACGCTGGAATAGATGTCGGTGCCGAATTTCGGATCGCGCTCGATCGTCGCCTGGACCCGCAGCGGCTCCCTGCCGGTGGTGAAGCGCGTGGTAACAGTCGGATAGACACCGATGTCGGGCAGGGCGCCGCCGCCGAGATCGAGCTGGTTGCGCATGTTGTTGGGGTCGACGTTGAAATAGGAGAACGCGCCCTGGACGTGCTTGAGCTTGCCGATCGCGCCCGAAGCGATCAGGTCGCGCACCTTCAGCCATTGCGGATGATAGGTGACCATGAACGCTTCGGAGACGATGACCTTTTTGCGGTCGCGGATCTCGATCAGCGGCGCGATGTCCCCGGCCTTCAGCGCCAACGGCTTTTCGACCAGCACATGCTTGCCGGCCTCTGCCGCCTTCGCCGCCCATTCAAGATGCTGCGAGGTCGGCAGGGGGATGTAGACGCCGTCGACCGTATCGGAGGCGAGAAGCTCCTCATAGGAGCCGAAGGCATGGGGCGCGGAAAAACGGTCGGCCAGCGCCCGGGCCTTGCCGAGATCGCGGCTGGCGATCGCCGCGATCACGCCATTGTCGGAATCGGCGATGGCCGGCAGCACATGGTCGCGGCCAATCTTGGCTGTCGAAAGAATACCCCAACGAAACATCTGGCCTCCGGACGCAATGGGAAAGCCGGCCCTCCCGGCCGCTTCAGGAGATTGGCGGAAGCGGCGGCCAAATGCCAGAGCCTATCTGGTTCAGCCGCGATGACCGGTGAACTCCATGTCGAAGGCGACGATGTTGGAGTAGAGCGGCGTGCCGACATCCATCTGGTAACGCGAGCGGAACACCTTGCCGCTGACATGGAAGCGGATCTGGCCACCGCTCATACTCTGCAGTTCGGCCTCGAACTTCTCGCTGTTGGTGCGGCCGCGCGCCGTCAGCTGGCCTGTTATCATGGCCGAGTTGTCGCCGGTACGCTGCACCGAGGTCGAGCGGAAGCTGATCTCGCGCGAATTGGCGACGTCGAACACGGCATCTGACTTGAGGAACGCATCGACGCGACCCTCGCCGGTGCCGACGCTGGCGGGGAAGATGGTGATATCGACCTTGGAATGGGCGATATCGCCGCCGTCGATCCGGATCGTTCCCTTGAAACTGCCAAAGGCGCCGTTCAGCCCGCCGCCGCCGATCTTGCCGATGGCAAAGCGAATGGTCGAGCCGCTGGGCGAGATGGCATAGCGCCCGGCGGCATCCGACAGCACCACCGCCTGGGCGGAGCCGGCAATCGAACCGAGGGCAAGGAGGGTGGCAACGCCAAAAACGCGCAAGGACATCTCATCATACTCCCTGATGGCGCAGCAGACTGGCCACGCATCGAGACGAACGAATTGGCCGTTGCCACTATTCCTGCCGGCGCGGGCGGCGATCGAGAAAAGGCGCGATCATCCTGACCAGCACGACGTCGCGCAGCCAGAAATGGTGCCTGAACGCCGCCAGGATATGGAGCACAACCAGGGCTATGCCGGCATAGGCGAGCCAGCGGTGGCCGAAGATCCAGAAATTCTCGGCCTGCTCGGAAACGCCGATCGGCAGATGCGGCATGAGGAAGAGGTTGAACGGCATGGAAGGGATTTCGAGCACCGAAACCGACACCAGCACCCAACCGGACAGCGGCACCGCCAGCTGCGTGACGTAGAGCGCCAGATGCACCGACGGAGCCACACGACGCTCCATCGGCCCGACCTCGTCGGGCAATTCCGGGCTCTTGTTGCCGAGCCGCCAGCCGATGCGGACCAGCACCAGCCCGAGCAGCAGGAAGCCGAAGGATTTGTGCAGCTGGATCAACTCGAAGGAGGTACGCTGACTGGCGACGCGGATCATGACCAGCCCGAGCGCGAACTGGCCAATGAAGAGAGCCGCGATCAGCCAGTGAAGGACGATCGCGGTCCAGCCGTAGCGGGTCTTGGTGTTGCGCAACATCGACGGCACCTCCGTCGCACAACGAATCTGGAGCGGATTTCGTCCCCGAACAGGGCCTACCAGTCGATGACCGTGACCTCGGGCCACATCTCCCTGGCGCGCCGGCCCTTGGCCAGGTGAGTGGCGCGGTTGTCGTTGCGATGGTTGGGCGTCAGCCGGAAGGCGAAGATGTCGTCGAGGCCGAACGGCGCCCAGACCTGGGGCATGCCGCCAACAATGGCGAGACCGACGGCGTGGGTGCGGGAGGCGAAGTGCTCGAGCGACTCGGCAGAAGACGCCAGGGGCGCGCGCGGCGAGCCGAAATGGTCCTCGAACCAGAGATGGACGCGGGCCTGGTTGCGGATCTCGACCGGCAGCGGCAGATGCGCGAAGGCATCGTTGCCGCGGCGGATGACCACGTCCTCGGCCTCCCAGGAGAGGTCCGAGCCGTCGAAGTAAAACAGGTCGATGTCGCGGATGCCGTAGCCGGCCGGACGACCGGTCAGTTGATTCCAGACGCTGTTGTAGAGAGCGCCCGAAACCAGCATCCACTGCGGCAGGTCGAGCTTCTCGGCCAATGCGAGCGCGGGGCGGACGATCGGGTCGGCGAGAAGGATGTCGAGCAGGACCTGCCGCTGGTCTTCAAACGGCAGGTCCTTGTAGCGAAGATGCTCCATGCTCCTCCCCGAGCGTGATCAGCTCCGGAGCGAGCCGCCGGTCTGCTTCTTGACGTTCTCCACGATCTTGGCAGCCAGTGCCTCGAAATCCTGGTCGGTCAGCGTCTTTTCGACCGGCTGGATGGTGACCTCGATGGCGACCGACTTCTTGCCCTCGCCGAGTGATACGCCTTCGAAGATGTCGAAGACGGAAACGCCAGTGACCAGCTTCTTGTCGGCAGAAAGAGCGGCGCGGGTCAGCGTGCCGGCCTCGACGGCCTTGTCGACGACAAAGGCGAAGTCGCGCTTGACCGCCTGGAACGGCGACAGCTCGAGCTTCGGCTTGGTCTTGGTCGGCTTGGCCTTGGGCTCGGGGATGGCGTCGACATAGACTTCGAAGCCGCAGAGCGGACCCGACACATCGAGACCTTCGAGCGTCCTCGGATGGAACTCGCCGAAGGTGCCGAGCACGACCTTGGGGCCGAGCTTGATCACGCCCGAACGGCCCGGGTGGTACCACTCCGGAGCTCCCGTCTCGATCTGCAGCCGGTCAACGGGTGCGCCGCAGGCTTCGAGTGCCGCGATGGCATCGGCCTTGGCGTCGAACACACCGACATTGCCGGCATTGCCCGACCAGTTGCGGCCCGAACCTTCGAGCTTGGCGGTGCCACGACGCACGCCGGCGGCGACACGGCGCTGACCTTCGGCCGTGTCGTTTTCATAGGTGCCGGAGACCTCGAACAAAGCGACGTCGCCGAGGCCACGGTCGGCGTTGCGCTGGGCCGCGGCAAGCAGGCCGGGCAGCAGGGACGGGCGCATGTCGGACATGTCTGCCGCGATCGGGTTAGACAGCTTGAGGCTGTCCTGGCCGCCGCCGAACAACTCGGCGTGCCTGGCCGGAATGAAAGACCAGGTGACGGCCTCCATCATGCCACGCACGGCCAGCGCGCGCCGAGCCGAGCGCGTGCGAATCTGCAGCGTCGTCAGGATCTTGCCGTTGACCGCGTCATGCGCACCGAGCGGCTGCGGCGCGATGTTGTCCACGCCGTGGATGCGCATGACCTCTTCGACAAGGTCGGCCTTGCCGTCGACATCGGGACGCCAGGATGGCACGGACACCTCGACGACGTCGCCATTGCCGTTCACGCCGAAGCCGAGGCGGGTCAGGATATCGAGGCTCTCAACCTTGGCGACCTCGATGCCGGTCAGGCGCCTGACCTCGGACAGCGGGAAGGAGACGACCTTGGCCGTGTGGCCGGCATAGCCGACGACATCGGTCTTCGTCGGCTGTCCGCCGCATAGCTCCAGCACCAGCTTGGTTGCCAGCTCGACGCCCGGAACCATGAATTCGGGGTCGACGCCGCGCTCGAAGCGATAGCGCGCATCGGTGATGATGCCGAGCGTGCGGCCGGTGCGGGCGACGTTCAGCGGTGCCCACAGAGCCGACTCGATCAGCACATCAGTCGTGTTTTCGTCGCAGCCCGAGTGCTCGCCGCCCATCACGCCGGCAATGGATTCGACGCCGTTGTCGTCGGCAATGACACACATCTCTGATGTCAGCGCATATTCGCGCCCGTCGAGCGCCAGCACCTTGTCGCCCTCGCGGCCGCGGCGGACCACCAGGTTGCCGGCGACCTTCCTGGCGTCGAAGACGTGCAGCGGGCGGCCGCGGTCGAAGGTGACATAATTGGTGATGTCGACCAGCGCGTTGATGGGCCTGAGGCCGATGGCCAGCAGGCGCTGCTGCATCCACTTGGGCGAAGGGCCGTTCTTGACGCCGCGCACGAGACGCAGCGCGAAACCGGGGCACAGCTCCGGCGCTTCGATCGAAACCTTGACCGGGCAGTCGCCTTCACCGTTGATCGCTTCGACCGCACCGCCCTTGAGCGTGCCCAGGCCGGACGCTGCGAGATCGCGGGCGATGCCGTAGACGCTGGTGGCGTCGGGACGGTTCGGCGTCAGATTGATCTCGATCATCGGGTCGTCAAGATGGGCGTAGGCGGCAAACGACGTGCCGACGGGCGCATCGGCCGGCAGGTCGATGATGCCGTTGTGTTCGTCCGACAGCTGCAGCTCGCGCTCGGAGCACATCATGCCGTGGCTTTCGACACCGCGGATCTTGCCGACCGACAACGTGACGTCGATGCCAGGAACATAGGCGCCGGGAGCGGCGAAGGCGCCAACCAAGCCGGCGCGGGCGTTGGGCGCACCGCAAACGACCTGAACCGGCGTGCCGGTGCCAGTGTCAACGGTCAGCACCTGCAGCTTGTCAGCGTCGGGGTGACGGCTTGCCGTCAGTACCTTCGCGATGACGAAGGGCTTGAGGGCCGCCTTGTCATCGACGCTTTCGACTTCGAGGCCGATCGACGTCAACCGCTCGACGATCTCGTCCAGCGTCGCCTCGGTGTCGAGATGATCCTTGAGCCAGGAGAGGGTGAATTTCATGGGTTCACTCGTTTCGTGTCGTTGCGGTCGAGCACTTCCACCAGCCGGAACCGCTCACAAACCAAAATCATCTCAGGCGAAAAGCCGCCGTTGCGGGCGAAATAGGCCTCGTGGGCCTGACGCCAGTATTCATAGGACAGGTCGCCCTCACCTTCCGCAGCAGCAAACTCGGCGTCGACCTCGTCGAAGCGGCGATGGATCGCTTCGACCGTTTCGATGACAGCGGCGCGCCGGCCCTGACCGTCGAGCACCACATCGCGACGCCCGACCTGAGGCACCGGCTCGTCGCCGCCGAAATCGCGCAAGGCGCCGCATGTCGCGGTCTTGCGGCCAGACAGCACCAGCGCCAGCAACTCGTCGGCCAGCTCGGGGCTGTCGCCGAAGGCGAAGGTCACCGCATCGGCATATGGATCGGCAGCTACGCTCATGCGCTCAGACCACCGAACAGCGTCGGCATGTCGAGAGGACGAAAGCCGTAGTGCTGCAGCCAGCGGACATCGGCATCGAAGAAGGCGCGGAGGTCGGGCATGCCGTATTTCAGCATGGCGATGCGATCGATGCCCATGCCCCAGGCAAAGCCCTGATATTCGTCGGGATCGAGACCGCCATGGCGCAGCACGTTGGGGTGAACCATGCCGCAGCCGAGGATCTCCATCCAGTCGCTGCCTTCGCCGAAGCGCACTTCGCCCGGACGCGAGCGATCGCACTGGATGTCGACTTCGAGGCTCGGCTCGGTGAACGGGAAGAAGGACGGGCGGAAGCGCATCTTGACGCTGGGCACCTCGAAGAACGCCTTGCAGAACTCCTCCAGCACCCACTTCATGTTGGCGATGTTGGCGGTCTTGTCGATGACCAGGCCCTCGACCTGATGGAACATCGGCGAGTGCGTGGCGTCCGAATCCTGGCGATAGGTCTTGCCCGGGATGACGATGCGGATCGGCGGCTTCTGCGTCTCCATGGTGCGGATCTGCACCGGCGACGTATGGGTGCGCAGCAGCTTGCGCTCGCCATTGGCGTCGGGCGGGAAGAAGAAGGTGTCGTGCATCTCACGCGCCGGGTGGCCGACGGGGAAGTTCAGCGCCGTGAAATTGTAGTGGTCGGTCTCGACATCGGGACCTTCGGCAATGGCGAAGCCGAGATCGCCGAAGATCGCCGCGATTTCGTCGATGACCTGGCTGATCGGATGGATACGGCCGCGCTCGGCCGGCGACTGCCGCACCGGCAAGGTGACGTCGACCTTCTCGGCGACGAGGCGGGCGGTGATGGCGACATCACGCAGCTCGGTCTTGCGGGCGGACAGCGCATCGGTGACGCGGTTCTTCAGGCCGTTGATCGCAGGGCCCTTGGTCTGGCGCTCTTCGGCGCTCATCGCGCCAAGCGTCTTCAGCATCTCCGAGACGGAGCCCTTCTTGCCCAGCGCCGATACGCGCACCGCCTCGATGGCCTGCTCGTCGGAGGCGGAAGCGATGTCGCTCAGCAGCGATTGTTCGAGAGTTTCAAGATCGCTCATGGTCCAGTTCCGTTGCGGCCCTAACGGCCCTTCGTTGCTGCAAAGAAAAACCCGCGCCAGCCGTGCCAGCGCGGGTTTCCCAAATCAAGTCTGTGATGCTTGGGAAGGCGCTGGTTAAGCAACAGCGCTTTCAAAAGCATTCGGGGTGGTGTTCTTGAGGTACTCAAGAGCAACCTTGGCCTTGGCCACGAGCGCGGCGAAAGCCTGCGGCTCATGGATAGCCATGTCGGAGAGGATCTTGCGATCGATCTCGATGCTGGCCTTGTTCAGGCCGTCAATGAAGCGGCCATAGGTCAGGCCGTGCTCGCGGGCTGCGGCGTTGATACGCTGGACCCACAGGGCGCGGAAGTTGCGCTTGCGGTTCTTGCGGTCGCGGTAAGCGTACTGCAGCGACTTCTCGACTGCCTGCTTGGCGATGCGGATGGTGTTCTTGCGACGACCGCGGAAACCCTTGGCCTGCTCGAGAACCTTCTTGTGCTTGGCGTGGGCGGTTACGCCCCTTTTGACGCGTGCCATGTCATGATCTCCTTAAAACGTTGTCCAGGCCGGGCTTAGAGGCCGTTCGGCAGAAAATTCTTGATGACCTTCTTGGCATCGGGTTCAGCCAGAACCATCGTGCCACGGGCATCGCGAATGAACTTGTTGGAACGCTTGATCATGCCATGGCGCTTGCCTGCGGCAGCCGCCAGGACCTTGCCAGTTGCGGTAACCTTGAACCGCTTCTTGGCAGCCGACTTGGTCTTCATCTTGGGCATTTTGCTACTCCGTTCTTCAGGATTCCGAAGCCCCCGAAAGTGCTCGAAATCCCTTCATGTTGTTGTTTTCAGGCCGACCAAAGCCCGAAAAGCAAATGAAACCGCCACGGCATGCCCTGCCGGGCGGTTCTGGGACGCGGCTATATACGCGGAAGTTTGGCGCAGTGCAACACCCTGAAAGGGCAGCAACCGCGATGTTTCAGCGGCCTCAGGGCAAACGGAACAGCACAGGCAGCACGCCGGTGGTCTGGGCCTTGTCGATGATCTCGAACACCGGCAAGGCAACGAGGAAAACCAGCCCGTCGAGCAGCGTCGTCAGCAGGATCTTCGGCTTGAAGCTGCCGGTGTTGCCTTCTTCATAAAGCGAGATGTTCGGCACGAAGCGTGGAACGCGCGCGACGTAGGCAGCATATTCGGGGCCGAAGAGGTGACTGAGATGTTTTTCCTCGCGCAGGATGACGATGTGGAAGGCAAATGCGCACAGCAACGCGAAGCCGAGAGTGATGACGACCGAGCCCATCTGCGCTCCAACGCCGGCCGCGGCAAGCGTCGAGAAGACATAGAGCGGGTTGCGGGTCATCGAGTAGGGGCCGCCGGTGACGATCTCGCCCGACTTGCGCCCGCCAATATAGAGCGTGCACCATAGCCTTCCGATGATGCCCAGGAAGATCATCACGATGCCGGCCATTTCCAGCATCTCGTGGATCGAAGTCTCGGGCGGAAAGGACGACTGGCCGAACAGCAGAGCTGCGAACAGCGCCGCGATCAAAGCGCCCAGCACCATGCGGCGCCTGTGCTGGTAATGGCCCAGACCTTTGTATTCCGGCTCGCTCATCGCTTTCCACTCGCCGGCCGCTCGCTTGCGGCGAGTTTCACTGCACGGCGCCTATCAGGAGAAAAGAATCCATCCCGGCAGTCCACCGGGGCCCACGGAGCGCCCCGCGTCCTTTCGGACGCGCAGTGGCGCTCCAGCAGTCTTCAGTCGCGTGCCGTGAATTCCGAAAATCTGTGTCGATTTTCGGGCGGCTCGCACCAAGGCATCAGCGCGGTGCGAGCACCATCATCATCTGGCGGCCTTCGAGCTTGGGCTCGGCTTCGACCTTGGCGATGGTGGCGACTTCTTCGCGGACCTTGTTCAGGAGCTGCATGCCGAGCTCCATATGAGCCATCTCGCGGCCGCGGAACCTGAGCGTCAGCTTGACCTTGTCGCCTTCCTCGAAGAAGCGGCGAACCGCCTTCATCTTGGTCTCGTAGTCATGGCTGTCGATGTTCGGGCGCATCTTGATCTCCTTGATCTCGATGACCTTCTGGTTCTTGCGTGCCTCGGCCGCCTTCTTCTGGTTGGCGTATTTCAGCTTGCCGAGGTCAAGGATCTTGACGACGGGCGGCGTGGCATTGGGGGAAATTTCTACGAGATCGAGGCCAGCCTCTTCGGCGGCCAGGAGTGCGTCGTTGATGGAAACATCGCCACGGTTGGAACCGTCGACGTCGATCAGCTGGACCCGGGGAACCCGGATGTCACGGTTGGAGCGCGGGCCGTCCTTGGTGGGCGCGGCTGCTTTAAAAGGTCTGCGAATGGTCGTGGTCTCCTCGAGCCATTGACGTTGTGGTATCTGCGGAACGCGCAAATGTGGGGAGCGCGCGGGCGAAGTCAATAGCACAGCGATCTCAAGAAATCACCTGCATCTGAGCATCCAAACTGCCCCAAAATAACGATTCTTGAGGCACTTTCCGCATCATGCCGGCTGTGCCACAAGTCCGTACCAAGGGGATTTGACATGACCGCAGGCGCGCCGGACTTCATCGAGGTGGACAACATCAGCATTGCCTTGCGGCATATCGAGGGGACAGCACCCGGCATCGTGTGGCTCGGCGGTTACAAGTCGGACATGCTGGGCACCAAGGCCGAGACGCTGGCCGGCTGGGCTGCTGGCGAAGGCCGCGCCTTCCTGCGCCACGACTATTCCGGCCATGGCGAATCTGGCGGCGCGTTTGCCGACGGCACGATCTCCAGATGGCTGGCCGAGAGCCTCGCAGTGTTCCGCCAGTTCACGACAGGGCCGCAGGTTCTTGTCGGCTCGTCGATGGGCGCGTGGATCGCGCTCAGGATGAATGCCGAGCTCAACAAGTCGGGCGAGGGTGACCGGATCGCCGGGCTGGTGCTGCTTGCGCCGGCGCCGGATTTTACCGCCGAGCTGGTCGAGCCGGAATTGACCGAGGCGCAGCGCCGGGACCTGGCCGAGAAGGGCTATTTCGAGGAGCCATCGGAGTATTCGCCCGAGCCCTACATCTACACCCGCGCGCTGATCGAGGACGGGCGCAAGAACCTCGTCATGTCGGGGCCGATCCACACGCATTGTCCTGTCCATATCATCCAGGGCCTGGCCGACCCCGACGTGCCGTCCAGCCACGCGCTGAAGCTCATGAGCCTCCTGCCCGCCGACGATGCGACGCTGTCGCTGGTGCCGAACGGCGACCATCGGTTGTCGCGACCGGAGGACCTCGAGCTGATGACCCGCGCCGTCGGTGAAATGATCGGGCGGGCAGGCTGAGCCGATGCGCATCTCGATCCCGATCTCGGCCTTCGTCGCGGCCATCGTCGGCTTCGGCAGCACACTCGCGATCATCGTCGCAGCCGCAAACGCGGTGGGCGCTACCCAGATTCAGACCGCTAGCTGGGTCACCGCCATCTGCCTTGCCATGGCCTTCGAGACGGCCTGGCTATCGTGGCGGACCAGGATGCCCGTCATCTCGGCATGGTCGACGCCGGGAGCGGCGCTGATTGCCGCCAGCAGTGGCTTCACCATCAACGAGGCCGTCGGCGCCTTCCTGATCGCCGGTGTGCTTCTGGTGCTGACCGGGCTGATCAAGCCGCTGACGCAGCTGATCTCGCGCATCCCGGCTTCCGTCGCCTCAGGCATGCTCGCCGGCATCGTCGTCACCTTCGCCATCAACGCGGCCAAGGCCGTGCCAACCGATCCGTGGCTGATCCTGCCGTTGATCGGCGCGTTCTTCCTGGTCCGGCTCTACAATCCGGCGCTGTCGGTGCTGGTGGTGCTGGTCGGCGGCGGATTGGCCGCCTTCCTCACCGGACGCGTCGGCACCCTGCCCGTGCCGGAGCTTTCGACGCTGACGCTGATTGCGCCCGAATTCACGCTGACCGCAACGATCGGCCTGGCGCTGCCGCTCTATCTCGTCACCATGGCCTCGCAGAACCTGTCGGGTCTGGCCGTGCTGCGCGCTGCCGGCTACCATCCTGAGCCCGGCCCGCTGATTGGCGTCACGGGGCTCTTTTCCGTGTTGTCGGCGCCCTTCGGTGCTTCGACCACCAACCTTGCCGCGATCTCCGCGGCGATCTGCACCGGCCCCGACGTGCATCCCGACATGAAGGAGCGCTGGAAGACGGGGCCGTTCTACGCGCTCGCCTATCTGGTGTTCGCCGCGTTCGGCGCATCGCTGGTGGCAGTGTTCGCCGTGCTCCCGCCGAGCCTGATCGTGCTGGTGGCGGGCCTCGGGCTGGTGTCGTCGCTTGCAAATGCACTGGCGATTGCGCTCAAGGACGACCATCACCGCATGGCAGCCACGATCGCGTTTGTGGTCACCGCCTCCGGGCTGACGCTGGTCGGTGTCGGCTCTGCCTTCTGGGGGCTGGTTGCAGGCCTTGTCGTGCTCGTGCTCGAGAACTTCAAAAAAGGCTAGGATTCGCAGGGCCTTGTCCGGTTTTGGCGGGCGCCGTCTTGAATCGCCATTTTTGCTTTCCCATGTCGATAAGAGCAGCTTTTTCTCCGGCTGCCTCGAACAAAGGAACGGCAATTTACTATGAACACGACTGCACTGATCCGCCCGGCCTGGACGCCGGCAACCATCGCGCTGATGGTGATCGGCTTCATGGTGTTCTGGCCGCTCGGCCTCGCCATGCTTGCCTACATCATCTGGGGCGACCGGCTTGACGGTTTCAAGCGCGACGTCAACCGTGCGACGGACGGCATCTTCGCCGGCTGCCGCAAGGCTTCCTACCGGGCCAGCGCCCAGACCGGCAACGTCGCCTTCGACGACTGGCGCGAGAAGGAACTCGAGCGCCTCAATGAAGAGCGCCGCAAGCTCGACGAGATGCGCGACGAGTTCGACGCCTATGCCCGCGAACTGCGCCGGGCCAAGGACCAGGACGACTTCGACCGCTTCATGGCCAACCGCCACAAGCCGACCGCGCCCACGGTCACGCCCAAGAAGGGCGGCAAGTCCGGCCTGCTTGACGACTGAGGCCAGAACCTCGCCTGCACGACACGGCGCCGCAACGAGCGGCGCCGTTTTTGTTTCCTCAAATTCCGCCCCGAATCACCTATTGTCCCGCCCATGCCCTTCGGTTTCCTGAGAAAGCTCCGCGAGCCGGCTCCCGTGCAGGAGCGCGAGCACGTCGTGGCCGGCCGGACGCTGCCGCTGCGCATCGTCGAGAACGACCGGGCGCGGCGGCTGACGCTGCGCATCGATGCCGGCGGCCGCGGCCTGCGCATCACCGTGCCACCCGGCCTGCGCCAGGGCGAAGTCGACCGTTTCCTCGACCGTCACCAGGGCTGGCTCGAACAGCGGCTCGCCAAGGTGCCGGACCGACCACAGGTGCGCCCAGGCATCAAGATCCCGGTCCGCGGGGTGCCGCATCTCATCGTCCATGAGGGCGGGACACGCGGCACGGTGCGGCTGGGCGAGGACGAAAGCGGCCCGACACTTGTCGTCCATGGCGACCGGGCGCACCTGCCGCGCCGCGTCGCCGATTTCCTCAAGCGCGAGGCCAAGCGCGACATCGAAGCGATGGTGGCCAGGCATTGCGAGGCAGCCGGCCGCCGCGCCAAGGCGATCCGCTTCCGCGACACGACCAGCCGCTGGGGCTCCTGCACCTCTGACGGGGTGCTGTCATTCTCGTGGCGCATCATGATGGCGCCGACACCCGTCATCAACTACCTCGTCGCCCACGAGGTCGCGCATCTGCGCGAGATGAACCATGGCCCGAAATTCTGGAAGCTGTGCGAAGAACTCTGCCCCGACACCGAGCGCTGTAAGGCCTGGCTCAAGCGCAATGGCGGAGCGCTGCAGGCGATCGTGTTTGAATAAGCGAATAGGGAATGGCAAATAGTGAGTAGTGGGGCCGTGCCCGCCGCGCGGTTTCGCCCACTGAGGCACTGTTCCCCAACTCGGCTTTTTTCTACTCACTACTCACTATCCCTATTCGCTCCCAACCACTCCTCCATGAAATCCAGAAACGCCTGCACCCGCGGCACGCGGAAGCGCCCCTTGGGCATGAGCGCCCAGAGCGAGATCGGGTCGGAGCGGTTGATGTCGGCAAGGATCTCGACCAGCCGCCCCTCGCGCACCGCCTGGCCAACGACGAAGTCGGCGAGACGCACGATGCCGTGGCCTTCGACGGCGACGTCGAACAGCATGCCGACATTGTCACAAGTGAAGTTGCCTGACGGCTGGAAGCGGACGACGCCATCGTCGCTCGCCAGAGGCCAGGTGGTCGCCGCCGACTGGCCCGAGAGTCGAATGCAATTGTGTCCGGCGAGTTCGGCCGCGGAGTGCGGCGTACCGGCGCGGGTCAAATAGGAGGGTGCCGCACAGATCAGGCGGCGTCCTTCGGCCAGATGCCGCGACACCATCTCCGAGCCTGACGTCGGACTGCCGCGGATAACCACATCGACCTGTTCGGTGACAGGATCGATGAGGCGGTCGGTCAGGGTCAGGTCGACCGAAACCTCGGGATAGTGGCTGAGGAACTCGGGCACCGCATGCAGCAGGGTTTGCCTGGCGAAGCCGGTGCTGGAATTGACGCGCAGCAGGCCTTTGGGCTTCGCCCGCGCCGATGAAACGTCGGCCTCGGCCAGATCGATGAGTTCGAGCACCTCGCGGGCCCGCTCCAAAAACAAAGACCCTTCCGAAGTCAGCGCCAGCCGGCGCGTCGTGCGCGTCAACAGCCGGACGCCTAGCCGATCCTCAAGCCGCGACATCAGCCTTGACAAAGCCGATGGTGTGAGGCGCAGGTCCTCGGCTGCCCTGGCGAAGGAGCCGAGATCGACGACTCGCACAAAGGCCTTCATGTCCTCAGATGACGCCATATTCGTGATTCCAGATCATGAATGCATCGCCAAACTAGCTAATTATGTCAGCCATAGTAACTGATAATCCCTTGGCATGGCTTCACCGAGGACCTGCCATGTCTTCAGACCACGACCTGCCGACGGCCAGTCCGTCATCTTCCGGCCCGATCGACTACGATCGTTTCCGGGCGATTGCCGTGAATGAGCGTCGGAAGGCCATTTCCGGATTTCCCGGTGCCGTACGCCGCTGGCTGGCGCTTGCGTTTCGCAAGCTTTTCTCGACTCCGCCGCCGTTTCGTGCCAATCCCGGCCCATGGCACTCGACATCAAGATCTGCGGCCTCAGCACCGCTGAAACGTTCGACGCCGCGCTAGACAATGGCGCGAGCCATGTCGGCTTCATCTTCTTTGCCAAGAGCCCGCGCAACGTTTCGCCCGAACTCGCCGGCCAGCTGCGCCAGGCAGCCAAAGGCCGTGCCATGGCGGTTGCGGTCACAGTCGACGCCGACGATGCCTTCCTCGACGAGATCGTGGAGGCAGTGGCGCCCGACATGCTGCAGCTGCACGGCAAGGAGACGCCGGCGCGCGTCGCCGAAGTCAAGGCGCGCTACGGCCTGCCCGTGATGAAGGCCTTTTCCATTCGCGAGGCCAGGGATTTCGAGGCGATCCTGCCTTATGCCGGCGTCGCCGACCGTCTGCTTTTCGACGCCAAGCCGCCCGCCGGCTCCGAATTGCCCGGCGGCAATGGCGTTTCGTTCGACTGGCGGCTGCTTGCGGGCCTTGACGCCTCCGTCGATTACATGCTTTCCGGTGGCTTGAACGCCGCCAATATCGGCGACGCCCTCAGGCTTGCGAACCCGCCCGGCATCGACATTTCCTCGGGCGTGGAAAGCGCGCCCGGCGTCAAGGATGCGGCGCTGATCGACAATTTCTTCAGGGCCGTCCGGGCCGCGCGCGAAGACAGCGCCGCTTGAGTGAGCCTCCAGCCGCAAGGAGATCGGCCTTGAACCAGCCGGCAGAGCCCAATTCCTTCCGCACCGGCCCCGACGAGCAGGGCATGTTCGGCATTTTCGGCGGCCGCTTCGTCGCCGAGACCTTGATGCCGCTGATCCTCGACCTGCAGCGCCACTGGGATGACGCCAAGAACGATCCGGCCTTCAAGGCGGAGCTGAGCGAGCTGTCGACCCATTATGCCGGCCGGCCGTCCAAGCTCTATTACGCCGAAGGCCTGACCCGGCATCTCGGCGGCGCCAAGATCTACTTCAAGCGCGAGGACCTGAACCACACGGGCTCGCACAAGATCAACAACTGCCTGGGCCAGATCCTGCTCGCCAAGCGCATGGGCAAGACCCGCATCATCGCCGAGACCGGCGCCGGCCAGCATGGTGTCGCTTCGGCCACCGTCGCAGCGCGTTTCGGCTTCCCCTGCTTTGTCTATATGGGCGCCACCGACGTCGAGCGGCAGAAGCCCAATGTATTCCGCATGAAGCTGCTCGGCGCCGAAGTGCGCCCGGTCAGCGCCGGCCACGGCACGCTGAAGGACGCCATGAACGAAGCCTTGCGCGATTGGGTTACCAACGTGCACGACACCTATTATCTGATCGGCACGGCCGCCGGTCCGCACCCCTATCCCGAACTGGTGCGCGACTTCCAGTCGGTGATCGGCTCCGAGGCGCGCCAGCAGGTGCTGGAGCAGGAGGGCCGCCTGCCCGACATGATCGTGGCTGCCGTCGGCGGCGGTTCCAATGCCATCGGCCTGTTCCACCCCTTCCTCGACGACCGCAGCGTCAAGATCGTCGGCATCGAAGCCGGCGGACGTGGCCTCGACGGTGTCGAACACTGCGCCTCGATGAATGCCGGCCGCCCGGGCGTGCTGCACGGCAACCGCACCTATCTTTTGCAGAACGAGGACGGCCAGATCCTCGACGGCCACTCGATCTCGGCCGGCCTCGACTATCCCGGCGTCGGCCCCGAGCATTCGTGGCTGCGCGACACCGGCCGCGTCGACTATCAGCCGATCCTCGACGATGAAGCGCTGGAGGCGTTCCAGCTGACCACCAAGGTGGAAGGCATCATTCCGGCGCTCGAATCGGCGCATGCGATTGCCTATGCGGTGAAGACCGCGCCGACGATGGGCAAGGACAAGGTGATGATCGTCAACCTGTCGGGCCGCGGCGACAAGGACGTGCATACGGTTGCCAAGATGCTGGGCATGGAGATCTGAACATGACGACCACCCGCATCGACCGCCGCATGGCGAAGCTGAAAGCCGAGGGACGCCCGGCACTCGTGACCTATTTCATGGGCGGCGACCCCGACTATGAAACGTCGCTCTCGATCATGAAGGCGCTGCCCAAGGCCGGCAGCGACATCATCGAGCTCGGCATGCCGTTCTCCGACCCGATGGCCGACGGCCCGGCGATCCAGGCTGCCGGCCTGCGGGCGCTGAAGGCCGGCCAGACGCTGGCCAGGACGCTTGAGATGGCGCGCGAGTTCCGCAAGGACGACAACGACACCCCGATCGTGATGATGGGCTACTACAACCCTATCTACATCTACGGCGTCGACCGCTTCCTCGCAGATGCAGTCGCCTCGGGCATCGACGGCCTGATCGTCGTCGACCTGCCGCCCGAGATGGACGCCGAACTCTGCATCCCCGCACTCAAGGCAGGCATCAATTTCATTCGCCTCGCGACGCCGACCACCGACGACAAGCGGCTGCCCAAGGTGCTGCAGAACACGTCAGGCTTCGTCTACTACGTGTCGATGACCGGCATCACCGGCTCGGCGCTGGCCGACACCTCGAAGGTTGCCGAGGCGGTGGCGCGCATCAAGGCGCACACCGACCTGCCCGTCTGCGTCGGCTTCGGCGTCAAGACCGCCGAGCAGGCGCGCACCATCGGCGCCTCCGCCGACGGTGTGGTGGTGGGCACCGCCATCGTCAATGCGGTGGCCAATGTCATCGGGCCGAAGGGCGAGAAGACGGCCGATCCGGCCGAGGCGGTTGCGACGCTGGTCAATGGCTTGTCCCAAGGCATTCGCGCCGCACGCCTTGCTGCCGCCCAATAAATATCCCATGTCCTAGGGTCGAAGAGGACCAAAACCATGAACTGGATCACGAACTTCGTTCGTCCGAAGATCAATTCGATGCTCGGCCGCCGGGAAATGCCCGACAATCTCTGGATCAAGGATCCCGAGAGCGGCGAGATGGTGTTCCACAAGGATCTCGAGGAAAACCAGTACGTCATCCCGTCGTCTGGCCACCACATGAAGATCTCGGCGAAGGAGAGGCTGCGCTTCTTCTTCGATGACGGCCGCTACGACACCATCGAGAATCCGAAAGTCGTCACCGACCCGCTGAAGTTCCGCGACGAGAAGCGTTATGTCGACCGCCTGAAGGACGCCAAGGCCAAGACCGGCATGGAAGACGCGATTCTGTCGGGTACCGGCAAGATCGAGGGCCTGCCCGTCGTCGTCACCGTGCAGGACTTTGCCTTCATGGGCGGCTCGCTCGGCATGGCCGCAGGCGACGCCATCATCCGCGCCTTCGAAGTGGCGCTGGAAAAGAAGCGTCCGCTGGTCCTGTTCGCTGCCTCCGGCGGAGCGCGCATGCAGGAAGGTATTTTGTCCCTGATGCAGTTGCCGCGTACCACGGTCGCGGTCGATCGGCTCAAGGAAGCCGGCCTGCCCTACATCGTGGTGCTGACCAACCCGACGACAGGTGGCGTCACCGCCTCCTATGCGATGCTGGGCGACGTGCATATCGCAGAACCTGGTGCGCTGATCGGCTTCGCCGGCCCGCGCGTCATCGAGCAGACCATCCGCGAGAAGTTGCCCGAGGGCTTCCAGCGTTCCGAGTACCTGATGGACCACGGCATGGTCGACATGGTGGTGTCGCGCCTGGAGATGAAGTCGACGGTCGCCAACCTGCTGAAGATTCTGATGAAGACGCCGGCGGAGGCCAAGCCGGCCGAAGCTGAGATCCTGCCGCCTGTCGTACCCGTGCCGGAACGCCGCCCGCAGGCCTGATCTGACCGCAGCCGCGTAGTGCCGGGGGGAAATGCCATGACCACGCTCGAAGCCGATGTCGAAATCGAGCGCCTTCTGGCGCTACACCCGAAGGGCTTTGACCTTTCGCTCGACCGCATCACCCGGTTGCTCGAGCGGCTCGGCAATCCCCAGGACCATATCCCGCCGGTGATCCATATCGCCGGGACCAATGGCAAGGGCTCGTGCGCGGCGTTTTCGCGCGCCTTGCTCGAGGCGCAGGGCATGCTCGTTCATGTCCACACCTCGCCGCATCTGGTGAACTGGCACGAGCGCTATCGTCTCGCTGCACCTGGCGGCGGCAAGCTGGTGGCTGACGACGTGCTGGCCGATGCGGTACGTCGCGTCGGCGAGGCCAATCGCGGCGAAAAGATCACCGTCTTCGAAATCCTGACCGCCGTCACCTTCGTGTTGTTTGCCGAACATCCGGCCGACGCCTGCATCATCGAGGTCGGCCTCGGCGGCCGCTTCGACGCGACCAATGTCATCAAGCGGCCGGCTGTGTCGGTGATCATGCCGGTGTCGATGGATCATGAGGCCTATCTCGGCGACAAGGTGGAGCTCATCGCCGCCGAAAAGGCCGGCATCATCAAGCGCGGCTGCCCTGTCATCGTCGGCGCGCAGGAGAGCGAAGCCGCCCAGCAGGTGCTGATCGACACCGCCGAGCGGCTGAATTGCCCGCTCGAGGTCTACGGCCAGGACTTCCTCGCCTTCGAGGAAAACGGCCGGATGATCTTCCAGGACCCGACCGGGCTGATGGATCTCGTGCCGCCGCGCCTGCCCGGCCGACACCAGTATGCCAATGCTGCCGCGGCGATCGCGGCGGTGAAGGCAGCGGGTTTTCCGGTCGACGACCGCATCGCCGACAAGGCGATGGCCTCGGTGACCTGGCCCGGCCGGATGCAGCGCCTGCCGCAGGGTGAGCTGACCGATCTTGCGCCGAAGGGTTCGGAAGTGTGGATCGATGGCGGCCACAATCCCGGCGCCGGCACCGTGATCGCAGAGGCGCTGACCGAGCAGGAAGAAAAGGTGCAGCGGCCGCTGTTCCTGATCTCCGGAATGATCAACACCAAGGACCAGACCGGCTATTTCAAGCCGTTCCACGGCATGGCGCGGCATGTCTACACCGTGCCGGTGCGGATGAGCGAAAGCGGCGTCCCCAATGAAGAACTGGCGGTGCGCGCCTCGGAGGCCGGGCTTTCGGCCGAGCCGGTGAGTTCAGTCGCCAATGCGCTGATGCTGCTGCGCGATACCTGGGACGAGGACGAGCCGGCCCCGCGTATCCTGATCGGCGGCTCGCTCTATCTGGTGGGCGAAGTGCTGGCCGAAAACGGAACGCCGCCGACCTGAGCGACAAAAGCCCGGTCGCCCCCTCACCAATAAGCATGTGAGATGCCTTTCTCGCAGAAGCCGGTCATAGAACGACGGCTTTTGCGGCCGTTTTTTTGCAACCACAAATAACTTGCCTTGCATTTGTTCTTGTTATGTTCTTTATGGGCCGACATGGATTTCTATGTCGAACCTTCGGAGGAATGGCAGAAATGAGTGTTTACGTGACCGTTGGCGCCCTGGAGTCCGCCACGTCGAACGCCTTCTATGACGCGGTCCTGGCAACCATCGGATGGAGCAAGCATACGGAGTTTCCGGGGTGGCGCGGATACTCCGAGGGCGGAACGGGCGGGGGGCTTGTCCTATGGGTCTGCAAGCCTTTCGACGGTGGGCCGGCGAGCGCCGGAAATGGCGCGATGGTGGGCTTCATGGTCAAGTCTCGTGCGGAAGTCGACGCTTTCCACGAAGCTGCCATGGCCAACGGCGGAACGGACGAAGGCGCACCTGATCCGCGCCCGCACTACGGGCCACACTGGTACGCCGCATACATGCGTGACCCCGCCGGAAATAAGATCTCCGTGGTCTACAACGGCTAGCGCTTCGTAAACCGGCCTTACGGCTGCCTGCGGAAAGAAAAAGCCGCTCGTAACAGTACGTTACGAGCGGCTTCATTTTCAGCAGCGACTAAGGCTTCGCTGTCGCCTTGCAAACCGTCAGGCCACGTTGCCGGCGATCCAGTGGGCCAGCGCGGTCTTGGGAGCGGCGCCAACCTTGATGTCGGCCACTTCGCCATCCTTGAAGATCATCAGCGTCGGGATCGAGCGCACACCGAACTGGGCAGCGATCTCGGGGTTCTCGTCGATGTTGACCTTGGTGATCTTGACCTTGCCGGCGAGCTCGTTGGAAATCTCCTCGAGCGACGGGCCGATCATCTTGCAGGGACCGCACCACTCAGCCCAGAAATCGACCACGACCGGCTCCTTGGCTTCGAGCACGCCGGACTTGAAATTGCTGTTGTCGATCTTGACGGTGGCCATGATGCGATCCTCTAGAGTTAGCTGTCGCGCCATATGTGGTGGTTTGGGGCCCGACGTTCAAGCAGTTCTTGTGTCACGCTTGGATGAGTCGAGCAAGGGCGGCGTCCATGGCCGCCACGGGCAACGGGATCAGAAGCGGCGCCTCAGTGAAGAGCAAGGCAGCCGCAACCGACTTGCCCGGATAGAGCGGCCGGAGTAGCGCGCGGTAGAGCGCAAGCTGTACGATGTAGGCTCCGGGCACCTGTTCAAGCGAGGCCGGCGGCGAGGCATTGGTCTTGTAGTCAACGATCAAAACCTCGTTATCCGTGACCGCCAGACGGTCGATCTTGCCCGACACCGAACGCGCTTTCCCCCTGATGTCGAGACTGCCCATCACGGCCACTTCGGCGCGCGAGGCGCGCGAGAAGAGGGGCGCAAAGCGCGTGTCGTCGAGGATGGAGAGGACGGACGCGAGAGCCGAAGCGCGCTGCGCCTCGTCCCAGTCGCGGCCTGTTCGGGCGAGATAACGTTCGGCCGCCAGCCGCCGCTCTGCCGGGTCGAGACGCGGCAGCACCTGCAGCAGGCGATGCAGCGCCGAACCGCGGGCGATGGCAAAGGCAGGCTCGACCTCCGCATCCAGCACCGGTGAACGGCCTGAGATCACCGGCTCTTCGGTCTCCTCGATCAGGGCCGAGGCCCCCGACGGCGACAGCGGGCGCGGCAGGTCCTCGAAGGGCGGCGGCCGGTCGAACAGGCTTTCGGGCAGCGGCGCCGGGGCGACGATCTCCGCCGCCTCGCGCTCAGGCGCGATTTCCGCCGCACCCGACAAAGGCGTGACGCGGAAGCGGTGCACCTTGAGGTCGGCGACGACGGGATGGTCGCGCAATTCGCTTTCCGGCGCGGCCGACAGCGCGCGCGAAACGATCGAATGCCAGGTGTTGCCGCCGGGCGCACGTTTGCCGTGATAGCCGCAGACGATGAGACGGTCCTCGGCGCGGGTCATGCCGACATAGAGCAGGCGACGGTATTCGTCGTCGGCCAATTCGCGCGCTGTCAGAGCAGCGCCCTTGGAGAAGGCATTGGCGACATCGGCGCCGGCGCGCCAGAGATAGCCTTTGCCCTGCCAGTGTCGGGCACGCGGGATGAAAGGCATCAGCCGGGGCAAATGCTGGTCGCTGAACGGCGCCGAGCCGCTGTCGACCAGGAATACGACCGTCGCTTCCAGGCCCTTGGCGGCGTGCGCGGTCATGATGCGGACCTCGTCGCGGGTCTGGTCCATCTCGCGCTTGATCTCGGGCCCGGCGTTTTCGAGCGTCGACAGGAAGGCTTCGAGGCCGGGCAGGCCGGTGCGCTCTTCGGCGAGGCAGAAGTTGAGGAACTCGTCGAGAATGTCGCCGGCTTCCTGGCCCAGACGGGAAATCATTTTCTTGCGCACGCCATCACGGTCGCGACCGCCCGAGAGCACGCCTGAATAAAACTCGAAGATCGGCCGAAAGGCGGCCTCGGTGGCCCAGGCGTCGAGCTGTTCGGAGACTGATTTCAGCGCCGCATCCGTTTCGGCGGCCTCACGCAGTGACACGACCAGCGAGCGGCCGCCGGGTCGGCCAGAGGCGAGCGCGAACAGCGCCTCCTCGGAAAAGCCGAAGATCGGACTGCGCAGGACGGCCGCCAGCGAAAGATCGTCCTCGGGCTGGATGAGGAAACGACCGAGCGCGATGAGGTCCTTGACGGCGATGTGGCCCGGCAGGCTGAGGCGGTCGGCACCGGCGACGGGAATGTCGCGGCGCTTGAGCGCGCGGGACAGCGCGTGGACGAAGCGGTCGCGCTTGCGCACCAGCACCATGACGTCGCCGGCACGCAGGCGCTTGCCGGTGCCCTCGACGATCTCGTCATTGTCGAGCCATTTGCGGATCGTTGCCGCGACCTGCTCGGCCACCACCACGGCGGGCGCGTGGGCATGGTCGATGGGCTTGCGCCAGTCGTCCGGTTCGTCGACCACATCGGTACCAACAGAAGGCCAGACCTCGACATAGCCGGGGGCGCCGGCGCGGATCGCCTTGTGGCTGGGCGGCTCGGGCGCGCGGGTGACGCCACGGCGGACCGTCGGGTCCTCGAACACACGGTCGACCGCCGACAGCACGTCGTCGGTCGAGCGGAACGACCAGGTCAGCGTGACGTCTTCGAAGCGGGCTTCGGCGGCGCGGACGCGGGCGGCAAATTCGTGCTTGCTGTCGTCGAAGGATTCAGGCGCGGCACCCTGGAAGGAATAGATCGACTGCTTCTCGTCGCCGACGGCGAAGACGGTGCGGTGGACATGATCGCGCGCCCCGAAACCGGAGAAGAACTCCTCGGCCAAGCGCTTGACCACTTCCCACTGGTCGGGGCTGGTGTCCTGGGCCTCGTCGAGCAGGATGTGGTCGATGCCCTTGTCGAGCTTGTATTGCACCCACGGCCCGGCATCGGGGCGGGCAAGCAGGTTGACCGTGCGGGTGATAAGGTCGTTGAAATCGAGGAAACCGCGCCCGGTTTTCAGCCGCTCATAGCGGGCGATCAGCCAGTCGGCGATGGTGAGTGCGGCGCGCGTCGCCTCGAGCATGCGGAAATGGGCGAGACGGTCTGCGGCCCGGATGATCGCCTCTGACGTCGCCTGGTAGCGTTCCGGCAGGTCGGGTAGGCGGTCGAGCAAAGCCTTCTTGAAGGTGCTCGCCGTGTAGGGATCGCCGTCAGCCTTGAGGAAGGCATCGGCCAACAGGCCGAGACGCCTGATCGGGTCGGGTTCGGCATAGGCCAGGCTGGCATAGGGCAGGATGTTGTTGAGCACGCTGCGTGCGTCGGTCGCCTCGGCAGCAGCGGCAAAGGCATTGAAGAATGAAGGCTCGAAACCGGGCAGAGGCCAGATCGAGCCAGCGATGGCTTCGGCGTTGTCGTCCTCGACAAAGCCGAACTCCTCGTACAGAGCGCCGAAGGGCCAGGAAAAATCCATGATCTGGCCGATGAAGGCGCGCAGGCCGTCGCGCTTGGCGACGATTTCTGACAGCAGCGCGTCGAGACCCGCCTCGCCACCGCGCTCCAGCACCATGGCAAAGGCTTCGGCCAACTCGGGATTGGCCGCCCCCCCGGTCACCATCTCGCGCCGCGCAGTGGCAAAGAGCGTCGCTTCCATCTGCGGATCGAGCATCTCGAAATGGGCAGCGATGTTGGCTTCGAGCGGGAACTGGTGCAGCACCGACTCGCAGAAGGCGTGGATGGTCTGGATCTTCAGACCGCCTGGCGTTTCCAACGCCTCGGCGAACAGCCGGCGGGCACGTCGCAGCATCGCCCGGTCGGGCCGCGCGCCGTCGAGGGCGGTGATGCGCTCGGCCAGCTCCGCATCGGGCAGCATGGTCCATTCAGACAGGTTGGCGAACACGCGGTTCGACATGTTGGCGGCGGCGGCGCGCGTGTAGGTCAAACAGAGGATCTTCGACGGATCGGTGCCGCGCAACAGCAACCGCATCACCCGCTGCGACAGCACATGGGTTTTGCCCGAGCCGGCATTGGCCGACACCCAGACCGAATTGCCGGGATCGGAGGCGCGGGCCTGCCTGTCCGCGGTTTCCTGGGGGACGAAGAACTTCTTCTTCATTCCTCGCCCTCCGAACCGCCATCGCCGCCGGCCGACCATTCGAGCACGCGGGCGAGATGGTCGTAATCGCCGTCGGTTTCGCCCTCGCGGAAGGGCAGTGCGCGCGACAGATAGCCGGTGGTGGGATCGTCATAGTGGTGGAGAAGCTGCTCTAGCCTCGTCCAGGCCTCTTCCGACAGCTCCGACGCCGATTTGGGCTTGCGGTTGTGTTCGAGGATCGATTCCTCGAACACCTCGCCATTGGGCTTGAGGCGGACGAAAGCAAGTTGTGACGGCTCGCGCTGGCCCAGTTCGCGGAAGGCGCCGCGACGGAGCAGGGCGCCTTCAAGTGCCAGCTGCGGCGCGATCAGCGTATGGGCCTGCGCCTTGGAGGGCGACGAGCCGGTTTTGTAGTCAATGATGTCGGCCATGCCGCCTGCAAGCAGATCGATGCGGTCCGTCCGACCTGACAGCGTGATGCCGGTGCGCCCGACTTCGGTCGCGGAAGCACCTTCCTCGGCATGGCGGCTGACGACAGCGGCGGCACGGCTGCGCTCCCATTCGAGGATGCCCTCGGCCATGCGTTCGAAACGCGGCCACCAGACGGCCTCGACATCGGCGGGCAAGGATGCCTCGGCGAAGCAGTGCTTGCCTGCGGCGATGAGAACGTCGAGCGCCTGCGGCGCGCGCGGGTCGCCGACCGTCGCCGAGAACAGGTGCAGAATGTCGTGGAACAGCGTGCCACGCTCGGCGGCACCGGGATCCCGCACCAGCGGATCGATGGCCGACAGGCCGAGGATGCGGCGCGCATAGACGGCATAAGGATCGCGGCGCAGCGTTTCGATCTCGGTAACGCTGAAGCGGCGCGGCCGCACCGCGACCGGCGGCCTCGGCTCGGGGCGGGCGGCGAAGTCGGTCTTCTGGCCGGCATCGAGTTGCCGGGCCCAGCCGAGAAGCCTTGTGCCGCGCTGGCGCAACACCGCCGCATGGTCGGGGCCGATATAGGTGAGCAGGCGCTGGAGCCAACGCGACGGCACGGCGGGCGCATCGCCAGAGCGCGCCGAGCGCGACAGCACGACGTTCCTGGCGCCCATCGCCATCTGGAAATCATGGGCGGCGAGGCCGATGCGGCGCTCCGGCGGTTCGAGGTCAATGCCCGATTTCATGACGCGCGACATGAAGCGGTCGGCCTCGGCCTTGCGCGGCCAGCTGCCTTCGTTGAGCGCGCCGATGACCAGCGTGTCGACGGTCTGGAGACGAGCCTCCAGCGCACCCCAGATGGAGATGGCGCGGTCCGCGCCCTGCGACGGCTTCACCGCCTCTGGCGCGACAAGTGCGTCGAGCACGTCGGGCCATTCGGCGGCGGCGAAGCTGAAGCTCGCCTGGGCTGAGACCAGCCCGCGCAACGTTTCGGCCAGCTTGGCGCCGGCATCACCATCATAGAGGGTCGCAAGCCCCCCAAGCTCGTCCCGGCCCAGATGTTCCAGCGCCTCGACGGTGGCGCGAACGACCGCACCGAGTTCGATGGCCTCGCCGCCGCGAAGGGCAGTCAGCGGTGCGACTGCTGCAACCAGCCTGGCTGCAACGTTGCGCGCATCCTCGATGCGGCGGACATTGATGCGGTCGAACCAGAAGGGCTTGCGCGATGCATCGCCAATGCCGGTGAGACGGGTGTCGAAATCCTCGGCAAGCCGGGCAACATCGGGGCGGCCGACGCCGCCGCGCAGCACCACGAGCTCAATGGTCTCGGCGGCGCGCCTGACCACATGACGCTCCAGCCCGAGGCGCAGCAGCGGGTGCTTGAGCAGCGACAGCACGGCGACCGGGTCGCCGGGGCGGATCGCCGCCTCGACCATCGTGCGCAGAAGTGCTGCCGGTGGGGTGTTGGCGAGCGGCACACCACCGGAATCGTCGGCCTGGATGCCGAAGCGCCGGAGTTCGGAGGCGACACGGCGGGCAAGGTTGCGGTCCGAGGTGACGAGCGCGGCGCGATGGCCGTCCTGTGCGACCGCCTCGCGCAACGCGATGGCGATGGCGGCTGCCTCGTCGCGTTCCTGGGCGGCTTCGAGCAGCGTCACGCCGGCAAGGGCATCTGATATCTCGGCGTCGCTGACGCCGCCGCGCTTCTCGGCCCAGGCGTCTGTGGTTTCGGCCGGGCGCAGCGCCTCGCCGACGATGGCCGCGCGCGCAGTCAGCGCCGGCGGCGACACGCCCAGCTCCTCGATGTCGCGACGCAGGACACCGATCTTGCCGATCAGCTTGGCGAGACCATATTGCGGATGGCCGAGCACCGAGGCGCGCAGGTCGGGCGCGGTGATGGCCTCAAGGGCGGCCTCGTCGAGCGTGGCATCAAGACCGGGCAGGACGACCGCGCCACGCTGAAGGCGGGCGATGGCCGCGAGCAACTCGGCGGTTGCAGGAATGGAGCCGGTGGAACCGGCGGCGATGACCGGACCGACCGGCGGATTGCGCCTCAGACGCTCGGCCTCGAGCCGGATCAGCGCGCTGCGGTGGGCCGCCGGGTTGGATTGGTCGCGCTCGGCGAGCAGATCGGGCCAGACCGAGGTGACGATGGACAGGAAGTCGAGCGTGACCTGCCACCAGCCTGAGAGTTCGCCGGTGACGAGGCCAGCGAGCTTGGCCCAGTCGGAACCTTCGGTCTCGATCTCGTCCATCAGACCGGCGAGATCGCGTGCCAGCCAGATGGCGTCGGCGGCCGAGGCCGGTACGACCACCTCTTCCTCGAACAGGGCTGCGACATGGGCAGGCAGGCGACGCTTCCAGGCGCGCACCAGCGGCGCAAGCAACAGCAGCCGGTCAGTGGACGAAACGGGCGGTGCGAGATCGAGTGCTGCCGTACCTTCGGCCTCGAAGGCGGCCTCGTCCTCATCGAACTCGCCAAGCGGCTTGATCACGGGCAGGATGGCCGAACGGCCGCCGGCGGCGTCGACGAAGACACCACGCAAGGCGCGCGCCGCACGGCGCGTCGGCACGTAGATGGTGACGTCGGCCAAGGCCAGCGGGTCGCCGTCAAAGCGGAAATCGGGGATCAGGCTGCCGTCGAGCAGGGATGCCGCCAGCGTCGGCAGGAAGGGGGCGCCGGGCGGAATGGAATAGACGCGTGGCGACGCGCGCCCGCTCATTGCGCCCCTGCCAATGCCCTTTTCACCGCGGCCTCCGCAGGGACGATGGCGTCAGGCGTGCCGACGGTTATCCAGCTGCCGTGCATGGGCATGCCGAACAACCGGCCGGCCGAAATCGCCTCATCGAAATAGCGGTTTAGCGAGATCGCACCAGCAGGCGCGTCGGCGAAGATGCGGGGATGGATGATCGCAGCACCCGCATAGATCAGCCCGTCGGGCGATCCTGCGGCGCGGCGCAGCTGGCCGTCGGGCGCGACGAGGAAATCGGTGCCGCCGGAATGGCCGGTCGCCTGGGGGAGAGCCGCGAGCATGATGAGAATATCCATGCGGGCGTCGTCCCAGGCAAGGGCGAGGCGAGTGAGGTTCGGTGTGCCCTCGTCGACCCAGAAGGTGTCGGCATTGACGATGTAGAACGGATCGGTGCCAAGCTCGGGCAATGCCTTGACGATGCCGCCGGCGGAGTCGAGCAGTCCGTCGCGCTCGTCGGAGATGGCGATGCTCGGTGCCCGGCGGGACGCGGCATGCGCGACGATCTGGTCGGGGAGATAGTGGACGTTGACCACGGCCTTTTCGACGCCTGCCATGGCCAGGCTGTCGAGCCCCCAATCGAGCAGGGTCTTGCCGGCAATTTTTACCAGCGGCTTGGGAATCGTGTCGGTGATCGGCCGCATGCGCTTGCCGAGACCGGCTGCGAGAACCATGGCGACCGACGGGATCTTGGCAGGCCCACTCACGCGTCAAACTCCTCGAGCAGGCGGTTGTCGCGGTAAAAGTCGCGCAGGCCGGTCAATGCGGGATGTGCGAGCGCGCGGTGCAGGTAATCGCGGATGCGCGGCAGGTGCTTGAGATATTGCGGCTTGCCGTCGCGGCGGTCGAGCCGGACGAAGATGCCGAGGATCTTCGAGTTCCGCTGCGCCGCCATGATGGCGTAGGCTTCGCGAAAGGCAGCCTCGTCGAAGCCGCCGGCAGCGTTGCGGGCGGCGACATAGGCATCGACGGTGGTCCGCTCGATCTCAGGCGAGACAGTCACGCGTGCGTCCATGGCAAGCGAGGCGACGTCATAGGCGACGGGGCCGATCAGCGCGTCCTGAAAGTCGACGATGCCGAGCCGGGCGAAACCCTTCTCCTCCGTACGCCAGATGATGTTGGGCGAGTGATAGTCGCGCAGGACCAGGCCGTATTGTTTGTCGGTGAGGCGGTCGAAGACGGCGTTCCAGGCGGCGCGGTAACCATCGCGCAGCACATCGGAGGCGGGCGCACCCGACACGGCCGGCACATACCAGTCGACCAGCAGGTCGACCTCGATCATCAGCGCGCCGCGGTCGAAGGGCGGAACCTCGTGGACGACGCCGGGGGCGGCTTCGAGCCGGTCATCCCAATGTTTCCCGTGAATCATTGCCAGCAATTCGGCAGCGGCGGCATAACGTTCGGCGACCGGATTGCCCTCTGGGTCGAGGAATGCGCCCGTTCCCAGATGCGCGAGGAGCAGAAAACCCTGGTCGAGGTCCTGGGCGACGATGCCCGGTACGGTGACGCCGCCCGAGGCGAGCGCCCGGTCGACCGCCGCGAAGGCGGCAACCGTCTGTGCGGTGTGAGCGATCTCGGCATAGGGCTTGCCGTCTCGAACCGGCGGTCCGAGCACCAGGCGCGGTGAATTCATCAGCACCAACGGCGCATGACCGTCGAGCGTCACCGTCTCATAGGCGCGAGCGGAGGCGTCGCCAATGAAGCGGGCGCGATGGGCTTCGCCCCAACCGGAAGCGGCAAGAAAGTCGCGCATGGCGAGCGAACGGGCCATGCGGTCGAAAGCGGGGCCATCGCCCGAAATGATGATGCGGCGGCCGTCGCCTTCATGCTCGATGGCAAGCCGCAGGCTGGTGGTCGGCATGGCGGCGGCCGCGCGCTCGGGCCACTCGACCAGTGCCACGCCGGAGGCAACCGCCTCGTCGAAGCCGAGCTCGTCGAGCTCCTCCGACGAGGACAGGCGGTAGAGGTCGAAATGGTGGACCGGAACCGGCGTGTCGTAGCTCTGGACCAGGGTGAAGGTCGGGCTCGGCACCTCGTGGCGGGGGTCGCCTGCCAGCGCCCTGATCAGGCCGCGCGCCAAGGTCGACTTGCCGGCGCCGAGATCGCCGTCGAGCAGGAACACGTCGCCCGGCCTGACGGCCATGGCGAGGTCCTCGCCCAGCCGCGTGGTGGCTGCCTCGTCGGGCAGGAAGCGCTCCAGCGATCTGGCCGTCATGAAGGGATCTACTCCGCCGCCACCCGGACGCCGGCCGGCGCGCCAGGGAACAGGCAGATGACTGTTGTGCCGCGGTCGGTGCCGCTGTCGATGCGGACCGAGCCGCCATGCAACTCGACGAAGCTCTTGACGATGGACAGGCCAAGACCGGCGCCACGGCGACGGCCGCCATTGACGCGGGATTCGAAGCGCTGGAACACCGTGTCCAGCACCTCCGGCGGCATGCCGGGACCATCGTCATGAACGGAGAATTCGACACCCTCGGCGCGCTGGCGGCAGGCGAGCGTGATGGTGCTGGCGGCCGGCGCGTAGTTCACCGCGTTGCTGAGGAGGTTGTAGAGGACCTGGCGCACGCGGGTCTCGTCGCCGCTGAAGCTCTTGGGCGCGGCGGCGATGTCGATCGAAAGTCGGATCGAATGCTCCTGCAGCCGATCGGCGACCAGCTCGGCCGCCGCCTCGATGGCGCGGTCGACATGAACCTCGGAAATGTCGAGCTGCATGATACCGGCATCGACGGTTGCGAGGTCGAGGATGTCGTTAACGATGGTCAAGAGCACGCCCGAGGACGAGCCGATGTGCTCGACATATTCGCGTTGGCGCTGCGACAGCGGGCCTGTGCCTGGCAACGACAGAAGCTCGGTGAAGCCGATGATATTGGTCAGCGGCGAGCGCAGTTCGTAGGAAACGTGCTGGACGAACTCGTTCTTGATCTGGTCGGCGCGCTGCAGGGCCTCGTTCTTGTCCTTGAGCGCGCGCTCCATGTTGACGCTGTCGGTGACGTCGACAAAGGTCAGCATTACCTGGCCGTTGGGCAGGTGGACGACGGCGTGCTGCAGAACCGTGCCGTTGCGCAACTCGGTCTGGCCGCGGCGGTCGCTGCGTTCGTCGAAGCCGGTGACGGCCGCCACGAAGTCGGACCACGGGCTGATCTCGGCACGCATGTCGCATTCGGCGCGGATGGCCGAGATGTGGGTGCTCGGCCGCAGGATGTCGTCGGAGACACCCCAGAGCTGGCCAAAGGCCGGGTTGAACAGGCGGATGCGGCCATCGGGCCCGAACACGACGACGCCCTCTGCCAGATTGTCCAGCGTCTCGCCCTGGACACGGACGGCAGTGGTGTAGCGGCTTTCGAGATCGATCTTCTCGGTTAGGTTCTCGAACACCCAGGTGACGCCGCCCTTGGGCTGCGGATTGGCGACGACGCGGATGGTGCGGCCGTCGGGCAGGTGCCAGAGATGTTCCTGCGGATCGACGGCGCGGTAGGCGCCGAGCAGGTTTTCCTTCCAGCGCCGCCATTCCGGTTGCTCGGGTAGCTTGCGCTCGCTGCGCAGGCGATCGAGCAGCAGCGCATTGTCGGGCGCGCTGGTGAGATAGCCGGCGTCGAGGTCCCAGATCTTCTGGAACGCCTGATTGTAGAAGCGCAATTTCTGGTTGGCGTCGAAGGTAGCCACGGCGGTGGCCACCTGGTCGAGCGTGTCGGCATGGCTGCGCACGACCTGGCCGTATTCGTCGCGGATGGCATCGGCAGCGCTCATGTCGACGGCGATGCCGGCGGAGCCGTCGCGGCCGAGGATGTCGGTGACGGCAAACATCTTGCGGTCGCCGTCGATGACGGTCGACAGCTGCTGCTGGAACAGCGGACGGGACTGGTGCTGCTTGGCGATCGCCTCGCGTGACTGGGTGCCGAGGAACTCCTTGCCGTCGCGAATTACGGCCGAGCCATCGATGGCCTCGACCGCCTTGGCATAGGCCCTGTTGACCCATTTCAGGCGGCCGTCGGCGTCGCGCATCCAGAACGGCATCTCGACGGCATCGATCAGGCCGACGAGCGTCTCGTATTCCGCGCCGATGCGCTGGTTCTCGAGCTTCAGCCGCGCCTGGAGGCGCTGTGCCTCGGAAATGGAAATGAAGCGCACGATGATCTGGGTGCCGCTCTTGCGGCCCTGGACCTCGAGCGCGGCACCCGCATGGGTCTCCGCCACCAGTTCGAAGGCGGTTCCCTTGTCGCGCAGGCCGGCGATTGCATTTTCGAGCGCTGCCGCAGAGCGCGGCATGAGCCAGCGGCCGAAGGCGAGGAAGGCGGCGCGATCGTCCGGCACGCCGGTTTCGACCGGCAGCGAGCCGATCAGCTCGGGCTTCTTGTTGTCGTTGGCCCAGACGATGACGCGCTGGTCACGCAGATTGAGCAAGGCCTCGGTGCGCTGGACCGACGCGTTGAGGTCGGCGACGCGGCCGCGCAGGTCGCCGTTCTCGGCGGCGAGACGGGCCCGCTCGCGGATCAGTGCGACGGCGGAGATCATGGCGGCGCCGATGACGCCGACGAAGACGGCGAGCTGGATGACGTCGACCGTGCTGACGGAAAGGCCGGCGACGGACGCCTGCTGGGCATGCGCAAAACCGAGAGGCGTGCAAAGAGCTGATGTGCCGAGGGCAAGGCCGGCTGCACGGCGGCCCAGCCGGCGCACCGCCTGCCACCTGCCGCCCGCAAGGGCCTTCCGCGAATCTTCATGGCCGCCGGAAACGGCTCGTCCCGCTGAAAGCGGGTATTCCCCCGGCATGTGTTGTTTTCCTTTGTGCCGCCCGAATGCAAGACCGCCCTGAAGCGCCCGGCTTTCCCCGCCAAGAACGAGCGCGTGACGAATCACGTCACAATAACCCCTAGGCGAATCGTCGTGAAGAAGGCGCGCCTCCAAAAAGAGAAGCCGGGCGAAAGTCAATCGCCCGGCTTCAATATCTTGTAGGTACTTTCGCTATGGTTAATAGCGGTAGTGTTCCGGCTTGAACGGGCCCTTCGGCGTCACGCCGATATAGGTAGCCTGCTCATCAGACAGGGTGGTCAGCTTGGCGCCGAGCTTGTCGAGATGAAGCCGCGCGACCTTCTCGTCGAGATGCTTGGGCAGGACATAGACCTCGTTCTTGTACTGGCCGGGCTTGGTCCAGAGTTCGATCTGGGCCAGCGTCTGGTTGGTAAACGATGCCGACATGACGAAGCTCGGATGGCCCGTCGCGTTGCCGAGATTGAGCAGACGGCCTTCCGACAGAAGCAGCATGCGCTTGCCATCGGGGAAGGAAATCATGTCGACCTGCGGCTTGACGTTGGTCCACTTGAGATTGCGGAGCGCCGCGACCTGGATCTCGTTGTCGAAGTGGCCGATGTTGCCGACGATAACCATGTCCTTCATCGCCCGCATATGGTCGAGGGTGATGACGTCCTTGTTGCCGGTCGTGGTGATGACGATGTCGGCGGTCGGGGCAGCGTCCTCGAGGGTGACGACTTCATAGCCGTCCATCGCAGCCTGGAGCGCGCAGATCGGGTCGACTTCCGTGACCTTGACGCGGGCGCCCGCACCCTGGAGCGAGGCTGCCGAGCCCTTGCCGACGTCGCCGTAACCGCAGACGACCGCGACCTTGCCGGCCATCATGACATCGGTGCCGCGGCGGATGCCGTCGACCAGCGATTCCTTGCAGCCGTATTTGTTGTCGAACTTCGACTTGGTGACCGAGTCGTTGACATTGATCGCCGGGAAGGGCAGCAGGCCCTTCTTCTGCAGCTGGTAGAGACGGTTGACGCCGGTGGTGGTCTCTTCGGTGACGCCGCGGATGGCAGCCTTGTGCTTGGCGAAGAAGCCCGGCGTCTCAGCCATACGCTTCTTGATCTGGGCGAACAGGATCTCTTCCTCTTCGCTGCCCGGGTTGGACAGGACGTCCTCGCCAGCCTCGGCGCGGGCGCCGATGAGGATGTACATGGTGGCGTCGCCACCATCGTCGAGGATCATGTTAGTGGGGCCGCCATCGGTCCACTGGAAAATCTGGTCGGTGTACTGCCAGTATTCCTCAAGGGTCTCGCCCTTGACGGCGAAGACCGGGATGCCGGCATCGGCGATTGCCGCCGCTGCGTGGTCCTGGGTCGAGAAGATGTTGCACGAGGCCCAGCGGATGTCGGCGCCGAGCGCCTTCAGCGTCTCGATCAGCACCGCCGTCTGGATGGTCATGTGCAGCGAGCCGGAAATGCGCGCGCCCTTGAGCGGCTGGGCTTCACCGAACTCCTCGCGGCAGGCCATCAGGCCCGGCATCTCGGTTTCGGCGATCTCGATTTCCTTGCGACCCCAGCCGGCGAGCGAAATGTCGGCGACCAGATAATCCTTGCTACCCGTCATGGCTTGCTCCGATTCCTGTTTGCTGCGCGCCAAAGCGGGAGGCTGAAAAGGGCGCGCGAAGTGACGGCCTGACTACCAGATCAGCCCGCACCCGACAATGGGACATAAAGAAATCTTTATTCGTGCATGTCACCGACAGATGCCGACGATCAGCATTCCTCGCCGAAGCGCGCTGCGACGAGGGTGGCCAGCGCTTCCATCGCCTGGGGCGCTTCCGGGCCCGTGGCAGTGACCGTGATGGTGCAGCCAGGGCTGGCGGCCAGCATCATCAGCCCCATGATCGAGGTGCCCCCGACCGAGATGCCGTCCTTTTCGACGGTGACGCAGGCCTGGAACTCGTTGGCGATCTGGACGAACTTGGCCGAGGCGCGGGCATGCAGCCCGCGCTGGTTGACGATCGGCAGTTCGCGGGTGATGTGGCCCTGTTCGGGCGAATAGGGCATGCCGCTCATTTGCCGCTCAACACCTGGCTTGCCACGTTGATGTATTTCCGGCCGGCCGCCTGGGCCTCCTCGAGCGCCATGGTCATGTTGTCGGCCTTGCGCACGCTGGTGAGCTTGATCAGCATCGGCAGGTTCATGCCGGCGATGACCTCGACCTTGCCCGCCTCCATCACCGAAATGGCGAGATTGGAGGGCGTGCCGCCGAACATGTCGGTGAGCACGACAACGCCGTTGCCGGTATCGGCCCGGCCGACGGCACTGATGATATCGCTGCGGCGCTGCGCCATGTCGTCGTCGGCGCCGATGGAAACTGTCTCGAAGTTTTCCTGCGGTCCGACGACGTGTTCCACTGCATGGCGGAACTCCTCGGCCAGCTGACCGTGCGTCACTAGCACGAGTCCAATCATTCTGGTTTGACTCCCGTCATGGCCCCTTCACAGCCGCGCAGTATTCTTGCCGCCATGGTGGAGGGCGGGAGCGCTATCTTGTCGAGGGCGAGAGCGTTTACAAGCCCCAATTTGCGGCATCGGCAGCCATTTTGACGCATTGCAGCAAAAATTTCGGGCAGGTTCAGCCGGAAGGCAGCAGCCCAAGGCGGGCAAAGACAACGGGTAGGGCGGCAATCACCTCGCGCTCCGCGAGCATTACCCTGGGTACGCTGCAACCAAGCAAAATCTCGCTCGCCGGCTCGGGCAACCGCTCGATATCGGTGGCGGGAGCAAGACGGACAAGCAGATCGACGGCGGCGGCAGCCTCATGCGCGGCGGGACTGGGGCCTAGCCCGCGGATCTCGACCAGCCCGGCGATGGTCGCCGGCGCATGGCAGACAAGCCGCCCGCCCGGGGCGGACAGGAAAAGCTGATCGTCGGAAACCAGCCGTGCAAAAAGCCCCGATCCGCGTGCCCTGTCGATCAGCGCCAGCGCTAGTGCAGTCTTGCCGGAACCCGAGGGGCCGGCGATGAGCACGCCGCAATCGCCAAGCAGCACCGCAGTGGCGTGCATGTTGACGGGCGGCACGGATCAGCCTTCGGCCGGCAGGGTGACGATGAAGCGCGCGCCCTTGATGTCGCCGGGCTTGGTGCCGGTGATGTTTTCCGCAGTCAGCGTGCCGCCATGGGCCTCGACGATCTGGCGGCTGATTGACAGGCCGAGGCCGGAATTCTGGCCGAACGCCTCCGATGAGGGCCGGTCGGTGTAGAAGCGCTCGAAGATGCGGTCGATGTTCTCGACGCGGATGCCGGGGCCGTTGTCCTCGACCGTGATGACGTTGAACTTGCCGATGCGCGCCAGGCTGATGTCGATGTGGCCATGACCATCGGGCACGAAGGAGCGTGCGTTCTCTATCAGGTTGGTGATGACCTGGCCGATGCGCAGGTCGTGGCCGAGCACGTTGTAGCTCTTCACGCCGGCCGGCAACTTGGCGGTGGTGAACTCGATCTCGACCGACTTCTTGTGACGCGAAGTCTCGCGCGACACCGAGACGAGATCGCCGACGAACTTCTTGAGATCGACCCTGGCCGCGTCCTCGCGGGCAAGCTCGGCGTCGAGGCGCGACGCGTCGGAAATGTCCGTGATCAACCGGTCGAGGCGCTTCACGTCGTGCTGGATGATTTCCATAAGGCGTTCGCGCGAATGCTCGTTCTTGGCCAGAGGCAGCGTTTCGACGGCACTGCGCAGCGAGGTCAGCGGGTTCTTGAGCTCGTGGCTGACATCGGCCGCGAAGCTTTCGATCGCCTCGATGCGAGCGTAGAGCGCGTTGGTCATGTCACGCACCGCGACCGAGAGGTTGCCGATCTCGTCCTGACGGTCGGAGAAGTCGGGGATTTCCTCGCGGCTCTTGCCGCCACGGCGCACGCGGTTGGCCGCGGCCGAAAGCCGGCGCAGCGGATTGGCGATGGTCGATGCCAGGAGCATCGACAGAAGTGCCGTCACCAGGGCCGCAACGCCGAAGACGCGCAGGATGGCCTTGCGCTCGGCCGCAACGATCTTGTCGATGTCGCCGCCCTCGGTCGACAACATCAGCACGCCGAGCACGGCGCGGAAGCGCTGGATGGGCACGGCGACCGAAACGATCTGCTCGCCCTTTTCGCTGACGCGCACGATGGTCGCCGGGCTGCCGGTCAGCGCCTGCATCACCTCCGGGAAGGCCGAGCCGTTGCCGCCGGGCTGCTCGTGATAGACGGGCAGCGAGCTGTCGCGGAACATGTCGAAGATGAACTTCTGGCCCCTCTCGAGCAGCGTCGGCTCCTCTTCCTCGACCGGCGGCAGGTCGTAGCGGAGGATCTGGCCGCGCGAATAGAGGTGGCGCGAATCGAGCAGCAGGGTTGCTTCACGGTCGAAGATGCGGGCGCGTGTGCGGGTCGGCGAGATCAGCCGGCGCAGCACGGGTGCGACACGCTCAGGGTTGATCGGGAAGTCGAGGCTGTCGAGCTGATCGGAACGCGGACCTAGCGTCTCCCCGGCCTGCAGTTCCAGGAGCTTCTCGGGATCGATGCTGATCGAGTCCGTCTCGACCGTCGCCGAAGCGGCGATGGCGCCGGCGATGATTTCGCCCTGCGTCATCAGGCTCTCGACGCGGGCGTCGATCAGGCCGTCGCGAAAAGTATTGAGATAGAGGATGCCGGCGACCAGCACGGCGAGGCCGGCAAGGTTGAGAAAGAGGATGCGCCGGGTGAGGCTCGAGAAGAAATGATGGCCGAGGAAGCGGCTGAGCCGGGCCCGCACGCGGTCCAGGAAAGTCGACAAGCGCCCGCGCGACCGCCTTTTGGCGGTCACTGGCTTGCTCATCTCTGCTTCCATTGCCATGCGGTTTCAGGCCCCGCCGGTATCAGGCTTCGCGGAATCTGTAGCCGACGCCATAAAGCGTTTCGATCATCTCGAAGTCGTCGTCGACGGCCTTGAACTTCTTGCGCAAGCGCTTGATGTGGCTGTCGATGGTGCGGTCGTCGACATAAACCTGCTCATCATAGGCCGAATCCATCAGCGCGTCGCGGCTTTTGACCACGCCGGGGCGCTGGGCCAGCGAATGCAGGATGAGGAATTCGGTGACCGTGAGAATGACCGGCTCACCCTTCCAGGTGCAGGTGTGGCGTTCCTGGTCCATGACCAGCTGGCCGCGTTCGAGCGAGCGCGATGCCTGCGCCGGCGCCTTGGTGGCGGCTTCGCGGGCGCTTGCACGGCGCAGCACGGCGCGGACGCGCTCGACCAGCAGGCGCTGCGAGAACGGTTTGCGGATGAAGTCGTCGGCGCCCATCTTGAGGCCGAACAGCTCGTCGATCTCGTCGTCCTTGGACGTGAGGAAGATCACCGGCAGGTCGGTCTTCTGGCGCAGGCGGCGCAAAAGCTCCATGCCATCCATGCGCGGCATCTTGATGTCGAGGATGGCGAGGTTCGGCGGACGCGCGGCGAGGCCTTCCAGTGCGGATGCGCCATCGGTGTAGGTCTCGACGCGATAGCCTTCGGACTCGAGCGCAATCGAAACCGATGTCAAAATGTTGCGGTCGTCGTCGACAAGCGCGATCGTTGCCATTTCCAGCGGCTCCCTCATGTGCGGGTGTCCCTTCCTGCTTGAAGCAGGGCTTTTGCAGGACAAATTAGGTACAAAATGTGGCATACCCCCCGAAGGCGGGGAGCGCAACCGCAACGCCCAATGCCTGTCTTATATGGGGCGGTGAGGCCAAAGCTCGAACAAAAAACCGCCCATCTTGTGTGGGCCGGCTGGTCGTTCCCCATCATTTAAACGATTTAGATATTTTTCAAAATTTTTAAATCGATTAATGATTTGATATCGCTGATCTTTTCTGTTTCAGCCTGCCTTAGTCCCTCGGGACTGCGGCGTCCGGCCCGTTGACCGGACATAGGCGTCAAAGCGAAACGAGGCTTCACCAGATGTCGGAAAACGGTAAGCGCAATCCCGCATGCGGGATCGAAACGGCAGGACTCAAAACGTCGGGCACCGTCCGTTACAACTTTGGCGCTGCGTTTCTCACCGAAGAAGCGATCCGGCGCGGCGAAGCGAAGCTGACCGCCCATGGGGCGCTTGTCGCCGAGACCGGCCAGTACACCGGCCGTTCGCCCAAGGATAAGTTCGTCGTCCGTGACGAAAACACCGAGGCGCATGTCTGGTGGGACAACAACAATGCGATGACGCAGGCCCAGTTCGACGCGCTGCATGCCGACTTCCTGGCGCATGCGTCGACCAAGGACCTCTACGTCCAGGACCTGATCGGCGGAGCCGACCGCTCGCTCTGCCTGCCGACGCGCGTCGTCACCGAATTCGCCTGGCACTCGCAGTTCATCCGCAACCTGCTGATCCGTCCGACGGAAGCCGAGCTTGAGAGCTTCGTGCCGGAGATGACGATTATCGACCTGCCGTCGTTCCGCGCCGACAAGTCACGCCACGGTGGACGCAGCGAGACGCTGATCGCCGTCGACCTGACCCGCAAGATCGTGCTGATCGGCGGAACCCAGTATGCCGGCGAGATGAAGAAGTCGGTGTTCACGGCGCTCAACTACGTGCTGCCGGCCAAGGGCGTGATGCCGATGCACTGCTCGGCCAATGAAGGTCCCGACGGCGATGCTGCCGTGTTCTTCGGCCTGTCGGGCACCGGCAAGACGACGCTGTCGGCCGACCCCAAGCGCACGCTGATCGGCGACGACGAGCATGGCTGGGGCCCTGACGGCATCTTCAACTTCGAGGGCGGCTGCTACGCCAAGACCATCCGCCTGTCGGCCGAGGCCGAGCCGGAGATTTTCGCCACCACCAGGCGCTTCGGCACCGTGCTCGAGAACGTCATCCTAGACGAGAACCGCGTTCCCGACTTCAACGACGGCTCGCTGACCGAAAACACCCGCTGCGCCTATCCGCTTGATTTCATCCCGAACGCCAGCGCCACCGGCCGCGCCAGCCATCCGAAGAACATCATCATGCTGACGGCCGACGCCTTTGGTGTGATGCCGCCCATCGCCAAGCTGACCCCGGCGCAGGCGATGTACCACTTCCTGTCGGGCTACACAGCCAAGGTCGCCGGCACTGAGCGTGGCGTGACCGAGCCCGAAGCGACCTTCTCGACCTGCTTCGGCGCGCCTTTCATGCCGCGCCACCCCTCGGAGTACGGCAACCTGCTGCGCCAGCTTATCGCCGAGCACAATGTCGACTGCTGGCTGGTCAACACCGGCTGGACCGGCGGCGCCTATGGCGTGGGCTCGCGCATGCCGATCAAGGCGACGCGTGCGCTGCTCTCGGCAGCACTCGACGGTTCGCTGAATTCGGTCGAGTTCCGCACCGATGCGAATTTCGGCTTTGCCGTTCCGGTCTCGGTGCCCGGCGTCGACGCAAAAATCCTCGACCCGCGCTCGACCTGGGCTGACGGCGCTGCCTATGACCGCCAGGCCAAGAAGCTGGTGTCGATGTTCGTCGACAATTTCGGCAAATTCGAAAGCCATGTCGATGCGACCGTGCTGGGCGCTGCCCCGCAGGTGCGCACGGCAGCCGAGTAAAACCGGCATCGCCCGAGAAGTTCCAAAAGGCCCGGCCAAGTGTCGGGCCTTTTCTTTTGCGCTCCAGCACGGCATGAGTTGGCGCATGAGCGCCGACGACAAGATCATCATCGCCAACGACGTGGTCATCCATCCCGATGACCTCGAGGAGAACTTCATCCGCTCCTCGGGGCCGGGCGGCCAGAACGTCAACAAGGTGGCCACCGCGGTGCAACTGCGCTTCGACGCGGCGAATGCGCCGGGGCTGCCAGAGCGCGTGCGCGAACGCACCATCAAGCTCGCGGGACAGAAGGCGACCAAGGACGGCGTCATCGTCATCGAGGCCGGACGCTACCGGACACAGGAGCAGAACCGTGCCGATGCGCGCGCCAGGCTGACCGCACTTGTGGCCAAGGCGGCCGAGCCACCGCCGCCGCCCCGCAAGAAGACCAAACCGACCAAAGGTTCGGTCGAGCGCAGGTTGAAAACCAAGTCCGGGCGCTCGACAGTCAAGAAGCTTCGCGGGCGTGTCGACGGCGACTAGATCGAAGTTGCTTCCAATTTGTTTTTGCAGATGCCAAGCTCCGGCGAACGCCACAGCAAGGGAGACCAAGGATGGGCATGTTCGATTTCGTCAAGAATGTCGGCAAGAAGCTTGGCTTCGGCGGTGAAGAAGAGGCGCCGACGGCCGACACGCTGAAGAAAGAGCTCGATTCTCATAAACTAGGCACCGACAACGTGCAGGTCGTGGTCAAGGGCGACACCGCCGTGCTGACCGGCGTGGTCAAGGACCAGTCGATCTTCGAAAAGGCGGTCATCGCCGTCGGCAACACGCTCGGCGTCTCCAAGGTGCAGGCGGACGAACTCAAGGTCGTGGCGCCGGACTCAGGGCTCAAGCTCGACGGCAAGGTCGACATGACCGAACTGGTCAAGGCGGCGACGCCAGCCAAGGCGCCGGTGTTCTATACGGTCAAGAAGGGCGACAACCTGTCGAAAATCGCCGAGGCCCAGTACGGCAAGGGCAAGGCTTCGAAATACACCGTCATCTTCGAGGCCAACAAGCCGATGCTGACGCATCCCGACAAGATCTATCCCGGCCAGGTGCTGCGCATTCCCGATATCGCGACGGCCTGACCCGAAATTTCATTCGATGCGGAACGGCGGCTTTCGGGTCGCCGTTTTGCTTTTCCGGTGGCAATCTGGATGGCCAGATCAACGAGGCAGCTTGAACGTGCTCGTGCTTCCCAAAGGCGTCCGCCACATGCCCGGCTTTCTCAGCCGCGAGGTGCAGGAAGGGCTGGTCGAGAGCATGCGCGAGGTGGTGAAGGCAGCGCCGCTGTACACTCCCGAAATGCCGCGCACCGGCAAGCCGATGAGCGTGCGCATGACCAATTGCGGCTCGCTTGGCTGGGTCACCGACCAGGATCGTGGCTATCGCTACCAACCCGAGCACCCGGTGACGGGCGACCCCTGGCCGCCAATTCCCGAAGCGTTGATGGCATTGTGGCGTGAGGTCTCCGGCTATCGCCACCCGCCCGAGGCTTGCCTGGTCAATTTCTACACCGACGCGGCCAAGATGGGCCTGCACCAGGATCGCGACGAGCAGGAGTTCGAAGCACCCGTGGTTTCGGTGTCGCTGGGAGATGCCTGCCTGTTCCGTGTCGGCGGCAGCCGGCGCGACGACCGCACGGTATCCTTCCGGCTGGAAAGCGGCGACGTGGTGGTGCTGGGCGGGGAGGGTCGGCTCGCCTTCCACGGCGTCGACCGCATTTATCCGATGACCTCGGCCCTGCTGAAGCAGGGCGGGCGGATCAATCTGACGCTGAGACGGGTGACGAAGCCAGCGTGACGGGTCGGCGAAGCTCTAGAGTTTGCGGATCGCCACTTCCTCGACAAGGTGGCCGGCACCCTTCTTGAGGATCAGGTCGGCGCGCGGGCGCGTTGGAAGAATGTTCTCACGCAGGTTCTTGAGGTTGATGTTGGCCCAGAGCCCCTCGGCGATGGCGCGCGCCGCATCTTCCGACAGCTGCGAATAGCGATGGAAGAAGGACTGCGGATTGCGGAACGCCGTCTCGCGCAGCCGCATGAAGCGGTCGATGTACCACTCGTGGATGATCTGCTCGTCGGCGTCGATATAGATCGAGAAATCGAAGAAGTCGGAGACGAAGGGCACGAACTTGCCGTCTTTGGGCAGTTCGCGCGGCTGCAGCACGTTGATGCCTTCGAAGATCAGGATGTCGGGTCGGTCGACGGTGACGAACTCACCGGGGATGACGTCGTAGGTCAGGTGCGAATAGACGGGAGCCCGCACATTGGGCTGGCCCGACTTGATGCCCGAGAGGAAACGCAGCAGCGCCCCGACATCGTAGCTGTCGGGAAAACCCTTGCGCTCCATCAGGTTGTCGCGGCGCAGGACCTCGTTGGGATAGAGGAAGCCGTCCGTCGTGACCAGATCGACCTTCGGGCTCGACGGCCATCGGGTGAGCAGCTCCTTGAGAATGCGCGCCGTGGTCGACTTGCCGACGGCGACGGAGCCCGCCATGCCGATGATGAAGGGCGTCTTGGTGCCTTTCTTCTCCGAATTGAAGAAGCGCTGGCGCTGGCGGAACAGCTGCTGGCTGGTTTCGACATGGGCCGAAAGCAGTCGCGACAGCGACAGGTAGATGCGCCGGACTTCCTCGAGGTCGATCGGCTCGTACATCGAACTCAGCCGCCTGACCTCGTCGGCGGTCAGCGTCATCGACATGTCGGCGCCGAAACCCGCCCAATGCTCGGCGGAGAAGAACCAGTAGGGCGAGTACTTGTCCGTCGGTGCGAGCTGATCCATCGACTGTTCCCTGCGGCGGCCGACCAAGGTCAGCCCTCGTTCTTGCGCGAGGCCTTCTCGGCGATGCCCGACTGGGCGGTGCGGCGCTCGAGCTCGTCCATCACTTCCGTCATCGGGATGCCGGCGACGGCAAGCACGACGAGCCAATGATAAAGGAGATCGGCGCTTTCCGAAACGAGCGCGGTGTCGTCGCCCTTGACGGCGGCGATGACGGTCTCCACCGCCTCTTCGCCGAGCTTCTTGGCCGCCCGCTCCATGCCCGACTGGTAGAGCTTGGCGGTCCAGGAATTGGTGTCACCCGAACGGGCGCGCTGGGCGACGATCTTTTCGAGATCAGAAAGGGTAAATGCAGTCATCATTGCCTCGGCAGGTCAGCCAATAGGATCGAGCCGCATGGGCAGGCCTGCTTTTGCCATGTGTGCCTTGGCCTCGGCAATGGTGTAGGTGCCGAAATGAAAGATCGAGGCGGCAAGCACGGCCGTGGCGTGGCCATCACGGATGCCTGCGACCATGTGGTCGAGGTTGCCGACGCCGCCCGAGGCGATGACGGGCGCACGCACGGCGTCCGCCACGGCCCGGGTGAGGGCGATGTCGTAGCCGATCTTGGTGCCGTCGCGGTCCATCGAGGTCAACAGGATTTCGCCGGCGCCGAGGTCGACGACCTTGCGGGCGAATTCGACGGCGTCGATGCCGGTGCGCTCGCGGCCACCATGGGTGAAGATTTCCCAGCGGTCGGCCTCGTTGGCCTCGGAAACCTTCTTGGCGTCGATGGCGACGACGATGCACTGGTTGCCGAACTTGTCGGCGGCCTCGGCAACGAAGGATGGGTTCTTCACCGCCGCCGTGTTGATCGAGACCTTGTCGGCGCCGGCCAAGAGAAGCCTGCGGATGTCGGCGACCTGGCGCACGCCGCCGCCGACGGTCAGCGGCATGAAGCACTGCTCGGCGGTGCGGGCGACGACGTCGAAGATGGTCTCGCGGTTGTCGGACGAGGCGGTGATGTCGAGGAAGCAAAGCTCATCGGCACCGGCGGCGTCATAGGCCTTGGCGGCCTCGACCGGATCGCCCGCGTCGATGAGATCGACGAAGTTGACGCCCTTGACGACGCGGCCATCCTTCACGTCCAGGCACGGAATAACTCGAGCTTTGAGAGTCATGGGCGTCCCTCGAACAATCCGGCCTCGGGCTTGAGCGTGCCACTGAGGATGGCAAGCGCCTGCGCCGGGTCGATGCGGCCGTCATAGAGCGCACGGCCGGAGATCGCGCCTTCGAGCTTCCTGGCGTCGGGCATGGTCATACGCACGATGTCGGCAAGCGAGGCGAGGCCGCCCGAGGCAATGACGGGGATCGAGACGGCCTCGGCGAGGTCGATGGTCGAATCCCAGTTGATGCCGGCCAGAACGCCGTCGCGGTCGATGTCGGTGTAGATGATGGCGGCAACGCCGGCACCCTCGAACTTCCTGGCGAGTTCAACGACGCCGAGGCTGGACGCTTCGGCCCAGCCCTCGACGGCAACCTTGCCGCCCTTGGCGTCGATACCGACGGCGACCTTGCCCGGGAATTTTTTGCAAGCTTCCTTGACCAGCTCGGAGTCGCGCACGGCGACAGTGCCGAGGATGACGCGGGCAAGACCCTTGTCCAGCCAGCTCTCGATATGGGCGAGCGTGCGGATGCCACCGCCGAGCTGGACCGGGTTCTTCGTCGCCTTGAGGATCGCCTCGACGGCCGAACCGTTGACGCTCTCGCCGGCGAAGGCGCCGTTGAGGTCAACCACATGCAGCCATTCGAAGCCCTGGTCTTCGAAGGCTTTCGCCTGCGCGCCGGGATCGTTGTTGTAGACGGTCGCCTGGTCCATGTCGCCGAGCTTGAGGCGCACGCACTGGCCATCCTTGAGGTCGATGGCGGGGAAAAGGATCATGCTCAGACGCCTTCGACGATGACGAACTTGCCGACGGAGGCGGCGTGGCGAAGCTTCACCACCTCCTGGTAAGCGGGGGAGTGATAGCAGGCGATCGCCTGCTCGTAGGATTCGAATTCGACCAGGACATGGCGGTTGCCGGTCGGTCCTTCCGGCTGGTCGTACTGGCCACCGCGCACCAGAAGCTTGGCACCGTAAGGAGCGATCGCCGCAAGATTGGCCGCGATGTAGGCGGGATAGGCGTCGGGGTTGGTGATCTCGATCATCGCCATCCAGTAGGCCTTCTTCGTCGTCATGGCTTCCACCTCAGGAAGTTGGCAATGAGGCCGAGGCCAAGCGCCTGGCTTTTTTCGGGATGAAACTGGGTGCCGACAAGATTGTCGCGCGCGACAGCCGCAGTGACCCGGCCGCCATAGTCGGCAACGGCCAGCACCTCTTTTTCTTTGGTCGCGTCGAGATGATAGGAATGCACGAAATAGGCGTGCAGTCCCTGCGGCCCTGTGGCGATGCCGTCGAAGACCGGGTGGTCGTGTTTCACGTGAATCGTGTTCCAGCCGATCTGCGGGATCTTCAGCGTCGGGTCGGTCGGCGTGATCTCCTTGACGTCGCCAGCGATCCAGCCGAAGCCCTCAGTGACGGTCTTTTCCAGCCCGCGTTCGGACATCAGCTGCATGCCGACGCAGATGCCGAGGAAGGGATGCGCCTTGCGGATGGCGACCTCCTCGACTGCCTCCCACATGCCGTCGACGGCGCGCAGGCCACGGGCGCAATCGGCATAGGCGCCGACGCCGGGAAGTACGATGCGATCGGCAGTCAAGACGCGATCGGCGTCCGCGGTGAGGTCGATCTCCGCCGCAATGCCGGCCTCGCGGGCGGCACGTTCGAAGGCCTTGGTTGCCGAGCGCAGATTGCCCGAACCGTAGTCGATGATCGCAACGCGCATGTCAGTTTCTTCCGGGATAGTGCAGGAGGCCGAGCGCTGCACCCGAGGTTTGCGGGCGCGGTGCAGCTGAGGGAGGGATGGCTACGGGTGCCGGCTGCGCTTCTTCGGCCACGTCGTCGGCCGCATAGAGGTAGCGCATCTCGGCGTCCTCGATGGTGTCGGCCTCGATCACCCCCCACTGGCGCCAGCCAGCGCGGCGCAGGGCGGCGACCCTGAGCGCACCGCCGTCAAGGCCGACATAGAGCGAGATGAGCAGCGACAACAGCGGCACGGCCGCGATCAGCCCGGCCCACTCGCCAAATGCACCCAGCGCGAGGGTGACCGCGAAGGTCACCGCCGCAAGGACCCAGAGACGATGCCACAGCATCCACAGAACCGGGGCGATGAAGCCGAAGAAGTAAAAACCGTCGCGAATGAAGACGGCACTTTCCGAAGCGTTTTTTCCTGCCGAGGCAGGCGGCTCCATGACGACATGGATGGCCATAGCTATCCCTTCAGGCTGCCCTTGGTCGAGGGTACTGCGTCAGGCTGGCGCGGATCGCTTTCAAGGGCCATGCGCAGCGCGCGCGCCACAGCCTTGAAGCAGGTTTCGGCGATATGATGGTTGTTGGCACCGTAATGGTTGGTGACGTGCAGCGTGATGCCGGCGTTCTGGGCCAGCGCCTGGAAGAATTCGCGCACCAGCTCGGTGTCGAAGGTGCCGATCTTGGGGGCCGAGAAATTGACGTTCCAGACCAGGAACGGCCGGCCCGATACGTCGATGGCGGCGCGCGTCAGCGTCTCGTCCATGGCGAGGTCGATCGAGGCGTAGCGCATGATGCCGCGACGCTCGCCCAGCGCCTTGGACAGCGCCTGGCCAATTGCGATGCCGCAATCCTCGACAGTGTGGTGGTCGTCGATATGCAGGTCGCCCTTGGCGGACACCTTCATGTCGATCAGCGAATGTCTGGAAAGCTGGTCGAGCATATGGTCGAAGAAGCCGACGCCGGTCGCCATTTCCGAACGGCCGGTGCCGTCGACATGGACCGAAACCGAAATCTCGGTTTCCTTGGTCTTGCGGCTGACTTCGGCGGAACGGGGGGCCATTGGCGGATCCTTGTCCTCAAAATTGACTGCCTAATAACAGCATGATCGGCCGATTGCCAATTGCCACGAAAGGGCATTTCGTCATGCGGCATGGCGATTTGCATTCCTTGCGCCGCGTCATACATAAGGTCGAACTTCCACTCGTAACGCGCGAGCCGCCTGGAAGGGGCCGCGTGCCATCGGAGAAACATATGTCCAACGAACAGAGCATGCACGCCACTACAATTGTGACAGTGCGCAAGGGCGGCAAGGTGGTCATCGCCGGCGACGGCCAGGTGAGCCTCGGCCAGACCGTCATGAAGGGCAACGCAAGGAAGGTCCGCCGCCTCGGCAAGGGCAATGTGATCGCCGGCTTTGCCGGCGCCACGGCCGACGCCTTCACCCTTCTCGAAAGGCTCGAAGCCAAGCTCGAGCAATATCCCGACCAGCTGACGCGCGCCTGCGTCGAACTCGCCAAGGACTGGCGCACCGACCGTTATCTGCGCCGCCTCGAGGCTATGATGCTGGTGGCCGACAAGAACGTGTCGCTGGCGCTGACCGGCACCGGCGACGTGCTGGAACCCGAACATGGCGTCATGGCCATCGGCTCGGGCGGCAACTATGCGCTGGCCGCGGCCCGCGCGCTGATGGACACCGACAAGGACGCCGAGGAGATCGCCCGCAAGGCGATGCAGATCGCGGCCGACATCTGCGTCTACACCAACCACAACTTCGTGGTTGAGACGCTCGATGCCGAATAAGGAAGTCGCGCTGTACGAGTTCCGCCCGGTGACCAGGGCCGACCTGCCAATGATCAAGGCATGGTTGGCCCAGCCGCACGTCGCCGAATGGTGGGGCAACGCCGCCCACGAGATCGCCGAGATCGAGGCGCATATCGACAGTATCTCTGTCGAGCCGCTGATCGTCGAGCTGGACGGCAAGCCGATCGGCTACCTCCAGAGTTACGATCCGCACATGGAGGACAACCATCCCTACCAGGACCAGCCCTTCGGTACGCTTGGCATCGACCTTTCGATCGGCGTGCCGGAACTGGTGGGCAAGGGCCACGGTTCGGCCATCGTCAGGCAGTTCGTCGACGACCTGTTCGAGGAAGGCGTGCCGAGGGTCATCATCGACCCGGACCCGACCAACAAGAGGGCCATCCGCGCTTACGAGAAGGCCGGCTTCGTGGCTTTCGACACGCGAACCTCGATCTACGGCCCGGCGCTCATGATGGCGATCGATGCCGAGGAGGACGAGTTCGAGGAATGACCGCATCGCAGGACCACGGCGCGGAGCAGGCACAACGCCGGAGACTTGGCTGGTGGCTGCTCGTCGTGGCCCTGATGATTGCGGGCCAGGCACTTGCGCTGCTGTGGATGGGGCATCCGGCGATCTGCAAATGCGGATACGTCAAGCTGTGGCACGGGGTGGTGCAGAGTTCGGAGAACTCCCAGCACATCACCGACTGGTACACCTTCTCGCACATCATCCACGGCTTCCTGTTCTACGCGCTGCTGCGCTGGCTAATGCCCAACAGCCCGCTCGGACTGAGGCTGGCCATCGCCGCCGGCATCGAAGTGTCGTGGGAACTGGTGGAAAACAGCGACTTCATCATCAACCGCTACCGCGAAGGGACCATTTCCCTCGACTACTACGGCGACAGCGTCATCAACTCCGTGTCCGACACGCTGGCGATGGTGCTGGGCTTTGCGATGGCGGCGCGGCTCCCGGTGTGGGGCGTCGTTGCCCTGGCCGTCATCTTCGAACTCGGCGTCGGCTACGTCATTCGAGACAACCTGACGCTCAACATCATCATGCTGGTCTATCCGCTGGATGCGATCAGGCAATGGCAGGCGGCGATACCCTGATGAGCACGTCGATACCATTGGAAGCGACCAGCATATCGCCCGATACATTGCTTGCCGCAGTCGCAAACGGGCTGCTGACGGCAGAGCAGGCGCAAGGACTGCGGGATCTGGAGAGTGCGAGCGCGCCGGCCCTCGACAGTGAACCGCATGACGACGAGAAATTCCGCTTCATCAGCGGTTTCAGCGACATCTTCGTCACCATCGGCCTCGGACTGTTTCTGGGTGCGCTCGGCTACTTCTCCGGCGACATGATCGGCAACACCGGCATGTTCGCCGTCATCGCGGTGACGAGCTGGCTATTGGCCGAGTATTTTACCCGCCGGCAGCGCATGGCGCTGCCCAGCATCGTGTTGCTCCTGGTCTATGCCGGAGCGGTCTTTTCGACGGTTGCGGAAGCCTTCAACCCCAGCCTCAGATTCGGCATGGGGCTCGGCAACCATGGCGGCCTGCCGATCGTTGTCGCCGGGCTTATGACCGCTGCGGCAACCGCGTTGCACTACCGGCGTTTCCGCGTGCCGGTGACGATCGCAGCCGGTGTGGCCGCCCTTGTCGCCTCGGCCGTCGGTGTGCTTTTCATGATCGTTCCGGATTTCGCCACCCAAGCGGCCAAGCCCCTGCTGCTGGCCTGCGGCCTTGGTGTGTTCGCGCTTGCCATGCGCTTCGACCTGAGCGATCCGCAGCGCCAGACCCGACGCACCGACATCGCCTTCTGGCTGCACATGCTCGCCGCACCGCTGATCGTTCATCCGCTGGTCAGCGGGCTCGTCGGCGAGGGTGGTTCCGAAGCCGTTTCGGCCTGGAGCATCCTGGCGATCTTCGTCGGACTGGCGCTGGTCGCCCTTGTCGTCGACCGTCGCGCCATCCTGGTGTCAGGCCTTTCCTATGCCGGCTTCGCCTTCGGCTCGCTGGTCGTCAAGGCCGGGCTGTCGGACAGCGTCGTGCCGCTGACCATGCTGGTGCTCGGCGCGCTGGTCCTGCTGCTCAGCGCCGGCTGGCATACGCTGCGCCGGGCTCTTCTGCCACTGCTGCCCGGCACCCTTGCGCGGCGGCTTCCAGCCCATACATAAGCCCCAACTGAGTATTCGAGAGTAACGCCATGTCCACATTTTCTCCCCGTGAGATCGTTTCAGAACTCGACCGCTTCATCATTGGCCAGAAGGACGCCAAGCGTGCCGTGGCGATTGCGCTGCGCAACCGCTGGCGCCGGCAGCAGCTGGAAGGCCAGATGCGCGAAGAGGTCATGCCCAAGAACATCCTGATGATCGGGCCGACGGGTGTCGGCAAGACCGAAATCTCGCGCCGTCTTGCCAAGCTTGCAGGCGCGCCCTTCGTCAAGGTCGAGGCGACCAAGTTTACCGAAGTCGGCTATGTCGGTCGCGACGTCGAGCAGATCATCCGCGACCTGGTCGAAATCGCCATCGGCCTGGTGCGCGAAAAGATGCGTGAGGACGTCAAGGCACGCGCCCACGTCAATGCCGAAGAGCGCGTGCTCGAGGCGCTGGTGGGCAAGACCGCCAGCCCCGCCACCCGCGATAGTTTCCGCAAGAAGCTGCGCGACGGCGAGCTCGACGACAAGGAGATCGAGGTCCAGGTGGCCGACACCGGCACCGGCGGCATGCCGAGCTTCGACATTCCCGGCATGCCGGGCGGCAATGTCGGCGTGCTCAACATCAACGACATGTTGTCGAAGGCGATGGGTGGCCAGCGCACCAAGACGCGCAAGACCACCGTCAAGGAATCCTACGGCCTGTTGATCCAGGACGAGTCCGACAAGCTTCTCGACCAGGACGAGGTGGTGCGGCGGGCGCTTGAAGTGACCGAGAACGAAGGCATCGTCTTCCTCGACGAAATCGACAAGATTGCCCGCGGCGACGTTTCCGGCGGACCTTCGCGCGAAGGCGTGCAGCGGGATCTCCTGCCGCTGGTCGAGGGCACGACGGTTGCCACCAAATACGGGCAGGTCAAGACCGACCACATCCTGTTCATCGCTTCGGGTGCGTTCCATATCTCGAAGCCTTCGGACCTTCTGCCTGAATTGCAGGGTCGCCTGCCGATCCGCGTCGAACTGCGCGCGCTGGAGAAGGACGACTTCCGCCGTATCCTGACCGAGACGGAAGCCAGCCTGATCAAGCAGTACATCGCGCTGCTGAACACCGAGGGCGTCAACCTCGACTTTACCGACGACGCCATCGACGCGCTCGCCGGCATCGCCGTCGATCTCAACGCCACGGTCGAGAACATCGGTGCGCGGCGCCTGCAGACGGTGATGGAGCGCGTGCTGGACGAAATCTCCTATGACGCGCCCGACCGCAACGGCACGACCGTGACGATCGACGCGGCCTATGTGCAGAAACACGTCGGCGACCTGTCAAAGAACACAGATTTGTCGCGTTTCATCCTTTAAGGACAAGGACAGGCGGGCTGCGCGCAAGCATCCCGCCTGGATTTGCGACCTGTGGCCGAATGGAACCATCCGGCCACCTTTCGCGCATGCCGGGCCACTACGCTCTCGACTATGTCGGGGGCTTTACCTAGTTTGCCCGGAAACAGCTTGGGCAAGCAGCGGCGCATGAAAAAAGCGATTATCTCGGCATTTGTTTTGGCGATGACCTTGGGTGTGTCGCACGCGTCGGCCACGACAGTGGTTGCCGCAGGCAACGTGCATGCCGAGCAGCCACAGGTGCCGGGCGCTTCTTCCAAGCGCACCAAGGCAGGCAAGACGACCTTCGACGCCAAGTACCGCAAGGTCTATGCGCTGCTGCAGAACGACACGCAACTGCGCAGTAAGATCAAGTCGGTGGCGCGCGATTACGGCATCGACCCGATGCATATCGTTGGCGCCATCGTCGGCGAGCACACCTACAATGTCGACGCCTACGACCGGCTGCAGACCTATTACGTCAAGGCCGTGTCCTATCTCACCAGCAATCTGCGCTTCGCCTATAATGGCGAAGACATCACCGACTTCATCAAGCGCCCACAATTTGCCGAATGCGCGTCGAAGTCGGGCAGCTATGACCTGTGGGATTGCCGCGAGCGCGTGTGGAACCAGGATTTCCGCGGCAAGACCGTGGGCGGTACGGCCTTTCCCAACGACCGCTTCAGCGCCACCTTCTTCCAGCCATTTTATGCGGGCCAGACCTTCGGCATCGGCCAGCTCAATCCGCTGACGGCGCTGCAGATGAGCGACGAGGTCCACAAGGTCTCAGGCCTGCCCAAGCTCGACGAGGGCGATCCGAACGAGGTCTACCAAACCATCATGGACCCGGACCTGACGCTTCCTTACGTGGCCGCAACGCTGAAAACCTCGATCGAGGCCTACAAGCGCATCGCTGGCTTCGACATCTCACAGAACCCGGGACTGACGGCAACGCTCTATAATGTCGGCAATCCGGAAGCCCGGGCGCATGCGCTCAAGGTCGAGAACGAGCGCCGCAGCGCCGCCGGTGAGCCGGCCAAGGTTCCCGAAGAGAATTATTATGGCTGGCTGGTCAACGACAAGCTGACCGAACTGCAGGCGCTGTTCTAGCCCTCGGCTCTTACAGCCTTCGCCGCGCCTTCTTGCGGGCAATCGCCTCGCGCATCCGGACAGTGATCGCAGCCAGTTCAGCCTCATTCAGTTCGCCGATGCCCTCAGCCAGCAGATTGGCAAGTTCGGTCGCCGCCGGCGAAAGCCCCGACGTGTCGACGACGACGCGAGGGTGCGAACCTTCCGCCAGCTTCTGCAGATCCTCGGCGTCGTCCCAGATGACGTTGAAGTAGCCGATGATCTTCTGGATCATCGGCCAACTCGGCACGCCGCGATGGCCATGCTCGAGCGCCGACAGATAAGCGGCGCTGACGCCGATGCCTTCGGCCATCTCTTTCTGGCTAACGCCGCGCTCGCGCCTGAGCTCGCGGATGCGTTCGCCGAGCGGCGTCATGCGCCGAGCCTCCGCCTGATCCTGACATATATCGCGCCTGAACCGCCATGGTGGCGCTCGGCATGATCGAGGCTCGAAACCAGCATGCGGAAAGGTGCGGTGTCCAGCCAAGCCGGAACCATGCGGCGCAGGATGCCGTCGCCACCCTTCGAATTGCCTTTGCCGGTGATGACGAGCACGTAACGCAAGCCGCCGGCATGGGCGCGGCTCAGGAAGGTGAACAGCAGCGAATAGGCTTCGTCCTGGGTCATGCCATGAAGATCGACGCGACCTTCGATGGGCAGGCGGCCCTTGGAGAGCTTGTCGCGGGTCGGCTCGTCGAGCGTGTGGGCGACATACTGGCGCCTTGGCTGCTTGGCGAGCGCCGGCGCGGGCTGCTCAACGGCAATCTTTGCCGGCATGGCCTCGACCTTCGGCGCCTCCACCGGGGGAACCTCGGGGATTTCCATGGCGCGCTTGCCCTTGAGGGGCATCGTCGTGCGGGCGATGACGTTCCAGAGAACGCGCTCTTCGTCGCTGAGCTTGCGGTCGCGCCGGCCAGTCATGACGCTACCTTTGCGAATAGTGGCTTCGGCAGCAGCGCGTAGAAATCGGCGTCGGCACGGACGATGCCGGCAATCTCCCCGGCGGCATCGCCCGAACCGGCAAACAGGTCGCCGCGCGCCGCACCCGTAATAGCCGAGCCGGTGTCCTGGGCGATCAGCAGCCGGGCGAACGGCTGGCCGCCAAAGGCCGTGAGCTTGGGGGCGGCGATGAAAAAGGGCGTGCCGAAGGTGTGAAGCAGCCGGTCGACGGCCACAGAGCGGCCAGGGGTGAGCGGCACCTTGGCTGCGGCGACGGGGCCGAGGTCGGGATCATCCACTGCCGCGTCTCGGAAGAAGATGTAGGAGCGGTTCTGCCAGAGGATTTCGCTGATCCGGTGCGGATTGGCTTTGAACCAGGCCCGGATCGACTGCATCGTCACCTTTTCGAGCGGGATTTCGCCGATATGCGCGAGGATTCCGCCGGGACCGGTGAAACGCTGGCCGGACTTCGCCGCATAGGTGACTCGGCGCTGCGAGCCGTCGGTCATCCGGAGCCGCGCGGCACCCTGGACGTGGACGAAGAAGGCATCGACCGGATCGGCGACCCAGGCGATATCGAGGCAGCGGCCGACCAATGCGCCCTTTTCGATGGCAGGACGGTCAAAATATTCGACCAGACCATCGGGGGTCCACCGCGCAAAGGCGAGGTAGGGGTCCATGCCATCGGGGCGGTTGCCATCGTCGACATCGACAAGATCCTCGGGCCTGGCCAGCAGCGGAACACGGAACTCCGCTGTCTCGACAGGCGAGGCGTCGACCTCGGGCTCATAAAAGCCGGTGACGAAGCCTGACGGACGATGCTCGGGAACAATGAGGGCCGGGAGGAAGTGGCGCTCGAAGAAGGCCTTCGCCTCAGACTTGCCGAGCGAGGGATGGGAGCGCGCCTCGGCGTAGGCGGCATCGAAGGCGCCGAAATCGACGCCCAGCGCGCCAGTGCGATAGGGCTTGTTCAGGACATGGAAGGCTGAGCGGCGGAATGCAGCAAAGGCGGACGACTGGTCGTCGCCCGCCCATTGCGGAAGCTCAGTGAAAGAAACGAGCCGGAATGCGGACGAGAGCGCCACGGGCGTCGCCCGCCGGCCGCTATCAGTCTTCTTCCTCGGTCGCGACAAGCTTCCAGTTCGGGTCGCGCGACCGCGTGTCGCGGGCAAAGGTCCAGACATCCTTGACCTCGGCCACGGTTTCCGGATCACCGTCGATGACGGCACCAGCCTTGTCGCGCGTCGCCGAGATCAGCTCGCTGACGATGCGCAGCGTGACATGGGACTCGGAACCCTTCATCTCGGCCGAAACGATGTCGGCCTTGTCGATGCCGACGAAGGATGACTGGATCTTCTCCGAACGGCCCTCGCGATCGTTGATGGCGGCGACGAAGCCGTCGAAAACCTCACGCGACAGCAGGTTCTTCAGCGTCTTCCGGTCGCCGTCGGCATAGGCCATGACGATCATCTCGTAGGCCATCTTGGCGCCATCGACGAAACCCTTGGGCTCGAAGGAGGCGTCCTGGTCCTTGATGGCGCGCAGGCCCTTGTTGAGGTCGGTACCGGGCTTGGCAAAAGCGTCGATGGCGGCATAGGCCTCTTCGCTGGCCGGGCCGGGTGCGCGCTTGGGCAGCGAAACCACGTTCTCGGGCTTGCCGCTGGCGTCCTGTGGTTTGCTGCGGGACGAATAGGGATCGAAAGGCGGACGTTCATTGCCTGTGCGGCGTCCAAGCACGTTGCGCAGTTGGAAAAAGATCACAACCGCTGCGATCAGAAAGAAAATCGTGCCGAAATCGAAGAATTGCATATCTTCCCGCCGATCCGTCCCTTGTTCATGGCCGAAGCCGGCCTATCTGCGTTTGGCCGGCTGTCGCCGTCTCAGCTATTGCATATAGAACGCATGCGCCGATCATTCAAATCAAAGGCGCTGCGGCATATCTAACGATGTATGCGCTTTGCCTGTGACGGCATATGATGCATTCGTCAACTCGAACCGACCGGACCCACGCCCTTCATGCTGCCCCTTCTGATCCTTGCCCTGCCTCTTCTCGAGATCGCCGGCTTCGTCGTGGTGGGCAGCGAAATCGGCGTTCTGCCGACCATCGGCCTGGTGCTGCTGAGCGTGGTCGTGGGATCAATCCTGCTGCGTGTTCAGGGCTTTGGCGTCATGAACCGCGCCCGCGCCGAGATCGAGGCAGGACGCGACCCAAGCAAGGAACTGGCTCACGGCGCCATGATCGTGCTCGCCGGCATCCTGCTGGTGATCCCCGGCTTCATCACCGACATATTCGGCATCCTGCTGTTCCTGCCGCCCGTGCGCGAACTCGCCTGGCGCCTGCTGAGCAAGCGGATCGTCGTTGCCACCGACTTCAACGGCTTCGCACGGCGCGGCCGTCCGGGCGATGGCAGGACCATCGACCTCGACGAGGAAGACTTCCGGCGCGAGCCTCGCCCGAATTCCAATCCAGACACGCCGTGGCGCTCGCTGCCCGACGACCAGTCCCGCCGCGACTGACGCCGGCAAAACCTTGTCTTGACAGGCCGGGCATGGTAGCCAACGCGCCACTTCCAATAGGCCGCATGACGGCCGAGCCAAGAGGACAAGGGCTTATGGCCAACAACGAAGACGGCGCCAACGGCAACGGTAACGCACAGCAGCCCACGCTGAACGTGCTGGCTCAGTATGTGAAGGACTTCTCCTTCGAGAGCCCCGGCGCGCCGAACTCGCTGCGCGGCCGCGACCAGGCCCCCGGCATCAACATCAACGTCAACGTCAACGCCAACCCGATGACGGACAAGCAGTTCGACGTCAACCTGACGCTGAACGCCAAGGCAGCCTTCGACAAGGAAGTGCTGTTCAACGTAGAGCTGGTCTATGGCGGCGTGTTCCGCATCGACGGCTTCCCGCAGGAACACATGCTGCCGCTGCTCTTCATCGAGTGCCCGCGCCTGCTGTTCCCGTTCGCGCGCCAGATCATCGCCGAGGCGACCCGCAACGGTGGCTTCCCGCCGCTGATGCTCGATCCGATCGATTTCGCTCAGATGTTCCAGCAGAAGATCGCCGAGGAACAGGCTGCCTCGAAGGTCAAGGCCAGCTAAGACCTCGCTTCAGGCGACCAGAATGCAGAAGCCCGGCCATGTGCCGGGCTTTTCTTTTTTTTGGGTGCATCCTGTGGAAATCGGGCGGCTCGACCGGCCGTCAGCTCGCTTCGGCAGGCGCCAGAAGCTTGGCCCAGATTGCCTTTTCGCCGAGTTCGCCAACCAACTTTCCGTGCGCCGCAATCTCCGTCTCGCTCAGCCGCGAGGGCAGGGGCTCCGGACGCGTCGCGATGACGATGTCGAGTTCGACGGCATTGCGGCCATTGCCAGTTGAAGACGAGGCGCTGTCGAGCACAAGTGCCGCCTGCTTGCCGCCGATGAGCTCGATATAGACCTCGGCCAGCAGTTCGGAGTCGAGCAACGCGCCGTGCTTGGTGCGGCGGCTGTTGTCGATGCCATAGCGTCGGCACAGCGCGTCGAGCGAATTGGGGCCCATCGGATGCTTGCGGCGGGCGAGCGCCAGTGTGTCGATGACCAGCCCTGGATCGACAGGCGGCACGTCGAGCCGGGCAAACTCGGCATTGATGAAGCCGATATCGAAGCTGGCATTGTGAGCGACGAGCTTGGCGCCGTCGATGAAATCGAGAAACTCCTGCAGGATCTCGGAGAAGATCGGCTTGCCTTCGAGATCGGCATTGGAGATGCCGTGCACTTCCTGCGCGTCGGGATGCACCGAGCGCCCCTGCGGGTTGATGTATTTGTGGAAGGTGCGGCCCGTCGGGAAGCGATTGTCCAGCTCGATGCAGCCGATTTCGATCAGGCGATCCTCGCGGTTGTCGAGGCCGGTCGTTTCGGTATCGAAAATGATTTCGCGCAAGTCGTGCTTCTCTCTTTGTGTGAGCATGATCCCGCCGGAAACCGGCGTCCACGTTCCGCGATCATGCTTTTGCCGAGCATGCCCTCCCGGACAGCCGGGGGACAAGTGCGGCAGTTCGCCTGCTCAGGGCTTTCCCACCGTCAAATCGGCAATGATGGCCCGCACTGCGGCACGGGCTGGCTCGAGCCCCTGGCCGGTATCGACAATATAGTCGGCGAGCTTGCGCTTTTCAGCATCGGGCACCTGCTTGGCCAGGATCGCCTCGAATTTCGTTTCCGTCATGCCCGGCCGCGCCAGCACGCGCTCGCGCTGGATGTCGGCAGGGGCGGTCACCACCACCACCTTGTCGACGCGGGCCCGTCCAGCCGTCTCGAACAGAAGCGGGATGTCGAGCACGGCGATGGCTGAGCCAGCAGCACGGCTGCGCTCGAGGAAAGCGCTGGCGTCGGCCCGGACGAGCGGATGGACGATGCCTTCCAGCCTTTTCAGCGCGGCCGCATCGCCCAGCACACGGCGGGACAGCTCAGTGCGGTCGACGACGTCATCCTTCACCGTTCCCGGGAAAGCAGCCTCGATCAAAGGTGCCGCCTCGCCGGCGTACAAGCGATGCACGGCCTCATCGGAATCGTGCACCGGCACCCCGGCCTCGACGAACATCTTCGCCGTGGTCGACTTGCCCATGCCGATCGAACCGGTCAGCCCAAGCACGATCATTTCTTGGCGTCCAGGTCGGCGACGATCATGTTGCGCAGCTCGGCCGTGACCTCGGGGCGTTTGCCGAACCAGCGCTCGAAGCCGGGAACGGCCTGGTGCAGCAGCATGCCGAGGCCATCGACGGTCCTGAGGCCGCGCGCCCGGGCTGCAGCGAGCAAAGGCGTTTCGAGCGGCACATAGACGATGTCGGTGACGATGGCATGGTCGGGCAGGCCGGCGGGATCGGCCGGCAGGCCCTCATTGCCATGCATTCCGAGCGCGGTGGTGTTCACCAGCAGCGATGCATCAGCGAGAAGTTCATGCGTCGCCGACTGGGGATGCGCCGAGACCTCGGTACCAAACTGGCGCGCCAGCTCCTCAGCCCGTTCGACCGTGCGGTTGACGATCCTGATGTCCTTGAAGCCGCGCTGCTTGAGCGCGTGGATGATCGCGCGCGATGCCCCGCCGGCGCCCAGCACCACGACGACGTCGCCGCCATCCCATCCAGGGGACAGATGGTCGAGATTGGCAGCAAAGCCATAAGCATCGGTATTGCCGCCCCAGAGCACGCCATCCTCGAGCCAGACTGTGTTGACGGCGCCGATCTGTTCGGCCGCCTCATCGCGGCGCTGGACAGAAGCGAAGGCCACCTCCTTGTGCGGAATGGTGACATTGCCTCCCCGCAAGCCGGCCTCGGCCAGACCTTTCAGGAAAGCCGGGAAGTCGGCAGGCGCGACATCGATGGCGCGATAGCTGCCGTCGATGCCGTAATGCGCCAGCCAGTGACCGTGGATCTTGGGCGAGCGAGAATGGGCGATCGGATGCCCGCAGACGAATGCGTTCAGTTCAGCCATCGATCGCGCCGAGTTTCCTGAGTTCTTCCAGTACCGGCAGCAGAGGAAGGCCGACGATGGTGAAATAGTCGCCCTCGACCTTGTCGAACAGCTGGATGCCTTCGCCCTCGATCTGATAGGCGCCGACACTCGACAGTGCCTTGTCGCCGACGCGGGCGAGATGGCGGCCGATGAAGGCCGGATCGAGCTTTCTCATCGTCAGCGAGGCGATGCCGACATGGCGCCACAGCGTTTCGCCGTCGCGCACCAGCACCACGGCGCTGTTCAGATGATGCGTCTTACCTGAAAGCTTGAGCAGGTGGCGGCGGGCGCCCTCCATGTCATCTGGCTTGTGGAACACCTCGTCGCCGAGTGACAGCGTCTGGTCACAGCCGAGCACCAGCCTGCCGGGATGCTCCTCGCTGACGGCGACTGCCTTGGCCTCGGCGAGCACCATCGCCACGTCTTCAGGCGAGGCACCACTTTCCGCCAATGGGGCTTCGAGCGCGCGCTCGTCGAGATCGGCGGGAATTGCTTCGACTTCTATGCCGGCATTTTCGAGCAGCTTCTTCCGGAAAGGGCTTCCGGACGCCAGGATGATTTTTTCGGTCATGGTTTTACCTCCCGCGAGCCGCACGGGCTCATCATCAGCGTGGACAGTCCCGAGGTCCTACCGGCTCTTGTTGCGCAGGGCAACGATTGCGGCCGCCGTTTCTTCGATCGAACGGCGGCTGACGTCGATCATCGGCCAGTTGTGACGAGTGCAGATCTGCCGGGCATAGGACAGTTCCTCCGAGATCGCGGCACGGTCGACATAGTCCTGGGCGTCAAAAGCCATGGTCTGGCCGAGGATGCGGTTCTGGCGAACATGCGAGATGCGTTCGGCGGTCGCCACCAGACCGACGACGAGCGGACCCTTGGCCTGGATCAGGCTGTCGGGCACCGGTACGCCAAGCACGATGGGAATGTTGGCGGTCTTGATGCCGCGATTGGCTAGATAGATGCTGGTCGGCGTCTTCGACGTCCTGGAAATGCCGATCAGCACCACATCGGCCTGTTCCATGTCCGTCGGCAGCTGCCCGTCGTCATGTTCCATGGTGAAATTGAGCGCATCGATGCGGCGGAAATATTCGGCGTCGAGAACGTGCTGGGCGCCGACGCGACGGCCGGCGGGTGCGCCGAGATATGACTGGAACACCGAAAGCACTGGCTCCAGCACTGAAACGCAGGGCAGGCCCATTGCGGCGCAACGGCTGTCGATGATGGCAGCCAGGTGCTGGTCGACGACAGTATAGAGGACGATGCCCGGTTCCTGATCGATGTCCTCGAACACCTTCATCAGCTGCTTCTCCGTGCGGATCAGCGGATAGATATGCTCGATGGCGCGCGCGTCCTTGTATTGCGCGGACGCAGCGCGGCCGGCGGCCAAAAGCGTCTCGCCGGTGGCGTCGGAAATCAGGTGCAGGTGGAAGAAGCTCTGAGGTTTGTTCACAGCAGATGTCCGGGCCTGTGGCCAAATGTGGATAAAGGGCGGGTTTGGCCCGAAGCGACTGGGTGGACTGTATCAGATGCCTGTTTGTCCACAATTCGGTCTGCTGTCGGTTTGGTTTCCGCGGCGGGGAGTATTGTGGGGATAGTTTTTCTGTCCTCCGCTACCCACAGAATCAGCACCGCTGCCTTGACCCGCTAGGACTTTGATTCAGATGATTGAATCGGAAGCGCTCACGGAGTTTTCCCCAGTGGCCAAATTGACCGCGCGTCACTATGACAAGTGGAAATCAGAGGCCTCCTATGGACAGATGCCAATCCTCGATTCCAACAGAGTCTAAGAATTAGAAGACTCTTTCAAAATAGATTTTTGTTTAAAGATGGCTTCAGGAAAGCGAGGCTCGATGCCCGTGAAACGCTCTGTTCTCCAGGTCCTCAAAGGCGAGAGCTTTGAGGTTCCTCCGCTCTGGATGATGCGGCAGGCAGGCCGCTATCTTCCCGAGTACCGTGAAACGCGAAAGACGGCCGGAAGTTTCCTCGACCTCTGCTACAATCCCGATTTCGCCGTCGAAGTGACGCTGCAGCCGATCCGGCGCTTCGATTTCGATGCCTCGATCCTGTTTTCCGACATTCTCGTGGTGCCACATGCGCTCGGCCGCGATCTCCGCTTCGAAGAGGGTCGGGGACCGCTGATGACCCCGATCACGCCCCAGGGCATCGACGCCCTCGACGGCGAAACGTTTCACGTGAATCTCGAACCGGTTTACGAGACCGTGCGCCGGCTGCGGCGCGAACTGCCCGAGAAGACGACGCTGATCGGCTTCTGCGGTGCGCCCTGGACCGTCGCCACCTATATGATCGCCGGTCACGGTACGCCCGATCAGGCGCCGGCAAGGCTGTTTGCCTATCGCGAGCCAGAGGCGATGAAAAAGCTGCTCGCCATCCTCGCCGATCATTCTGCCGCCTATCTCATCCGCCAGATCGAGGCGGGCGCCGACGTGGTGCAGATTTTCGATTCCTGGTCGGGCGTGCTCGACGAGGCGACCTTCGAGATGTGCTGCGTGAAGCCGGTAGCCGAGATCGTGCGCAAGGTGAGGGCCGTCTATCCAGACGTGCCGATCATCGGCTTCCCGAAGGGCGCTGGTGCCCAGCTCGATGCCTACCGGCAGCGCACCGGCATCAACGGTCTTGGCCTCGACTGGACGGTGCCGTTGAGCCAGGCATGGCGGCTGCAGGCCGAGGGTGCCGTGCAGGGCAATCTCGACCCGCTGAGGCTGGTGGCAGGCGGCAAGGCACTGGAGGAGGGCGTGGACGCTATCCTGAAGGCTCTGGGCGCTGGTCCGCTGATCTTCAACCTTGGACATGGCATCACGCCGGAAACGCCAGTGGCGCATGTCGAGGCGATGGTGAAGCAGGTGCGAAAGGCGACAGGCCAATGAGCAGTCAGAACCCGGCGGTTTCGAGCAGCGGCAATGCGGCCCGACGCGCGATCATCTCGATCGTTGTCCTCGTCGCCCTGACAGCCGTGCTGTTTGCCTTTGCCGGCGACGGGTTCTACCTCTGGGCCAAGGCCATCCATGTGATTGCCGTGATCTCCTGGATGGCCGGGATGCTCTATCTGCCCAGGCTATTCGTCTATCATGTCGATGCCGAGAAGGGATCGGTGCAGTCGGAGACCTTCAAGGTGATGGAGCGCCGCCTGCTGCGCGCCATCATCAACCCCGCGATGATCGTCACGTGGGTGTTCGGCCTGTGGCTTGCCTGGAAGGGTTTCGGCTTCTCCGGCGGCTGGCTGCACGCCAAGATCGCCTGCGTGTTGCTGTTGTCGGGCGTGCATGGCTATCTATCGGCTTCGGTGCGCCGCTTCGCCGAGGATCGTAACGAAAAGCCGGGGCGCCACTGGCGCATCGTCAACGAGATCCCGACGGTTCTGATGATCGCCATCGTGATACTGGTTGTCGTCAAGCCGTTCTGAGCTGTTTTTAAAATTGTTAGAGCTTGCCTTGCTCTTTCGATGCGAGGGGGCTAAAACGCTGTTCTTCCTTCCCGCCATGCGCCGCCCCATTTCCATACACTGGCCGCGCCCGGCGTTTATCGCAAAATGCCGATAGAAATTTTCCCACGCTCACCCAGAGTCCGTTCATGCAGGAAATGAAACTCCAGGATTTTAAGAACAAGAAGCCGACAGATCTGATCGCCTTCGCCGAATCGCTCGAGGTCGAGAACGCCAGCGTGATGCGCAAGCAGGAACTGATGTTTGCGATTCTCAAGAAGCTGGCGGCTCAGGACATCGAGATCATCGGTGATGGCGTGGTCGAGGTTCTCCAGGACGGTTTTGGCTTCCTGCGTTCGGCAAATGCCAATTACTTGCCGGGTCCTGACGATATTTACATCTCGCCCTCGCAGATCCGCCGCTTCTCTCTGAAGACCGGCGATACCGTGGAAGGCCCGATCCGCAGCCCCAAGGAGGGCGAGCGCTATTTCGCGCTGCTGAAGGTCAACACGATCAATTTCGACGATCCTGAAAAGATCCGTCACAAGATTCACTTCGACAACCTGACGCCGCTTTATCCGACGTCACGGCTGAAGATGGAGGTCGAAAACCCGACCACCAAGGACATTTCGCCTCGCGTAATCGACCTGGTGGCACCGCTCGGCAAGGGTCAGCGCGCCCTGATCGTGGCACAGCCGCGCACCGGTAAGACCGTGCTGCTGCAGAACATCGCGCACTCGATCACCACGAACCACCCCGAATGTTATCTGATCGTGCTTCTGATCGACGAGCGTCCGGAAGAAGTGACCGACATGCAGCGTTCGGTGAAGGGCGAGGTCGTGTCCTCGACCTTCGACGAGCCGGCGGTTCGCCACGTGCAGGTCGCCGAAATGGTCATCGAAAAGGCCAAGCGCCTGGTCGAACATGGCCGCGACGTCGTCATCCTGCTCGATTCGATCACCCGTCTCGGCCGCGCCTACAACACGGTCGTCCCGTCATCCGGCAAGGTCCTGACCGGTGGTGTCGACGCCAACGCGCTGCAGCGCCCGAAGCGCTTCTTCGGTGCCGCCCGTAACATCGAAGAGGGTGGCTCTCTGACCATCATCGCCACCGCGCTGATCGATACCGGCAGCCGCATGGACGAAGTCATCTTCGAAGAGTTCAAGGGCACCGGCAACTCGGAAATCGTGCTCGACCGCAAGGTCGCCGACAAGCGCATCTACCCGGCGATGGACATCCTCAAGTCCGGCACGCGCAAGGAGGACCTTCTGGTCCAGCGTCAGGACTTGCAGAAGATCTTCGTGCTGCGCCGCATCCTGGCGCCAATGGGCACCACCGATGCGATCGAGTTCCTCATCGACAAGCTGAAGCAGACCAAGACCAACGCCGACTTCTTCGATTCGATGAACACCTGATCCCGTCTCACCGGCGGCGCAGAGCTTCTTCAAGCTTGCTGGTGTCGGTGATGACAGGCAGACAGATGAGGCCGGTGCAGAGATATGCGCCGGCCTTTTTCATATCCGGAAGCTCGTTTCCTGGCAGTTTGGCCTGCGAAGCATCGCCGCCGAGCGGTAGGAATATGTCGACGCGGCGTGGATCAGGGTTCCGATTCGGTACCGAAACAAGCGTTGGCCGCGCTGGATCTTCGATGACAATCAGCTTGGACGGCTCGAGCGCCAGTGCGCATGCGTTGACAATGCCGGCCTGGCCGAACTGCTGGCTCTGAATCCGCCCGGCGGCGTGAGCGGCGACCGACCAGGCACGCTCCTGCATCTCGATGTCGCCGGCGGCGCTCGCCAGCCGTACCATGGCCTCGATGATCTGGCTGGTGGCCGAGGGGATGGCTTCGTCGACATCGCCGCGGATGCGCAGGGGAACGTCGGCGCTGTCGGACGCGGTCAGGAAATAACCGGTCTTGTCCGTATCCGCATGCCAACTGTCGAGCGCGTCCAGAAAGCTGGAGGCGTGATTGACGTAGCTTCCGTCGCCCGTCGCCTCGAAAAGCGCTACGGCGGCATTGATCATGGCGGCATAATCACTGGACAGTGCCGGATAGAGACGTTTGTCGCCGAGGCTCGAATGCGGCAGACGCCCATTCTCTGCAGACGCTACTATGGCGCTGAATGCCTTTGCCCCGACATCGATCCAATCGCGGCGGCCAAGGCTTCGGCCTGTTTCTGCCAGTGCTGTGATCAGAAGCCCATTCCAGTCGGTGAGTGCCTTGTCGTCGCGGCCGGGCCTTATCCGCTTCTCGCGCTCGACAAGCAGCCTGGACGTCAGACCGGCGACGACTTGACGGTCTTCCACCGACTTTTCAGCCTGGCCCGAGGTCTGGTGGATGATGGGATCGCCCTCCCAAGATTGCGGCTTGGTGATCGTGAAGTATTTGAAAAAGCTGGGTGAATCGTCACCAAGAACGGTTTCGATACCGGTGCGTGTCCAAGTGTAGAACAGTCCTTCCTCACCTTCACTGTCAGCGTCGAGGCTGGAAGCAAAAGTGCCCATGGGCAGCCGCATCTCACGCAGCAGCCAGTCGACGATGTCTTCGATTCGTATCCGAAACAGATCTTTGCCGGTGGTTGCATAAGCCCAGTTCAGCTGCCGGATGAGCTGGGCGTTGTCGTAGAGCATCTTTTCGAAATGCGGCACCAGCCAATGAGCGTCGGTGGAATAGCGCGCCAGCCCGCCGCCAACATGATCGTAGATGCCGCCTGACAACATGTGTTCAAGGCTTTTAATTACCGCGCCGCGGCGGTCCTGGTCGCCTGATTTGAGCCAGGACAGCCAGAGCGTTTGCATGAACGGCGCATTGGGAAACTTCGGGGCGCCACGCAATCCGCCGAGTTCGCGGTCGATCATCCCGTTGATGCCCTGAGCGAGGGTTTCCAGCGCCTGTGGTGAAATCTCACCGGCCGGAGCGGTGTTGCCCAGTCTTTGGCCAACATGCCGGGAGAGCTCGGTCGCGCTTTGCAGGATGCTTGCACGCTTGCCGCGCCAGGCGGCGTCCACGGCATTCAGCACCTGAATGAAGCCGGGACGGCCATAACGAGGCTCGCGTGGAAAATAGGTGCCGCCCCAGAACGGCTTGGCATCGGGGGTGAGGAACATGGTGAGCGGCCAGCCGCCCTGTTCGCCCATGCTGGCCAGTGCCGCCATATAGATTTGGTCGATATCGGGCCGTTCCTCCCGGTCGACCTTGATGTTGACGAAGAGACGGTTCATCACCTCCGCAACCTCGTCGTTCTCGAAGCTTTCATGGGCCATGACATGGCACCAGTGGCAGGCGGCATAACCGACCGAGAGCAGAATCGGGCGGTCAAGACGGACAGCTTCGGCAAGTGCGGCCGAAGACCAGGGGCGCCAATGCACCGGGTTATCGCCATGCTGGCGCAGATAGGGGCTGCCTTCTTCCTGTAGCAGGTTCTTTGGCTGAAGCATGGCTCCGAATTGCCCCGAAACAGTGTTAAGAGATCTTCAAACTAGGGCGGTTCGGAAAGGCCGGCAAATGCTATTCAAGGATTCGATCGCCGCGCTTTCCAGCGGCCACCTGCCCTCAGGTGTGGCGATTGTCAGGATCTCCGGCCCCGACGTTCGATTCGCTATCGAAACGATATCCGGAAAATTGCCGCGACCACGGCAAGCGCATTATGGCCCATTGCATGGCGGATCGGGGGACCTGATCGACCATGGCCTCACGCTGTTCTTCCCTGGACCCAACAGCTTCACCGGCGAGGATTGCGGCGAGTTCCAGGTTCACGGCGGGCGAGCAGTTGTTTCCGCATTGCTGGCCGAAATCGGAAAAATGCGCGGATTCCGACTGGCTCAAGCGGGCGAATTCACGCGTCGCGCCTTCCTGAATGGCAAGATCGACCTTCTGGAGGCTGAGGCGCTGGCCGATCTGGTCAATGCCGAGACGGAAGCACAGCGCCAGTTTGCTGTCATGAATTCGAGCGGCGCTCAAAGCGAGCTCTACAGCGGCTGGCGTCGGCGTCTGATCCATGCGCGCGCCATGATCGAGGCCGAGATGGACTTCGCCGATGAATCCGACGTTCCCGGGTCGATTTCGAACCAGGTTTGGCAAGACGTGGACGTGCTGAGTGACGAAGTCGAACGGCATGCGGAAGGCTATGGCCGCGCCGAGATGATCCGCGATGGTTTCGACGTCGTCATTCTCGGCGCACCGAATGCGGGCAAGTCGAGCTTGCTCAATGCGCTGCTGCGGCGTGAAGCAGCGATCGTCACGGACGAGCCGGGTACCACGCGCGACCTTGTAGAGGCCGTATTGGATCTCGACGGCATCAAGGTGCGCATCACCGATACGGCAGGATTGCGCGAGCCGGCCGGCAGGGTTGAGGCGATAGGCATCGCGCGCGCCAGGGAACGTGCTTCGACTGCCGATCTGGTGGTCTATCTGGAGGATATGAATTCAGGCGAGGCTTCCATCGAAGCCCCCGAGGGCGTGCCTACGATGCTCATTGGTACCAAGCTGGATCGGAAGCAGGCCAATGCAGGCACCCGGAGCGAACCCTACGCGCTCGAGATTTCGACCGTGACGGGCGAGAACATCGACATCCTGCTTAATTTGATCGGCCAACGGGCGAGGGAGGCGGTTGGCCAAAAGGGCGATGTGCTGCCGTCACGCCTGCGGCACGTCGAGCTGTTGCGGGAAGCAATTTTCCATATGCGCGCAGCGCTTGCTCATCCTGCCGATATGCTTGAACTCAAGGCCGAAGAGCTGAGATTGGCGACAGATCGAATTGGCAAGCTGTCCGGCGCTGTCGATGTGGAAGATCTCCTGGATGTGATCTTCTCCCAGTTTTGCATCGGAAAATGATTCACGTGAAACATTCCACCACCTGCAGAAAGTCGTGATTCACGTGAAACATCCAGCAAATCACCATTGACTCAAGGTGAAATGTTTCACGTGAAACCATCACCGGTCCGATTCCCTTGACATAGGGGAACGAAGGGGACATCTGTCCGCTCACACACTTCCTGGAGAGAGTCATGGCTGATAGCTACGACGTTGTCGTGGTGGGCGGGGGGCATGCTGGCTGTGAGGCCGCGTCTGCATCCGCCCGGGCAGGCGCCAGAACAGCGCTGGTTACGCTTCGGCGCGACACAATTGGCACCATGTCATGCAATCCGGCCATTGGCGGCCTCGGCAAGGGCCACCTGGTCCGCGAGATCGATGCCTTGGACGGGCTGATGGGCCGAGTGGCCGATGCCGCCGGCATTCAATTTCGGCTGCTCAATCGCCGCAAGGGGCCGGCCGTGCGCGGTCCGCGCACGCAGGCAGACCGCAAGCTCTATCGTCTTGCGATGCAGGAGGCGATCGCAGCGCAATCGAATCTCGATGTAGTCGAAGGTGAAGTCTTTGATTTCATTATCGACGATGGGCGCGTGACCGCCGTCGTCCTTGCCGACGGGCGCAGATTGGATTGCGCTGCCGTGGTCCTGACCACCGGAACCTTCCTGCGCGGCCTTATTCACATCGGCGAACGCAAGATCACTGCCGGTCGCATGAACGAACAAGCCTCGATAGGGCTTTCGGAGACGCTCAAACGGGCAGGGCTGCGTCTTGGCCGACTCAAGACCGGGACGCCGCCGCGGCTCGACGGCAAGACGATCGACTGGGCTTCGCTGGACAAGCAGGCCGCCGATGAGGACTCCGTGCCGTTTTCGCTGATGACGGACAGGATCACCAATCCGCAGATCGAGTGCGGCATCACGCGAACGACCGAAACCACGCATCGCATTATCAGGGAGAATCTCGGCCGATCGGCGATGTATTCGGGATCGATTGAAGGCGTTGGGCCCCGCTATTGCCCGTCGATCGAAGACAAGATCGTCAAATTTGGCGATCGTGAAGGTCATCAGATCTTCCTTGAGCCGGAAGGTCTCGACGACGATACTGTCTATCCCAACGGTATCTCGACGTCGCTGCCGGAAGACGTGCAGCTCGAAATCCTGAAGTCGATTCCCGGGTTGGAGAAGGCAGTCATGCTCCAGCCCGGCTATGCAATTGAATATGATCATATCGACCCGCGCGAACTGGAACCCACGCTGGAAACCAGGCGCGTGGCCGGCCTTTACCTCGCAGGCCAGATCAACGGTACGACCGGATATGAGGAAGCCGGCGCCCAAGGGCTGCTGGCCGGTCTCAATGCCGCGCGCAAGGCAGGTGGCGGTGAGGCGGTGATCCTGAGCCGCACGCAGGCTTACATCGGCGTGATGGTCGATGACCTGACGAGCCGCGGGATCAGCGAACCCTATCGCATGTTCACGTCGCGCGCCGAATTTCGGCTTTCCTTGCGTGCCGACAATGCCGACCGGCGATTGACGCCGCTTGCCGTCGAGCTGGGGATTGCTTCAAGTGGACGCGAGAAGCGTTTTGCTGAGATGGCTGCACGCGTCGACACGGTTCGTGCGCTGACGAAGTCACACAGCTTGTCGCCCAACGAGGCGCGCCGCCATGGCATCGAAGTTAATCTCGACGGCGTCAAACGCTCACTCTATGAGTTGCTGGCTTATCCCGACATTGACCTCAAGCAACTTGTTAAGGTCTTGCCAGAGCTTGCGTCGATTGACGGCAAGACAGCTGAAGCGATTGAAATTGAAGCCAAATATGCTGTCTATCTGGACCGGCAGAAGGCCGATGCGGCATTGATCCTCAAGGAAGAGGAGAGAACCATCCCCGAAGCGCTTGATTTTGAGTCGGTTCCCGGCCTTTCCAACGAGCTGCGGCAGAAGATGAAGCTTCGTCGGCCGCGGTCCCTGGCGGAGGCGCAAAGGATAGACGGCATGACGCCGGCCGCGTTGGCCATCATCCTGGCCCATGTACGCAATGCCGAGGTGCTATCCCGGAAAGGTGCCGCGTGACTGCAGACAGTAGCTATTCCCGGTTGCAAGATATCGCAGGGCCAGTTTCACGTGAAACATTCGAACGCCTTCAGGCCTTCGAACGCGTGTTTCGCAAGTGGGCGCAGAGGATAAATCTCGTAGCGCCGTCGACGCTCAACGAGGTGTGGGAACGTCACATCCTCGACAGCGCACAGGTCGTGAAACTTGGCGGTGACGCCAAGAAGTGGCTCGACATCGGTTCAGGTGGTGGCTTTCCCGGCTTGATCATTGGGACGATGATCGCAGACCGGTCGGGCGCGTCCATCGATCTGGTCGAAAGCAATCGCAAGAAAACCGGTTTCCTGCAGGCGGTTGTCGGCGAACTCGGGTTGCCGGCCAAGGTTCACTCCAAGCGCATCGAGGATGTGCATGACATCATCACCGCACCCGATATATTGAGTGCACGCGCTTTGGCACCACTACCGCTGCTCCTGGAGCTGTCGGCACCATGGCTGGAGGCCGGAACGGTGGCGCTGTTTCATAAAGGCCGGGATTACCGCCAGGAGATCGAAGATAGCGCTCATCAGTGGCGATTCGATCTGGTAGAACATCCCAGCCTGACCGACGCGCAGGGAGTCATCCTCGAGATTCGGAACCTGCGTCGCGCTTGAGCGACGCTTGTTTTGAGACGAAAGACAGCAGTCGAGCCATGAAAAACACGCCAAGAATCATCACAGTAGCCAATCAGAAGGGCGGCGTCGGCAAGACGACGACGGCCATCAATCTGGCGACAGCACTTGCCGCGATCGGTGAGCGCGTTCTCATCATCGACCTCGATCCACAGGGTAACGCAAGTACCGGCCTGGGCGTAGACCGCCGCGACCGCAGTGTGTCGTCATATGACGTGCTGACCGGCCAGCTGACCATCGAGGAAGCGGCGATTGAGACAGCCGTTCCCGGTCTGTCGCTGGTGCCGTCGACGCTCGATCTGCTTGGAATCGAAATGGAAATCGCCTCCGCGGCGGATCGCGTGCTCAAGCTGCGCAATGCGCTGCGGGCGGCCGCCAATCGCTCGGCAGCCTATAGTTACGTGCTGATCGATTGCCCGCCGTCGCTCAACCTGCTGACCCTGAATTCGATGGCGGCGGCGGACTCAGTGCTTGTGCCGCTGCAGTGCGAATTCTTTGCGCTCGAGGGCTTGAGCCAGTTGCTTGAGACGGTGAATCAAGTTCGTCAGACGATCAATCCCGACCTGACCATACAGGGCATCGTCCTCACCATGTTCGATGGACGCAACAATCTGGCCAACCAGGTGGTCGAAGACGTGCGCGCCCATATGGGCGAGAAGGTCTATGACACGGTGATCCCGCGCAATGTGCGTATCTCCGAGGCGCCATCCTATGGCAAGCCGGCGATCCTCTACGACCTGAAGTGCTCGGGTAGCCAAGCCTATCTGCAGTTGGCTTCCGAAGTGATCAGGCGTGAGCGCAAGCTGCGCGCCGCGTAACCGATTCGATACCGAAACAATCCGGAAAAGAAGAAGAATATGAGCGAAGACCTTTCCAGAAAGCGGCTCGGACGAGGCCTCGCAGCTCTGATCGGTGAAATGGACAAGCCGGCGGAGCCGGAAAAGCCTGCGGCGCTGGCCGACGGGCGGGTACCGATCGAATTCGTGAGCCCCAATCCGCGCAATCCACGCCGGCATTTTGCAGAGGCCGATCTGGCTGATCTGGCGCAGTCGATCCGAGAGCACGGTTTGGTGCAGCCGGTGGTGGTGCGCCCGGCAGCGCAGGCAGGACGCTATGAAATCATCGCCGGTGAGCGTCGCTGGCGCGCCGCGCAGCGTGCAGGCGTCAACGAAATCCCCGTCATCGTGCGTGAGGTCAACGATCGCACGGCGCTCGAGCTGGCGATTATCGAAAACGTCCAGCGTACCGACCTCAATGCGATTGAAGAAGCGCTCGGCTACCAGCAGCTCATCGACGACCACAACTACACTCAGGCTGATCTAGGTCAGGTGATCGGCAAAAGCCGCAGCCACGTCGCCAACACGCTGCGGCTGCTCAAACTGCCCGACGTCGTTCGCGATATGCTGGTGAATGGCGAGCTGTCGGCCGGTCATGCGCGCGCGCTGATCACCGCCGCCGACCCAGTCGGGCTGGCCAAGCGCATCGTCGAGGATGGCCTTTCGGTGCGCCAGGCCGAAGCGCTGGCGCAGCTGCCGGCATCCGCCGTCGCTGAAGAGAAGCAGCGGCGCGCCGTGGACAAGGATCCCGACACTGCGGCACTGGAAAAACTCCTGTCAGACGTCGTCGGTATGCGGATCTCCATCGCCCACAAGGAAAAGGGCGGCGGCGAAGTGCGCGTCGCCTACCGCTCGCTCGAACAGCTCGACGACCTCTGCCGCCGGCTGAAGAACGAATCTATGTGATTGAATCTATTGATTCTTGCTACGAAAACGCCGGCTTGTTAGCCGGCGTTTTTTGTCGTGCTCAAGCTCAGCTGCACGAGCTTTGCTGCGCAAGAACATTGGGCCTAGCGCCTGCCGGCGGCGAGCCGTGCACCCTCTACCGCGATCCCGAGAAGAGCTTGGCGCGCCAGGGCCACAGCGAGTTCGGGACGCCGTCGCGTCTGCAGCGTCGTGGCCTGCAGACGGGTCAGGGCGCGGGTGAGCGAAGCTGAATTCCAGCTGGTCAGGGCGCGCTCGACCGCACGCTTGCGGGCGAAGAAGACAGGCGGCCGCGCTGCCGCAATGACCGCGGCGGCATTACGGTTGCCGCTCTCGAGATCGCCGCGCATCAGCTGGATGCTGAGAAGGTGGCGCATGGCGGCGGCGAGCAGCTGTGCCGCCTGGCTACCGTTCTGGCACTGCTTGGTGAAGGCAAGGTCGAACTCGGCAATGTTGCCGCCCAGCGCCGCGTCGACGGCGTCGTCGAGTGACAGGGCCGAGACGTCGCCGATCATGTCCTTTACGTCTTCGAGCGAGATTTCGCCCTTGCCCATGGCGTAAAGCGTCAACTTCTGGATCTCGCCGCGTGTGGCGAGCCGGTCGCCGCCGAGGCTGCGGCGCAGCGCGTTGCGCGCGTCCATCGCCATGGTCAGGTTCGCTATACGGAGTTCGTCGTCGATGATGGTTTCGAGATCGCGTGCTTCGTCGCCGTAGCAGGGCAGGGCCATGCCGGCAAAAGCGCCCTCGACGATGGTACGCAAAGGAGCGCCCTTCTTGAGGTCTTGTGCCTCGATCAGGACGATCGCGTCACGCGGCGGATCGCCGGCCAGCGCTTTCACGTCGTCGGCGAGGCTCTTCTGGGCCGCGGCATTGCGCACCCAGATCAGTCGGCGCGGCGCAAACATCGGCACGGTGCGGGCTTCGTCGACCAGACGGCCGCTGTCGCGTTCGACATCGGCGGCGTCGAGCTTGACCACGGAGAAGGGGTCATCGAGCGGCAGGCCGGTCTTGGCTGCAAAGGCTGCTGCGCGCTCGGAAACGAGGCCACGGTCTGGACCGTAGATCAGCACGATCACGGCCTCGGAGGAGGGCCGTGCCAGCCAGGAGTCGACTTCGTGAGCTTTCTTTTGCGCCATGTCGTCCTGTTAGCACAGGCCTTCGCCCGGCCGCAGCCTTTTTGTCCTTTGCGAAATGTCTTGCCCCAATGCAAAAGCCCGGAGATCGCCAGCGATCCCCGGGATTTCGGTCAAAGGCCGCACCTTCGAGAAGGATCAATCGTCGTCGATCAGGATGCGTTCTGCCGCACCGTCCATGTCCTCGTACTGGCCGCTGCGCAGCGACCAGAGGAAGGCCGCGAGCCCGAGCCCGCCGAGAAACAATGCGACAGGCAGAAGAACCAGCAGACCGCTCATGATGCCATCGCCTCCTTGGTCGGATACGCCTCGGCCGGGATTGCCGCCACCTTTGGCTCCGGCGCCTTGCCGGTGCCGAGGCGCAATCCGTTGGCGATCACAATAACCGAAGACACAGACATTGCGAGCGCCGCGACAAGCGGGGTGACGTAGCCGAACAGCGCGATCGGCACGGCAATGGCGTTGTAGATGATCGCCAGCACCAGGTTCTGGCGGATCAGCTTGTTCGCCTCGCGCGAGGTGGCCAGAGCGAGTGGGATGGCAACCAGGCTTTCGCGCAGGAAGACGAAATCGGAGGCGCTGCGGCCGATGTCCGCAGCACTGGCGGGGGCAATCGACACATGGGCCGTGGCCAGTGCGGGCGCGTCATTGAGCCCGTCGCCGACCATCAGCACCTTGCGGCCTTCCGCCTTGAGCGCCTCGAGACGTTCGACCTTGCCGCTTGGCAGCACACCAGCGGAGGCGCTTGTTATGCCCAATGACCTTGCGACGGCGTTGACGACCTCCGGCCGGTCGCCGGAAACGATCTCGACCGACAGGCCCGCGCCGCGCAACTGCCCAACGGCTTCAGAGGCGCCGGCGCGCAGCCGGTCCTCGAAAGCAAAGGCGGCAAGCTCATTGCCGTTCCTGGACAGGACCGTTCCAAGGGAGGACACCGGCTCGCCCAGTGCCCAGGCAGCGCGTCCGAGGCGGTAAGTATCGCCACCCAGACGTGCCTCGAGGCCGAAGCCGGGAACTTCGTCGATGCTGTCGAACTGCCAATCCTTTGCCGGCTTGTTGACCTGCGTTTCGGCAAGCGCTCGCGAGATCGGGTGACGCGAATGCAGCGCGATCGCGGCGGCCAGGGACAGCTTTTCCACCGATATCTCGTCGGCATTTACCAGCCGGGGCATGCCGAGGGTCAGCGTGCCGGTCTTGTCGAACACGACCGTATCGATTTCGGCCAGGCGCTCCATGGCCGAACCATCCTTGACCATGATGCCGTTCTCGAAAAGGCGGCGGGCCGCTGCCACCTGCACGATCGGCACGGCAAGCCCAAGCGCGCAGGGACACGTGATGATCAGCACGGCAATGGCAATGGTGATCGCCTGGTGCCAGTTGCCGTCGGCGACCATCCAGGCGACGAAGGTCAGGAAGGCGGTGAGATGCAGGACCGGCGCATAAAGCGCTGCGGCCCGGTCGGCGATGCGGCGATAGCCGCCACGGCCGCTTTCGGCGGCTTCCATCAGCCGTGTCATCTCGGCGAGGAAAGAATCCTGCGCCTTGGCTGTTGCTTCGATGGTCAGCGGGCCGGTCAGGTTGAGGGTACCGGCGCGCAGTGCGGTGCCTGACTCCACGGCAACCGGATCGCTTTCGCCTGAGACGATGGCGCAGTCGAGCTCGGAACGTCCCTTGATGACCGTGGCGTCGACAGGCACGCGTTCGCCTGCGGCGAGCAGAATCTGCATGCCGGGCTCGATCTCCTGGACTGGCAGGTAGGCGCTTGTGCCGTCTGCCTGCAGCACCGTCGCGCCGCGTGCGGCAAGCCGGGCAAGGCCCTTGACGGCGACGCGGGCACGCTCGCGCATGACGTGGTCGAGCGTGCGGCCGATCAACAGGAAGAACAGCAGCGAGGCGGAGGCGTCGAAATAGGCGTGCGGGCCGCTGTTGGCGGTGTCGTAGAGACTCAGGCTGTAGGCGAGCAGAATGCCGATGGAGATTGGCACGTCCATGTTGGTGCGGCCGTTGCTCAGAGCGCCCCAGGCCGAGCGGAAGAAGATGCGACCGGCATAGGCCAGTGCGGGCAGGGCGATCAGCGCGGACAGCCAGTGGAACAGGTCGCGTGTGGCGTCTGTCGCGCCCGACCATACCGACACCGACAGCAGCATGATGTTGCCGGCGGCGAAGCCGGCAATGCCGAGCCCGCGGATCAGCTCGGCAAGCGTCTCGTCCTTGTCGTCGGCGCTCTGTTCGAACAGATGGCTCTCGTAGCCCAGCCTTGCCAGTGCGTCGGACAGAGGCGGTGCCCCGGCGTCGTCGCGCCAGCGCACCGACACGCGGCGGGTCGACAGGTTGACGCGGGCCTGCTCGACGCCGTCGAGGCTGCCCAGCGCCTTTTCGATGTTGGTGATGCAGGCGCCGCAGTGGACACCGGGCACGGCGAGATCGCTCTGGCGCAACCCATCCGGCAGGGTGCGGCTCGACAGTGTCAGTTCCTCGCGCGATGGGCCCTTGGCGGCACCCAGGGGCAGGCCTTGCAACGTATCGATGTCGGGAGCGCAGCAGCTCATTTCAGCCCTCCATTGCTCACCGTGATGCGGCGTGCCTCGCGGTAGGGCGCGCCGTTGGTCACCTTCGCCTCGGTGTCGACGATCCAGATGCCGTCACGGACCTCGGCTGTGACCGCAAACGCGCCGTCGGCGCCGCGTGCCAGCGTCGCCTGCCAGTCCTCCTTTTCGTAGGCCGGACGGCGGAATGAGGCGGTAACGCCGTCAACCGGGATGGCTGATCCGGAGGCGTCGACGAGGTGATAGCTGATCCTGCCATTGGCGATGGTCAGGGACCCTTTCCAGCCAAGTGCCGCCTGGGCCCGCGACTCAGCCTGCTTTTCGTTGAATTGCTGGCTGGCGACATAGGTGTTCTGGACGACGAGGCCGGTCCAGCTGGTGTTGGCAAAGGTCGCCATCAAAAGGTTGACGGAGATGATGACGCCGAAGAAGGCAACCATGATGGCCAGCATATGCCAGCCGGTGAACTGCTTTGGCTGAACGGTGCTCATCTATCTGCCCTCCGGGACGTTGAATTTTGCAGCATAAGTGTCCCGTTCGGAACTCGCCTTATCCTCGACCACGAAGTTGAAGCTATGTGCCTCACCGAGGTTGTCGCGCGGCAGCCGCACATAGACCTTCATTGTCGTCAGTTTGTCAGGCTCGGCATTGACCGAAACCGAGCGGCTCTCGGCCTGGCTCATGCCGACCACGCTCATCTGCGCGCCGGGCAGGCCGTCGAGGCTCAGCGTCAGAGTCCGAGGTTCGGGAACCATGTTGAGCAGCTTGACGGTGTAGCCGTTGCGGATCGAGCCGTCGGAGAGGACGACAAATTGCGGGTTGCGGTCCTGCAGCACGTTGATGTCGAGCCGGTCGCGGCTGAACAGGGCAACGAGCAGGGCCACGCCGATCAGGCTCCAGGCACCGGCATAGATCAAGGTGCGCAGCCGGAAGAGGCGGCGGAAGTGGAAATGCGAGACCTTGTCGCTGAACTTGCCCTTGGTGTCGCGCACCCGCTTCGGGTCGATCGCGCCGGTTTCGGGGTTGGTGGCAATCGCCATGTTCGACTGGTAGTCGGCCAGCGTCGCGTAGGAGATCAGGCCGCGTTCCTTGCCGATCTTGTCCATGACGCTGTCGCAGGCGTCTATGCACAGCGCGCAGGTGATGCATTCGAGCTGCTGGCCGTCGCGGATGTCGATGCCCATCGGGCAGACGGCGACGCAGGCGTTGCAGTCGACGCAATCGCCGACCGACAAGCCTTCGGCCGCTGCCTTCTTGGCGTGGCGGGTGCGGGGTTCGCCACGCCAGTCGTTGTAGGTGACGGTCAGCGAGTTCTCGTCCAGCATCGCTGCCTGGATGCGCGGCCATGGGCACATGTAGGTACAGACCTGTTCGCGCATCAGCCCGCCGAAGACGTAGGTCGTGGCGGTCAGGATGGCGACGGTGATGTAGGCGACGGGATCCGCCTGGCCGCTGACGAAGTCGCCAAGCAGCTTGGGCGCATCGGCGAAGTAGAAGATCCAGGCGCCACCGGTGGCCACCGCAATGACCAGCCAGATCGCATGCTTGGAAACACGCTTCCACAGCTTGTCGAAGGACCAGGGCGCGCTGTCGAGCTTGATGCGGGCATTGCGGTCGCCCTCGATTCCGCGCTCGACCACGAGGAAGAGGTCGACCCACACGGTCTGCGGGCAGGTGTAGCCGCACCAGGCGCGGCCAACCGTCGAGGTAACGAGGAAAAGGCCGATGCCGGCCATGACCAGGAGGCCGGCGACGTAGAAGAATTCCTGCGGCCAGATCTCGATGGCGAAGAAGTAGAAGCGCCTGTTGGCGATGTCGAGCAGGACGGCCTGGTCGGGAGCATAGGGGCCGCGGTCCCAGCGGATCCACGGCGTCAGGTAGTAGATGCCAAGCGTGACCAGCATGACCAGCCACTTGAACCGGCGAAAATTGCCCGCGGCGCGCTTGGGAAAGACCTTCTTGCGCGCAGTGTAGAGTGGCTGGCGGGTCTTGGCCGAATTGACCGCCTCGACTTCGAGCCTCTCCACGTCCTGTTCGTCAAGCATTCTCGTCTCCTGCTGGACGCCTGCCGGACAAATCGGCAAGGTCGTCACGTCTTTGCCTCATCGGCCGTCTCGCGGCCTTGACCCAGGTCAACCCCGACCCGGCTTCGGCCTGCCTACGTGCAAAAGAGGCCCGACATCCCTGCCGAGCCTCTCTTCGTCCTTCATCCATCGCCCCGGGAGCGTTGGAGGGTTATTCGCCGCCGCCGAGCGAATGGACGAAGATGGCAAGTTCCTTGACCTTCACGTCCCCGAGCCGGGCGCCCCAGGCCGGCATCACGCCGTGCTTGGGATGGCGGACCTGCTGGGCGATCGCCGCCTGGCCCGAGGCGTAGAGCGCGATGGCGTCCGTCAGGTCGGGCGCGCCCATCTCCTTGTTGCCCTTGGCGTTCTCGCCGTGACAGGCGGCGCAATTGTCGGCGAAGACCTTGGCGCCGGCGGGAACCAGATCGGGCGTGTCGGCGGTACCCGAGAGGCTGGCGACATAGGCCGCGACCTCGTTGACCTGCTGCGGCTCGAGGATCTCGGCAAAGGCCGGCATCTCCGAGGCATGCGTTTCCTCGTCGCCGGCAAATCGGACGCCGTGTGCGATGGTCTGGTAGATCTGGTCGATCTTGCCGCCCCACAGCCATTCGTCGTCATTGAGATTGGGGAAGCCGGGCGACCCCTGCGCGCCGGAACCGTGGCACTGGATGCAGTTGACCTTGAACGCGGCAGAACCGGCAGCAGTGGCGAACTGGCGCAGATTGTCGTCGGCGAGGATCTCGTCGACGCTCTTCGCCTTGACCGCCTCGACATAGGCGCTCTTGGCCTGTTCGGCGGCTGCCAGTTCTGTCTGCACCTCGGCGCGGCTCGAATAACCGAGCATGCCCGATGTGGCGCTGCTGATCATCGGCCAGGCCGGATAGGCAATGGTGTAGGCCAGCGCCCAGACGATGGTGGCGTAGAAGGTCCACAACCACCAGCGCGGCATCGGATTGTTGAGTTCCCGGATGCCGTCCCATTCGTGTCCGGTTGTTTCGACGCCGGACAATTCGTCGATATGCTTTTCGCTCACAGATCAGTCCTCCTTGAGCGGAATTTGGGCCGCCCGCTCGGCAGCTTCCTTGCTGCCGGGGCGAAGCGCGAACACAACCGCGCCGATGAAGAATACGGTCATCGCAAGCAGCCCCCAGCTGTCCGCGAAATGTCGCAACGTCGTGTAGTCCATGACGTATCTCCTTAGCGGTAGCCGGTTGCCGGATCGTAGGTCGAGAAGTCGACCAGCGTGCCGAGCATCTGCAGATAGGCAACCAGCGCATCCATTTCGGTCAGAGTTGCCGGATTGCCGTCGAAGTCGCCCAGCTTGGCCTTGGGATAGCGTGCCAGAAGACCCGAGGTGTCGGCGTTCGGGTCGGCCTGCGCCTTAAGGTCGGCGTCGGCGCTGGCGATCATCTCGTCGCTGTAGGGCACGCCGACGCGGCGGTTGGCGATGAGATCGTAGCTGATGTTCTTCACGGCGAGCGGCGTCTCCTTGAGGAAGGCGTAGCTCGGCATGATCGATTCCGGCACCACCGAACGCGGCTCGACCAGATGCTGGACGTGCCATTCATTGGAGTAGCGGTTGCCGACGCGGGCAAGGTCGGGGCCGGTGCGCTTGGATCCCCACTGGAAGGGATGGTCGTACATCGACTCCGCCGCCAGGCTGTAGTGGCCGTAGCGTTCGACCTCGTCACGGAAGGGGCGGATCATCTGGCTATGGCAGGTGTAGCAACCCTCGCGGATGTAGATGTTGCGTCCGGCCAGCTCCAGCGGCGAGTAGGGCCGCATGCCCTCGACCTTCTCGATGGTGTTTTCGAGATAGAACAGCGGCGTGATCTGGACGAGACCGCCGATGCTGACCACGAACAGCGTGCCGACCAGGAGCAGGGTAGCGTTCTTCTCGATTGTCTTGTGTTTGTCGAGCAGTGCCATGTCTCAAATCCTTACTGGGCGGGCTGGAGTGCGGGAGCCGAGCCGGGCAGCGGCTCTTCCTGGCGCTGGTAGCCGCGGATCGTCATGTAGACGTTCCAGGCCATGACCAGTGCGCCGGCGAGGAACATCAGGCCGCCGATGGTGCGGACGATGTAATAGGGCTTCATGGCAGCGACGCTTTCGGCGAAGGAATAGACCAGGAAACCCTGCTCGTCGTATTCGCGCCACATCAGGCCCTGGCTGATGCCGGCAACCCACATGACCGCCGCGTAGACGACGATGCCGAGCGTGGCGAGCCAGAAATGCCAGGTGACCAGGCGCATCGAATAGAGCCGTTCGCGACCCCACAGGCGCGGCACCAGGAAGTAGATGGCGCCGAAGGTGATCATGCCGTTCCAACCAAGCGCGCCGGAATGGACATGGCCGATCGTCCACTCGGTGTAGTGGCTGAGCGAGTTGACCGCCTTGATCGACATCATCGGGCCTTCGAAGGTCGACATGCCGTAGAAAGCGATGGCGACGACCATCATGCGGATGATCGGATCGGTGCGGATCTTGTCCCAGGCGCCAGACAGCGTCATCAGGCCGTTGATCATGCCGCCCCAGGACGGCATCCACAGCATGATCGAGAACACCATGCCGAGCGTCTGCGCCCAGTCGGGCAGGGCGGTGTAGTGCAGGTGATGCGGGCCGGCCCAGATGTAGAGGAAGATCAGCGACCAGAAGTGGATGATCGACAGACGGTAGGAATAGACGGGGCGTCCGGCCTGCTTGGGCACGAAATAGTACATCATGCCGAGGAAGCCGGCGGTCAGGAAAAAGCCGACCGCGTTGTGCCCGTACCACCACTGTGTCAGCGCGTCCTGCACGCCCGAGAACAGCGAATAGCTCTTGGAGCCGAGGAAGGAGGCGGGCACCGCCAGGTTGTTGACGACGTGCAGCATCGCGATGGTGACGATGAAGGCGAGGTAGAACCAGTTGGCCACATAGATATGCGGCTCCTTGCGCTTCAGGATCGTGCCGAGGAAGACGACCAGATAGGCGACCCAGACGACCGTCAGGAAGATGTCGACATACCATTCGGGCTCGGCATATTCGCGGCTCTGGGTGATGCCCAGGAGGTAGCCGGTGGCGGCGAGCACGATGAAAAGCTGGTAGCCCCAGAACACGTACCAGGCGAGATTGCCGCCGAAGAGACGGGCCCGTGAGGTGCGCTGGACGACGTAGAAGGAGGTGGCGATCAGCGCGTTGCCGCCGAAGGCGAAGATGACCGCCGAGGTGTGCAGCGGGCGAACGCGGCCGAAGTTGAGCCAGGGCTCGATGTTGAGGTCGGGGAAGGCGAGCTGGGCCGCCACAACGACGCCGACCAGGAAGCCGACGACGCCCCAGAACACCGTGGCAATGACGCCATAGCGCACCGGTCCGTCCATGTAGGCCGACTTGTCCTCCGCGAGGATATCGACCGGTGCGTAGCTGCTGCTGCGCATCAGCACGACGGCGCCTGCCGTCAGCACGAAGAACAGCACCCACATGTGAGCGCCGAACTGGTTGTCCTGCGCAAAGGCGGCGCCAAGCAAGGCGGCGAACGCCGCCAATGCCAGCAGGATGACTTCCATTCCGTATTTCATAGCGATCCCCGACGAAATCTGGGCGCCGAAAGGTCCCTCGCCGGCGCCAGACGCCACACTTCTACGACAGTTGCCTACACTGCCTTGATCTGGATCAAGGTCAAGCCGCGCGTGTCAGATCAGCTTCCGGGGCAAAGAGGAACCTCGAGACAAGATGAGTGCACGCAGTCAGATGACGGTCGGATCGGAGGACACGGCCCTGCAGGACGCCGTCGCAGCGATGCGGCGGGCGCATGCCGCCAAGCTCGTCCTGTGCCATCGACTGGAGGCAATCGCCGATTCACTGCCGGGGCTCGACCGGCGAGAGTGCCTGCTGGCGGCGCGGGCGCTGGGACCGCAGATGGTCAAGATCCATCGTTTCGAGGAGCAGCGGGTTTATCCGTATTTCGCCGCCCGGCTGCTGCACAGCGCCGAGACGCGCAAGACGATCGCCCGGCTCAAGAACGAGCATTTCGAGGATGAGGGTTATGCCGCCGAACTGCGCGATACGCTCAGGGCAACGGCTCGCCGCGGCAGGCCTGAGAATCCCGAGACACTGGGTTTCATGCTGCGCGGCTTCTTCGGTGCGCTCAGGCGCCACATCGCCTTTGAACATGACCACGTCATCGCCCAGCTGACGCTGGAGCCCTGAGGCAGCTTTGGATCTCCCAGCCTCAGATGTTGGCGCGGCGTTCGAGCTTGGAGAGGTCGAAGACGGTGATGTGGCGGTTGTGCTCGACTGAAATCACGCCGTCCTTGCGCAGCTTGGTTAGCTGGCGGCTGACCGTCTCGATGGTCAGGCCGAGGAAGTCGGCGATGTCGGCGCGGGTCAAGGGCAGGTCGAAGCTGACCTCGCCATCGAGCTCCGTTTCGGGATCGGCATGGCGCGCAATCAGATGCAGGAACGAGGCGACGCGCTCGGCGGCGGTCTTGCGACCGAGGGTCAGCATCCAGTCGCGTGCGTCGTCCAGTTCGTTGAGCGCCTGCACATGCAGCCGGTGCCCTAGCTCCGGCGACAGCTCGATCATCCGGTCGAGCGACGTCTTGGGAAAGGCGCAGACACGCACCGGCGTCGCCGCTTCGGCGGTGATCGAGCTTTCCCGCTTGAACGGCCGGCCGATGAAATCAGGAGCAAACTGCAGGCCGACGATCTGCTGGCGGCCATCGGGCAGCGTTTTGGTCAGCTTGACCACGCCTGACAGCACATTGGCATAGCTGTCGATAGTGTCGGCATCCGACACCAGCACCGTGCCCGGTTCGACCTTGCGCTTGGTCGTGTGGCGGCTGAGCTCGACCAACTGCTCGGACGTCAGTGCGCCGCAGACGCCACGGTGCCGTGCCTCGCAGGAGCGGCACAGCGCTGGAATCTCCGAGTTGTGAATGTCCTGGCGAATGGTCATCGCATCGTCCGGCCGTCTGATTTGCCCAATCTAGGTGCCGGCATCAGGAAAAGGAACCGTGTCATTGTGTCCGCACATATAAAGGGTTGATCCAGGTCAAGGCAGTCGAGGCGCTCGGGTTCCAGTCTGTGGCAAAGACGGAGACCCTCATGGACAAGACCCTCGTCGAGAAATACGCAGCGCCCGTGCCGCGCTACACCAGCTATCCGACCGCGCCGCACTTCAATGCCGAGGTGTCGTCGGCGACCTATGGCGACTGGTTGCGCGCGCTGCCCAAGGGGGCGTCGGGATCGCTCTATGTCCATATTCCCTATTGCGACCGGCTGTGCTGGTTCTGCGCCTGCCACACCAAGCAGACGCGCCAGTACGATCCGGTCGAGCGCTATCTCCAGGCGCTCGACGCCGAGATCGAGACGGTCGCGGCACTCACCGGCAAAAGGCTCAATGTCACGGCGCTGCATTTCGGCGGTGGTTCGCCGACGCTGCTCAAGCCGGAGCACATCCGTGCGCTGGGCGAAAGAATGCGCTCGAGCTTTGCCTTCGCACCAGATGCCGAAATCAGCGTCGAGATGGACCCCAACGACATGGACGAGGCGCGTTTCGATGCGCTGGCCGCCATCGGCATGACGCGCGCCAGCCTTGGCGTGCAGGATTTCGATCCGCGCGTGCAGCAGACCATCAACCGCGAACAGACTTTCGAGCAGACGAAGTCGGTCGTCGATGCGGTGAGGGCGCGCGGCGTGGGTTCGGTCAATCTCGACATGCTCTATGGTCTGCCGCACCAGACGCTCGACAGCATCGCAACGACGACGGAGTCGGTGCTGTCGCTTCGCCCGGATCGTATCGCCTTGTTCGGTTATGCGCATGTGCCGTGGATGAAGAAGCACCAGACGATGATCGATGAGGCGCTTCTGCCGGATGCCTCGGCACGGCTGGAGCAGGCCGAGGTGGCGACCCGGCTGATCCTGGCTGCAGGCTACGAGGCCGTCGGAATGGATCATTTCGCGCTGCCCGACGACAGCCTTGCCGTCGCAGCACGCTCGGGCACGCTGCGCCGCAACTTCCAGGGTTACACGACAGACCAGGCCGACGCGCTGATTGGGCTCGGCGCATCGTCGATCGGGCTTCTGCCTCAGGGTTATGTCCAGAACATGCCGGCGACGGGTGAATATGAACGCCGCGTGCTCGCAGGCGGGTTGGCCACCGTGCGCGGCGTGGCGCTCAGCGATGCGGACCGCATGCGCTCCTGGGTCATCGAACGGCTGATGTGCGATTTCTCGTTCTCGCGCTGCGAATTGCTGTGCCGTTTCGGCGATGCTGCACGCACGGTGATTGCCGAGGCCGAACTTGTGGCCACCGGTGATCGCGACGGCATCTTCATCCGCTCCGGCAACCGCTTTGTCGTCACCGAGCGTGGCAAACCTTTCGTGCGTTCGATTGCGGCGCGCTTCGACGTTTATCTCGGCCAGGGAGCGGCCCGCCATTCAGTAGCCGTCTGAACTTCTACGCGCTGTCAAATTCCTGTATCAAGCGCGTGCGAAGCGCACGGGCGCGAATAGGATCTGGCCTATGAATCTGACTGTTTTCGGCATTGGCTATGTTGGTCTGGTACAGGCGGCGGTGTTGGCCGAGGTCGGGCATGACGTCGTCTGCGTCGATATCGATGCAGCCAAGGTCGAGCGGCTGAACCAGGGTTTCATCCCGATCTTCGAGCCCGGGCTGGAGGCTTTGGTGCGCGAGAACCACGCTGCCGGCCGTATCGTTTTCACCACCGATGCGGCGATGGCCGTGCGCCATGGCGAGATCCAGATGATCGCTGTCGGCACGCCGCAAGGCGAGGACGGCTCGGCGGACTTGAAATATGTGCTGTCGGTGGCCGATGCGATCGGCCGCGAGATGGACGAGCCCAAGATCGTCGTCGGCAAGTCGACCGTGCCAGTCGGCACCGCCGACAAGGTGCGCGAGGCGATTGCGGCGGCGCTGAAGGCGCGCGGGCGGGACGATCTCGCCTTCGACGTCGTCTCCAATCCGGAATTCCTGAAGGAAGGCTCGGCGGTTGCCGACTGCATGAAGCCCGACCGCATCATCGTCGGCACCGAGAGCGAAAACTCCGAAGCGGTGATGCGCGAGCTCTACGCGCCGTTCAACCGCAACCATGAGAAGATCATCGTCATGGACGTGCGCTCGGCCGAGTTCACCAAATACGCCGCCAATTGCATGCTGGCGACCAAGATCAGCTTCATGAACGAGATGGCCAATCTCGCTGAGCTGCTTGGTGCCGACATCGAGGAGGTGCGCAAGGGCATCGGCTCGGACCCGCGCATCGGCTACCACTTCATCTATCCCGGCCTCGGCTATGGCGGCTCGTGTTTCCCCAAGGACGTGCGTGCGCTGATCCGCACGGCCGAAGACGTCGGTTTCGAGCCGGTGCTCTTGCAGTCGGTCGAAGACCGCAACAACGCCCAGAAGGCGGTGCTGTTCGACAAGGTGAAGGCGCATTTCAACGGGGATCTCCAGGGAAAGACCTTTGCGCTGTGGGGACTGTCGTTCAAGCCCAACACCGACGACATGCGCGAGGCGCCGGCGCGCGTGCTGATGGAAGCGCTGTGGGCCGCAGGCGCCAAGGTCCAGGCCTACGATCCCGAGGCGATGAACGAGGCGCAGCAGATCTACGGCCAGCGCGACGACCTTCTGCTGTGCGGCACCAAGGAGGCGGCCCTGCGCGGGGCGGATGCGCTGCTGATCGCCACAGAATGGAAGAACTTCCGGGCGCCATCCTTCGAGCTGATCAGGCAGCAGCTCTCGACAGCCGTCATCTTCGACGGGCGCAATCTCTACGACCCGGCGGTCGTCGCCCGCCACGGCATCACCTACGTCTCCATCGGCCGCAAGGCCGCGTAGCCATAACAGACTGAAATCTTTGTTGATTGCCTGATTGGCTCAGGCCGATTCCGGCTGCCTCAATATTGTCATCAGTCGGGAACTATAGCCGCGCCAAGCAGTTATTTTCCGCATGGAATTTGCTGTCGCAAGGGACAAGCATTGAACATCTGAGGGAGAACGAAGTGGCAATCAGGAAAGTCCGCAAGGCAGTCATTCCGGTGGCTGGTCTTGGCACGCGGTTTTTGCCGGCGACAAAGTCGATGCCGAAGGAGATGCTGCCGGTGGTTGACCGGCCGGTGGTGCAGTATGCCGTCGACGAGGCGCTGGAAGCCGGCGTCGAGCACATCGTCTTCGTCACCGGCCGCAACAAGGCCGTCATCGAGGACTATTTCGACCTGCATCCCGAACTGATCGGCACGCTCGAGCAGGCCGGCAAGGTCGCCGAGATCAAGTCGCTGGAAACGCTGCTGCCAGTGCCCGGCACCACCAGCTTCACCCGCCAGCAAGCGCCGCATGGCCTCGGCCACGCCGTCTGGTGCGCCCGCGACATCATCGGCGACGAGCCGTTCGCGCTGCTGTTGCCCGATATGGTGTCGTTCGGCAAGCGCGGCTGTCTGGCCGAGATCATGGAGCTCTATGGCGAAACCGGCGGCAATGTGATTGCCGTCGAGCAATGCCAGTCGCATGAGACCAACAAATACGGCATCGTCGGCCAGGGCCAAGCCACCGGCTCGGGCTTCGAGGTGACGGCGATGGTGGAGAAGCCGAAGCCGGCCGATGCACCGTCGACCTACTACATCAACGGCCGCTACATCCTACAGCCGGAGATCTTCACGCTTTTGGGCACCCAGGCGCGTGGCGCCGGCGGAGAGATCCAGCTGACGGATGCGATGGTCAGGCTTGCCGACAACCAGGCGTTCTTCGCCCGCCCGTTCGGGGGACGCATGTTCGACTGCGGCTCCAAGGAAGGTTTCATCCAGGCCAATGTGGCGTTCGCGCTGAAACGGGCCGATCTCAAGGGCTCGGTGCTGGAAGCGCTGCGCGAGATGATCGCGGAGCACGACCGCGAACAGGTGTCGGCCTGAGGATCTTCTTGTCTATCTCCAAATGCAAAAAAGGCCCGCTTTAGCGGGCCTTTTTCGCCTCGTGTGGCGCTCACTGGTTGCGGCGCTTGCCTTCCATCAGGTCGAGCACGGCCCGCGCCGCGTCGAGCACATTGGTGCCAGGGCCGAACACTGCCGCCACCCCATGGTCGAGCAGATATTGGTAGTCCTGGCGCGGGATGACGCCGCCGACGACGACAATGATGTTGTCGGCACCCTTGGCCTTGAGTGCCCCGACCAGCTGTGGGGCGAGCGTCTTGTGGCCGGCGGCCAGCGACGACATGCCGACGACATGCACCCTCGAGGCAATGGCGGTGTCCGCGGCCTCGTCGGGTGTCTGAAACAGCGGCCCGGCAATGACCTCGAAGCCGATATCGCCGAAGGCCGAGGCGATCACCTTGGCGCCGCGGTCGTGGCCGTCCTGGCCAAGCTTGGCGACCATGATACGCGGTTTCTCGCCTAGTGAGCCGGCAAACTGCTCCAGTCGCGAGACCAAAGTCCGGAACTCCGGCTCGTCGTCATAGGCCTTTCCATAGACGTTTTCGACAACCTCTGGCACGGCCGCATGATCGCCGAAGGCGCGGCGCATTGCGTCCGAAATCTCGCCGACCGTGGCGCGGGCGCGAGAGGCATCGACGGCGGCGGCCAGGATGTTGCCCTCCCCTGTCCGCGCGACCTGTTCAAGCGCCACAATTGCTGCCTCGACCCGCTTGGGGTCGCGCTGCCGGCGCGTGCGCTCGATGCGCTCGACCTGGGCCTGGCGGACAGCCGAGTTGTCGATCTCGAGGATGTCGATCTCGTCTTCCTGTTCGAGCCGGTACTTGTTGACGCCGACGATGACCTCGTCGCCGCGGTCGATCGCCGCCTGCTTGCGCGTCGCGGCCTCTTCGATCAGGCGCTTGGGCAGGCCTGTTGCGACCGCCTTGGTCATACCGCCCATCGCCTCGACCTCCTCAATCAGCGCCCAGGCCTTCTCGGCGAGGTCGTTGGTCAGGGCCTCGACATAATAGGAGCCGGCGAGCGGGTCGACGACCTTGGTCACGCCCGTCTCATGCTGGAGGATCAACTGGGTGTTGCGGGCGATGCGAGCCGAAAACTCGGTCGGAAGTGCAATCGCCTCGTCGAAGGAGTTGGTGTGCAGCGACTGGGTGCCGCCCAAAGCTGCCGACATCGCCTCGAAGGCGGTGCGGACGATGTTGTTGTAAGGGTCCTGCTCCTGCAGCGACACGCCAGAGGTCTGGCAATGCGTGCGCAGCATCAGCGACGACGCCTTCTTGGGCTCGAACTCGGTCATGATGCGCGACCACAGCAGGCGCGCCGCCCGCAGCTTGGCCGCCTCCATGAAGAAGTTCATGCCGATGGCGAAGAAGAACGACAGCCGGCCGGCGAAGTCGTCGACATTAAGCCCCTTTTTCAGCGCCGCCCGCACATATTCGCGTCCATCGGCGAGAGTGAAGGCGAGCTCCTGCACCAGCGTCGAGCCGGCCTCCTGCATGTGGTAGCCGGAGATCGAGATCGAGTTGAACTTAGGCATCTCCTTTGCCGTGTACTCGATGATGTCGGCAACGATGCGCATCGAGGGCTCGGGCGGGTAGATGTAGGTGTTGCGGACCATGAACTCCTTGAGAATGTCGTTCTGGATGGTCCCCGAAAGCTTGTCGCGCGACACGCCTTGTTCCTCGCCGGCGACGATGAAATTGGCGAGGATCGGGATGACCGCGCCGTTCATTGTCATCGACACCGAGATCTGCTCGAGCGGAATGCCGTCGAACAGAATCTTCATGTCTTCTACGGAATCGATAGCCACTCCGGCCTTGCCGACATCGCCCTCGACCCGCGGATGGTCCGAGTCATAGCCGCGATGGGTGGCGAGGTCGAAGGCGACCGACACGCCCTGCTGGCCGGCGGCTAGCGCCTTGCGGTAGAAGTTGTTGGAAGCCTCCGCCGTCGAGAAGCCGGCATATTGCCGGATCGTCCAGGGGCGGCCGGTATACATGGTGGCGCGTGGGCCGCGCAGGAACGGTTCGATGCCTGGCAGCGAACCGATATGGTCGATGCCTTCGAGATCATCCGCCGTGTAAAGCGGCTTGACGTCGATGCCTTCGGGCGTGTTCCAGATCAGCGTGTCGGGCGACGCCTTGATCTCGCGTTCGGCGAGCTTGCGCCAGTCGGCCTTTGTTGGGCGGTCAGTCATGGCACACCTCACTCGAATTCCATGATCAGTTCGTCGACGGCGAGGCTTTCGCCTGCGGTTGCCGCGACGCGCTTGACCGTGCCCTTGCGCTCGGCGCGCAGCACGTTTTCCATCTTCATAGCCTCCACTGTCGCCAGCGACTGGCCGGCCTCGACGGTGTCGCCTTGCTTGACCAGGATCGACGTCACCACCCCCGGCATCGGGCAGAGCAGCATCTTCGAGGTGTCGGGCGGCAGCTTCACCGGCATCAGCTTCGCCAGTTCGGCGACGCGCGGGCTGCGCACATGGGTCATCACATCCATGCCACGCCAGCGCAGGCGCCAGCCGGTGCCCGAGCGCGAAACCTTGACACCGATGGAGGTACCGCCCACGGCGAAGTTGGCGTGCGGGTGGCCGGGCAGCCAGTCGCTCGATACCGCAAGTGCTGCGCCGTCATCGAATTCGACCACGGTGCCGTCCGCCCCGTCCCTGACATGGAGCGGCAGAGTGAGGCCGGCAAGGGTAACCACCCAGTCGGCGCCGACGGGGCGCTGGTGGTTGGCGAGCGAGCCCGAGATCTGGGCGCTGCGGCGCTGTACGGACTGGTTGATCAGCGCCGCCACCGCGGCAAGCTTGCGGGCGTCGGCCTCGGAAGGTGTCACGCCGGCAAAGCCGTCGGGGAATTCCTCGGCAATGTATGCAGTGGTCAGCGCGCCTGAGCGGAAGCGCTCCTGGTCCATGACCGCCGACAGGAACGGCAGATTGTGGCCGATGCCCTCGACCTCGAAGTCGTCGAGCGCCCGGCCCATGGCCTCGATCGCCGCCAGGCGGGCGGGAGCCGCTTCTCCTGGAGCAAAAGTGCAGAGCTTGGCGATCATCGGGTCGTAATACATCGAGATTTCGCCGCCCTCGAATACGCCGGTGTCATTGCGGACGATGGTGCCGTCGTCACGCTTGCCTTCGACCGGCGGGCGATAGCGGGTCAGCCGGCCGATCGACGGCAGGAAGTTGCGATAAGGATCTTCGGCGTAGAGGCGGCTCTCGATGGCCCAGCCGTTGAGCTTCACATCGTCCTGGCTGAAGCGCAGCTTCTCGCCCGCGGCGACGCGGATCATCTCTTCGACGAGGTCGATGCCGGTGATCAGCTCGGTTACAGGATGCTCGACCTGGAGACGCGTGTTCATCTCGAGGAAATAGAAGTTCCTGTTGCCATCGACGATGAACTCGACCGTGCCGGCCGAGAAATAGCCGACGGCTTTGCCAAGAGCGACAGCCTGCTCGCCCATCGCCTTGCGGGTCTCGGCGTCGAGGAAGGGCGACGGCGCCTCTTCGATAACCTTCTGATTGCGGCGTTGGATCGAGCATTCACGCTCGCCGAGATAGACGAGGTTGCCGTGCTGGTCGCCCAGCACCTGGATCTCGATATGGCGCGGTTGGGTGACGAATTTCTCGATGAAGATGCGGTCGTCGCCGAACGACGATTTTGCCTCGTTCTTCGATGACTGGAAGCCCTCGCGGGCCTCGGTGTCGTTCCATGCAATGCGCATGCCCTTGCCGCCGCCGCCGGCGGAGGCCTTGATCATGACGGGATAGCCGATCGAATTGGCGATCTTCACCGCCTCATCAGCGTCCTCGATCAGGCCCATGTGACCGGGCACTGTCGATACGCCGGCGGATGCCGCGATCTTCTTCGAGGTGATCTTGTCGCCCATCGCCTCGATCGCTACGGGCGGCGGTCCGACGAAGGCGACGCCCTCGGCCTTCAGCGCCTCGGCGAAGTTCGCGTTCTCCGACAGAAAGCCATAACCGGGATGCACCGCATCCGCCCCGGTCTGCCTGATCGCGTCGATGATCTTCTGGATGACGATGTAGGACTGGTTCGACGGCGCAGGGCCGATGTGGACGGCCTCGTCGGCCATCTTCACATGCAGGGCCTCGCGGTCAGCATCGGAATAGACCGCGACCGTTGCGATACCGAGCTTCTTGGCCGTCTTGATGACCCGGCAGGCGATCTCGCCGCGATTGGCGATGAGGATTTTCTTGAACATTTTTGACCTGCTCACAGCGGTATCGTGTCGTGCTTCTTCCACGGCGCATCAAGCTTCTTGCCGCGCAGGGCGGCGAAGGCGCGGGCGATGCGGCGGCGCGACGAATGCGGCATGATCACTTCGTCGATGAAACCGCGCTCGGCGGCGACGAAGGGATTGGCGAAGCGTTCTTCATATTCCTTGGTGCGTGCGGCGATCTTGTCTGCGTCGCCAAGTTCCGAACGATAAAGAATCTCGGTCGCGCCCTTGGCGCCCATCACCGCGATCTCGGCCGTCGGCCAGGCATAGTTGATGTCGGCACCGATATGCTTGGAGGCCATGACGTCGTAGGCGCCGCCATAGGCTTTGCGGGTGATCAGCGTGACCATCGGTACGGTCGCCTGCGAATAGGCGAACAGCAGCTTGGCACCGTGCTTGATGACGCCGCCATATTCCTGCGCCGTACCCGGCAGGAAGCCCGGCACGTCGACCAAGGTCAGTATCGGGATCGAGAACGCATCGCAGAAGCGCACGAAGCGCGCTGCCTTGCGTGACGAGTCAATGTCGAGGCAGCCGGCCAGCACCATCGGCTGGTTGGCGACGACGCCAACGCTCTGGCCCTCGATGCGCATGAAGCCGGTGATGATGTTCCTGGCGAAAGCCTCCTGGATTTCGAAGAAGTCGCCCTCGTCGGCAATGGCGAGGATCAGCTCCTTCATGTCGTAGGGCTTGGCCGCACTGTCGGGGATCAGTGTATCGAGCCGCTTTTCCAGCCGCGCCGGGTCGTCGTGGAACGGCCTGACCGGCGGCTTCTCGCGGTTGTTGAGCGGCAGGAAGTCGAACAGCAGACGAACCTGCTCCAGCGCCTCGATATCGTTTTCGTAGGCGCCGTCGGCGACCGAGGATTTCGAGGTGTGGGTGCGGGCGCCGCCGAGTTCCTCGGCGGTGACGATCTCGTTGGTGACGGTCTTCACCACGTCGGGACCGGTCACGAACATGTAGGACGAGTCGCGCACCATGAAGATGAAGTCGGTCATGGCGGGCGAATAGACCGCGCCACCGGCGCATGGGCCCATGATGACCGAGATCTGCGGCACCACGCCCGAGGCGTCGACATTGCGCTTGAATACATCGGCATAGCCGGCAAGCGAGGCAACGCCCTCCTGGATGCGGGCGCCACCGGAATCGTTGAGGCCGATGACCGGCGCGCCGTTGCGCACGGCCATGTCCATGATCTTGCAGATCTTCTGCGCGTGCGTCTCGGACAGCGAGCCGCCGAGCACGGTGAAGTCCTGCGAAAAGACGTAGACCAGGCGGCCGTTGATGGTGCCCCAGCCTGTGACGACACCGTCGCCCGCCACCTTCTGCTCGGCCATGCCGAACTCGGTGGTACGATGGGTGACATACATGTCGAACTCTTCGAAGGAGCCTTCGTCGAGCAGCACGTCGATGCGTTCGCGCGCCGTCAGCTTGCCCTTGGCGTGCTGGGCGTCGATGCGCTTCTGGCCACCGCCGAGGCGGGCCTCGGCGCGGCGGGCTTCCAGTTGTTCGAGTACGGCGCGCATCAGTTCATGCCCTTGTGAGAAAGCCATTTCCAGGCGGCGGGAAAAGCGATTGCCGCAAGCACGGCCTTCATGACGTCGCCCGGGATGAAGGGATAAAGCCCGAAGGCCAGCACCGGTTTGTCCCAGCCAACGACGCTGCCGAGCCAGAGCAGGCCGGGCACGTAGATGACAGCGCCGGCGAGCAGTGCAGCCAGCATGGCGGTGAAGGCATTGCGATCCCAACCGCGTTCGGCGAGCCAGCCAGCGAGCGCGGCAGCAGGCAGGTAGCCAGCGAGATAACCGCCGGTCGGGCCCATCATGTAGGCAAGACCAATGCCCTTTTCCGGCGTGCCGGCGAAGACTGGCAGGCCGAGCGCACCCTGCGTCAGATAAAGCGCCACGGCGGCGGCACCGCGCACCGGGCCAAGCGCCAGGCCGAGACCGATGACGACAAGCGTCTGCATGGTCATCGGCACGGGATAGAATGGCACCTGGATCTTGGCCGAAACGGTCAGCAGCAGCGATCCCGCTACGACTGCCACTACATCCATCGTGCTTATCCGGCTTGTCCGTTCCGGTGCGACGGCCTGGTAGAGCGTCATTATTTTTCTCCCGCACTACGATCTTGCAAAACAATGTCTCCCCGCCGCGTCAGCGGCAAGGCGCAGTTAGCGCCCATTACGCCTATGCCCGCCATAGGAAAACCGTTGAAAGTGTGCAAAAGCGTAATGTACAAATTCCAAAAATGTAAATTGCGAAATTGCAAATATGGCGACCCGCAAACTCTATATTGGCCGCAAAGTGCGCGAACTGCGCGAAGCCAACAAGGCGACGCAGGCGAGCTTCGCCGAGCGCATCGGCATCTCGACCAGCTATCTCAACCAGATCGAGAACAACCAGCGCCCTGTCTCAGCCTCGGTGCTGCTGGCGCTGGCCGAAAAGTTCCAGATCGACATTTCGGAGATTTCGCAGGGCGACAATGACCGGTTGCTGTCGGCGTTGACGGAAGCGCTGTCCGATCCGATCTTCGAGAATTATGCGCCCAACCTGCAGGAGCTCAAGCTGGTGACGCAGAACGCGCCGGGCTTTGCCCGGGCGCTGATCTCGGCGCACCAGGCCTATCGCCGCAATTCCGAGCAACTGGCGAGCCTCGACGACACGCTGGGTCGCGGTGCCGCCGGGTCGGAGCCGACGCCTTACGAAGAGGTGCGAGACTTCTTCCACTTCGTCGACAACTACATCCACGCGCTCGATGTGGCGGCCGAGCGGCTGGCGGGCGAACTCGGCATCGGCGAGCGCGACAGCTATGCGGCGCTCGCCGGGCATCTCGAAAGCAAGCACGGAGTCCGCATC
>NZ_KB890024.1:4045000-4118203 GCF_000372965.1 Hoeflea sp. 108 | reverse complement strand
CAGCCGGTTCGCAGCACGCTCGCGCGCCCGCCACACGCGGCCCGCGGTAATGCTGGCCTCCTGGATCGACAAGCGTCGCGAGGAAGGAAGAGGCATTCCTGTCTGGGAAAGACCTCTTTCGATCGGGGGGCTGACCGGCAGATTGTCGCGGGGCGGCAGGTTTGATGGCGAGGTCATCAATCTGAAGCTCCTGACGATGCAATGCGGGCTGCATCTCACCACCGTCCACAAAGATCCGGCCCTGTTGTCGATGGTTCATGATGCTGTCGACGAGCTTGGGTTCGAGGTGGGCGGGATGGACACGCCGATCTCCCCGGATCCCGACACGGGGCGACCGTGGCGGGAGCGCTTCGATGCCATCAGCCTGGCGCGGGAAGAACGGCACCTGCAGACGGCCGCCTATATCGTGTGTTGCTATCTGACGGGCATGCGCGACGGTGAGGTGCAGTCGCTGCGATCCGGCTGCCTGAAACGGAATCTCGACCGGGACGGGCGAACAGAAAGGCTGGCGATCGAGGGCGTGACCTGGAAGGATCGCGGCGCTCGCGGCGAACAGGTCGAATGGATCACCATCGAGGCCGCCGTCCAGGCGATCCGGGTTGCCGAGCGTCTTTCGGAACGATTCCGCCGGAATGCGGGGACAGAGCGGCTATGGCTTGCCCTTGACGACCGCGAGACGAACAATGCCGAGACGCCGATACTCATCGCCAAGAAGATCAACCAATTCCGAGAACATCTCGATGAGCGATATGGCGCGGACGATAGTCCTGTGATCCCCCGAGTGGGAGAAGACGTCTGGCGCTTCAACACCCGTCAGTTCAGGCGAACGCTGGCCTGGTACATCGCGAACCGGCCCTTCGGGGTTGTCGCCGGCAAAATCCAGTACAAGCACGCCTCCGTGGCCATGTTCAACGGCTATGCCGGCTCGTCCGCATCCGGCTTCAGGCAGGAGGTCGAACAGGAACTGGCGCTCGGACAACTCGACGACATCATCGACTACTTCGAAAACCATCGACGCGGTCACGGTCCAGGCGGACCCGCCGGTAAGCGCGTCGGCGTGGAACTGGAGCGGGTCGGCCGCGAACTCGGCCCGCTTCCGGGGCAACTGGCCGATCGCAAGCGCCTGAAGGCGATGCTGGCGCATCTGGCGCGCACGCTGCATGTCGGATATCTGAACGACTGCTTCTTCGACCCATTGACGGCGCTCTGCCTGCGGGAGTCTGAGAAACCTTCAGCCTCGGTGCCGGTCCTGTCGCGATGCGCGCCCGACCGATGTCCCAACGCCTGCCTCGTCGAGCGACATCTCCCGCCATGGGAAGCCTCCATTGCACAGGCGGAGGATCTTCTCGCCGACAAGCGTCTCTCCCCGCTGCAACGCGAAGCGCTGCGCCTGGACAACGACAGAAAACGCAGGCTCATCGCGCCGTTGAAGGAACGCACATCATGAAGCCGGTCAGTGCAGCCACGGAACAGGCGCTTCGTGAGGCGATGGCGCGCCTCCTTTATGGGTGCCCCCGCGTGGCTGATGGCAGGCTGACGGTTGTGAATCTGGCCATCGAGGCAGGTGTCAGTCGCGCGACCGCGAACCGCGCTTCCGAGGTGCTGGAAGCCTTCCGCCATGCAGTTGCCGAGTCGAGAGCCCGGCGCAACGCGACGGATCGGCCGGCGGGGACGGCCCGGGCCGAACAGGAGCGGCGCGCCGTCGAAACCGTGCTCGCCCAGCATCGTCAAGTCCGCGCGCTGTGCCAGCTTATGGAACGGCGGCGCGATAACCGCACCGCCGACGTCATACCGATCATCGGCAGGAAACGCCCTTGACGCCGATTGTGCTCACCCGGCGCAGCAGGAGAGTTTGGCGATGTCCTTGCCGAACGAAAGTGCTGCGAGCTTCAGCCCCTCGACCGTGGTGAGGTAAGGAAAGATCGTGTCCGCGAGGTCATCGACGGTGAGACCCTGGCGGATCGCGAGAGCCGCGGTCTGAATGCTGTCGGCACCTTCCGGCGCGAGGATGTGGGCGCCGAGCAAACGACCGCCAGCAGCATCGGCCACGAGCTTGATAAGCCCACGAGTGTCGCGGGCGGCGAGTGCGCGCGGCACCTGATCGAGACCGATCGTCGAAACGCGGATCTCATGCCCGGCCGCACGCGCCGCCGCCTCGGTGAGACCTACGCTTGCGACCTGCGGATCGGTGAAGACGATAGCGGGCATGGCGCTGTTATCGTAGCGCAGGCTGTCGCCATTGAGGGCGTTCTTGGCGGCGAGCTTGGCGCCATAGGCGGCCATGTAGACGAACTGGTCGCGGCCGGTGACGTCGCCGGCGGCATAGACGCCAGCCTTGGTCGTGCGCATGCGGTCGTCGACCACGATGCCGCCCTTCGCCGAGACGGTGATCCCGTGCTCGGCCAGCCCAAGGCCTTCGATGTTGGGCGTGCGGCCCGTGGTGATCAGCACCTGATCGGCGTCGATCTGGACATCGTGACCGTCACGCGTGACGGTCAGTGACGCTCGGCCCTCGGTTTTGCGGATCGCGCGGTAAGCGATGCCGGAGATAACGGTGATGCCTTCATCCTCGAAATACCCCGTGAGCGCCGCGCCGATCTCGGGCTCGGCCTCGGGGAGCAGTCGGGACCGGCAGACGAGGGTCACCTTGACGCCGGCACGGGCGAACATCTGGGCGAGCTCCGCGCCGATATAACCGCCGCCGATCACCAGCAGCGATCGCGGCAGTTCCTCGAGGTCGAGCGCCGTCGTACTGGTGAGATACGGTACGGTCTCGAGGCCAGGAATAGCAGGAACTGCCGGCCGCGCGCCGGTTGCGATAATGATCTTGCCAGCGGCAATACGCGCGCCGTCAACTTCGACACCGCCGTCGAGGAGGCGAGCCGGCCCGTCGCGATAGGCGATACCATTGTACGCGGGGAGCAGGTCCGCGTATTTGGCCTGGCGCAGCCCAGACACGAGCGTGTCCTTCTGACGAACGGTTCCGCGCCAGTCTGTCAGTTCGGCTTCAGCAGTAATGCCGGCAAAACGTGCCGCCACGCGAGCGTTATGAAGCGTCTCGGCCGCGCGGATCAGGGTCTTCGACGGCACGCAGCCGACATTGACGCAGGTGCCGCCGATGGTGCCACTGCCGATGAGCGCCACCTGTGCGCCCTGATCGGCGGCCGTGATCGAGGCCGAGAAGCCGGCCGAGCCGGCGCCGATGACGACGAGATCGTAAGCGCCTCCATTGCGACCGTTTGTGCGCAAGGGTCGGTTGGCGACCACCAGGCTCTTCGACGCCACATCGAGACCAGCGAGGCTCGGCCCGAACAGAGCACGGCCGGCTTCCAGTCCTTCCTCGATCGACAGCCGGAAACCTGGCTCGTCGGTGGAACGTTCGTCGCGCCAGGCGGAAAGATGCTCGTCCGAGCAGAAAAAAGCGGTCGTCGCGCAGAGCGAGCTCGCGGCGCAGCCGCCTTCATAACGGACGCTCTGCCACATGACGGCCGACTGTGGCTCGACGTCGGCGAGTGCCCGCCCTCGGTCCTGCGTGGTGATCCGGATCAGTGCGCCGCAATGGCCGCAGGGCGAGGCGATCGCGGTGTCGCGATCGGTCATGGCACCGATGCCCAGCGCGTCGACCGCGCACATTGCATTCAGCGTGCGTCCGTCCAGAGTGACCCGATGGCCGGTGTTATGATCGCTGAACGGATAGGCGCCGACGATCAGCTCGCCATCGAGAACGACGAGGTCGCGCCGGCGGAGCTCGTCGAGCAGTGGCCGGATGACCATCTCACTGAGTTTTGTACGCTCCGCAAGCGCGCTTATGGTCGGGGCACCCCCGTGGTCGGCGTAGAGTCGGAGCAACGCAACACGCACCCTGTCGGTGGCGGGATCGTAACCGCTCCAGCGATTGAGCACGTGGTCGGACCCGACCATCGCCTGCAGAGCGTTCTTGACCACAGGCGACGTGACCGCCGACCAATCCGGAAACGTTACGCCCGGTCGAACGGCAAAGCTCGCCAGTGTCGCGGGCTGAGAAACGGCCGGGTTGTCCCGGGAGGAGGTTGCACAGCAATCGTTCATGGCTTCACGCCTTCCTTGCGAATCTTCGTCTCATAGGCCGTGGCTCTTGCCCGGCGATGATGGGGCCCCCACGCGCCGAAGCCGAAGCCCGCGACGATCAGGGGAAGCACCACTGCACCCACACCTGTCAGCCACGTGCCAAGACCCGCCAGAGACAGGCCGACGGCGAGGAGCGGCGCCGCGCAGCAGATCGCGGCGAGGACGGCGCCAACGGCACCTGCGCGGATTACGGCGCGATCAGTCATCTAGCTGCCTTGCTGCGTCGGGTGGGCCGGATAACCAGCATTCATGCTGGCGGCTGCGATGGCATCGGTGCTCGTCTTAGCGTCGTCGAAGGTCACGGTCGCGGACTTCGCCTCGAAGGAGACGGTCACCTTCGCGACACCGGGGATTGCCGCCATCGTGGTCTTCACGATGTAGGGGCACGAGGCGCAGGTCATGTTGTCGACGGCAAACGTCACAGTGCGTTCGGCGGCGAAGGCGGCAGGCGCAGTCATCACCGACGCGATCAAAGTGAAAGCGCTCAAACTCTTCCTCATGGGGTAGTCTCCTCTTGGTGTCAGGCGGAAAGCAGCAGCGGCGCGACGTAGTCGAAGGCGAAAGCAGCGGCGACGAGTACGGTCGCGAACCAGAGCGCGATCTGAACGAGGCGGCTGGGGACGGCGCGCGTGCAGGCAGCCCCATCGGCACAGGCCTGTCGCGGCTTCCAGTAGACAAGGTAGAAGCCGTAGCCGAGCATGCCCGCCGTTGCGGCGACAAACAGTGGCTTGTAGGGCGCAAGCGCCGTCAGATTGCCGATCCAGGCGCCGCCGATGCCGAGGCTGAACAGGACGAGCGGAATGATGCAACAGGACGAGGCGGCGATGGCGCCGAGTATGCCGCCGACGGCGACCAGGCGCTGTCGCCCGGCCTCGCTTCGCTCTGGCGTCGTCAGGTTTGCCGCAGTCGGTGCAACGTCTGCTGGTCCGTGTCGGGATGCATTCATGTTCGACCTCGCTCTTCTTGTCGAAAACCTATCCAGGCGCTAATGTGCGGTCTGTAGCAACTACAGGGTCAAGGGGTATTTTTGGATGCGCGATCACGCTGGCGTGAAAGGCCTCAAGCGCGCCGAACTCGCACAGCGCACAGGGTGCAATCTGGAGACGGTCCGCTATTACGAGAAGGTCGGCCTCCTGCCGGAGCCGCCGCGCACGGCGAGCGGCTATCGCAGCTACGACAGCACCCACGAGCGACGGCTTCGCTTCGTCTTGCGGGCGCGCGAGCTCGGCTTCTCCCTCGATGAAGTCCGTGAACTGCTGCGCCTCGTCGACGAGCGCGACCAGCCCTGCGCCGAGGCAAGCGCCGTTGCCGCCGCGCATCTCGACGACGTGCGTGAAAAGATCGCCGACCTGAAACGCATGGAGCGAGTGCTGAAGGACGTGGTGGCCCAATGCACAGAAGGCAATCGGCGGGAATGTCCGCTGATCGAGACGCTGTTCCGGGAGCCGGCGAGCTCAGCGAAATGCCAGTGAGACAGCTTGACTGTTCAGATAAGCGCCGATGGTGCCGTCGCCGGCCTGGAAGATGACGATGGAGACCATGAGGGTGGTGGCGAGGCTGAAGGCGAAGGCGTGAGCTTGATCGAGGGACATCTGACCGGCTCCTGTCTTGGAGGCGGGAGACCATCTCCCGCGCGACAGGCGCCCGATGTGTCCGGCCGATGGCCGCAATCACCGCGCAGGCAAAGCCGGAGCGGCGGCACGCTTTGCGTAGTCCGACCCTTTACGGGTTGATGGCGTCAGGCCAGCGGCTGGACCAAGGATCAGCGCAATGGAAGCGGGTGATGGTTTTCCGCCATGACCGGGGCCATGATGGGATCGCCCGTTCAATGCTTTCGCGCCGAAGCATCGTCGCCATGCTGCCGGTCGTGATGCTGCCGACATGGGCGGGTATGGTCGTGCAAAGCCCAACAGCTGAAGAGGACGCCCGTGCCGAAGTTGCCTAAGAAGATCGACTTCCCCGTCGGCCAGGTGCGGCGCTATCTGGAGCCCGGCCCGATCGTGCTGGTGTCGTCGAAGTGGCGGGGCGCGACCAACATCATGACGCTCGGCTGGCACACGATCCTGGAATTCTCGCCGTCTCTGGTCGGCCTGATGATCTCCGGCGGCAATCACAGCCACCGCATGATCCGCGAAAGCCGGGAATGCGTGGTCAACCTGCCGACGACGGCGCTGACCGATACCGTGGTGGGGATCGGCAACACGTCGGGGGCCGAGGTCGACAAGTTCGCAAAGTTCAATCTCACGCAGCAGGAGGCGAGCAAGGTCGATGCGCCGTTGATCGGCGAATGCCATGCCAGCTTCGAATGCCGCCTTCACGACGACGCGCTGGTCGACAAGTACAATTTCTTCATCTTCGAGGTAGCGAAGGCGCATGTCGCCACGTCGCCAAAGCATCCCGAGACGCTGCATTACACCGGCGATGGCGTGTTCGTGGTGTCCGGCAAGGTCATCAGCCGCAGATCGCTGTTTCGACCCGAGATGCTGTGAGAGGCGGCGCTCACGCGCCACCTCCCTTCGGGCGGAAGTCGAACAGCGGGATGCCGAGCTTCCTCGCCTTGTCGGCGAGATTGTCCTGAATGCCGGTGCCGGGGAAGACGATGACCCCGATCGGCAGGATGTCGAGCATCTGATCGTTGCGCTTGAACGGTGCGGCCTTGGCGTGTTTCGTCCAGTCGGGTGCGAAGCCGACCTGCGGCACCTTGCGGGTGTCGGCCCATTTCGCCGCGATCTTCTCGGCACCCTTCGGTGACTTGCCGTGCAGCAGCACCATGTCGGGGTGCTTGGCGTGGACCTGATCGAGCTTGGCCCAGATCAGGTGGTGATCGTTGAAGTCGAGCCCGCCGGTAAAGGCGATCTTCGGACCGGCGGGCAGCAGCACTTGATTGTCGGCCCGCTTCTTGGCGGCGAGGAAGTCGCGGCTGTCGATCATCGCCGAGGTCAGGTTGCGATGGTTGACCATCGATCCGCTGCGCGGTCGCCAGTTCGATCCGGTGTGGCGCTCGTAGTGCTCGGCGGCCTGGTCGCGCATCAACTCGAACGCGTTGCGGCGTTCGATCATGGTCTGGCCCTCGGCCGTCAGGCGTTCCAGCTCGACGGCCTTCACTTCGCTGCCGTCCTGTTCGCGCTGGCCGCGGCGCTGCGCCTGCTCGTTGTCGTCCAGCTCGCGCTCGATCCGTTCGTTGGCCCGGTGGAAGACGTTGACCGTCGACCAGAGGAGATCGTCGAGGTCGGGCTCGAGGCGGGTGTCCTCCAGAGTGACGATCAGGGCGTCGAAGATATCGGCGATGGCGCCGGCGACATGGTCGCCTTCCGGAAGCGGTCGGGGATCGGGTTCATCCGTGAAGGGACGGTAGCCGTAAAGCTGGAGTTCGCTGAGAACATGGTCGGTGGGTGAAGAGGCGTGGTGCGGTTCGTAGTCGTCGTGCTCGCTCATGGGATGCTCCGTCGGTTCGACCGCGACCCTCGCGGCCTTCATGGCGACGAAAGCCGGCGGGCGGGCCGGACCTGCATCCGCAGCGGAGCGGAGGGCCGGAGCACAGCGGAGGATGACGAAGGCGGGCTATTTTGCCTCGCGATGGAAAGCGGCTCTCGGCCGCGCCGGAAAATAGTCCGCCGCAGGCATTGCGGGTCCGGGCCGTTTGCTGGCCGATCGCCCTCTCGAAGGCCGGGGCGCGGTTCTCTCCGACCTGGGGATCATCCGAGCGATGCCGACGACGGTGCTCCCGCCGCCTGCATTCTCCTGCCGGCCTATGCCGCCAGCGCCATGAAGCGTGCGACGTCCTGTGGCGCGATCTGAACCCGTGCCGCTGCCCGGAGACTGTCCAGACCCGCCAAACGGAGATCCTCGTTGAAGTCGCCCAAGGTTGGAGACACCACGACCGCCTCGATCCCGGCCGCGTTCGCCCGTTCGATCAACGTCGCCATCGCACCGTCGCCGGCCGGATCATTGTCGCGGGCGATGTAGAACCGGCGCAGCGTGTCGGGGAACAGGATGGCCGAGAGATGTGCCGCCGAGAGTGCCGCCGCCATCGGCATGGTGGGCAGCGCCATCCTGAGCGACAGCATCGTCTCGATCCCTTCGCCCGCCGCCATCACTTCGCCCGCTACGCCGAAACGGACGGCATGGCCCAGGAGGTCGCCCATCGCCCGTCTCGGCGTGTCGATCGGGGCCTTGTCCGATCCGTCTGGGGCGAGCCAGGTGCGATGCGCGCCGGTCTGACGCCCGTCGAGATTGGTGACCGATGCAATCATCGCCGGCCAGGTCTCGGTCGGAGAGTGCTCGTCAGGCCGGTAATAGCAGCGGGGATGAAAGCGCAGGCTTCCGGTTCCGTGCAAATCCGTAATGCCGCGTGTGCGGAGATACGTCTTTACGAGTGTGCCCGAAATCGGTTGCGCCATGGCAAAGAGCCGCCGTGCCGCTTCCGGTGATCCGGCTGGTGCAGGTGTCTTGCGCTCGCCGTCATGCGGACGGTCCGGTTCGGGATGCGGCATCGACAGGAAGGTGCGCGCCTCATCGGCGACGTCCTTGAAGTCGTTCAGGCCGCAGCTCTCGCGGATGACGTCGAGGAGATCGCCATGCTCACCGGTTGCGGCGTCGGTCCATTTGCCGGCGGCGCCCTTGCCGGTCTCGCCGCCCTTCAGCCGCACGAACATCGAGCGGCCGAGTGTGTTGCGGACATCGCCGACAAGCCAGTAGCGGCCCTCGCGATGTCCCGCGGAGAGATAGTGGCGGCACACCGCCTCGGCCTGTCGGCCGAGACGGATCGCCAGTTCGGAAGCGTCCTGCCGTGCCATCACGCCGCCTCCCGCTCGCCGATGCGTTCGACCGGGTGGCGCTCCAGCACCTTGGCGAGGATGGCCGCCCCGGTCGTATCGGTCGGCACGAACATCCGCAGCTTCCACGAGATGATTTCGTGAAAGAGGCCATAGGCCCGCAGGCGATCACGCATGGGGTCGGTGAAGCCCGACAGCTCGATGCGGTTGGCGCCCATGACCCGGACGCGGCGAAGCTGAAGACCCTCGGTCAGATCGAGAATGGTCTTGCCGTCCATCAGCGCCATGAAGGCGTCGTCCGGCGTCAGGGTCGACGTGCCGGTGGCGAGCGCGCCGGCCACCCATGCGGGGGAGACGCGGCGACCGACGATGCGCTCGCCGTCGTCTGTCTGGAGTCGATAAACCCGAGTCGATTCGTTCGGAAGCCGCTTCCAGATCGGCAGCAATAGCCCGCTGACGACATGAATGGTGCTATCGGCATATTCCGGCACCTCGGCGGCCTCGGCATCCCATGCCGCAGTGAAGGCGATCTGCTCCGCCTGCACCCAATGGGTCTCGTCCATCATCCTGATGGGGACGTTGTGCGCCTCCATCGGCCGGATCAGCCGCACGCGCCGTTCGATCTCGCCATCGTCCAGCATGATGCTGGTGGTCGGTATCTGCACGGCGGCGCGGCCCGAGCGCTCGTTGATCAGCAGCCTCGCGCCCGGGTCATCGAGATGGCCGAGCGCCGCGGCCAGCGTCACGGGACGGTTGCGCTGGCGCTGGGTGATGGTCAGCAGCCGGGCCTCGGCGCCGGTGCCGGGATGAACATGGATCGTCCGGCGATCGGTGACGATGAAGCTCTCGGCCTGTAGCGTTTCCAAGCCGACGTCGTAGCTGCCGGAAGCGATAGCGCCTTCTATCTTGGCGTTCAGCAGCCGCTCGAACGCCGTGAACAGGACGCCCTGAAGTTCGATGGTCAGCGCCAGCAACCTGTTCAGGAACGTGGTGATCGGCGGCAACTCATTCTTGATGCCGGTGGAGTCCATCAGCGACAGGCCGGTGGCATCCTCGAACATCTGGAGCGAGCACCCCTCGACTTTGCCGCGCACCAGCAGCAGGTAGAGCTGCCGCAGCGCGTCGCGGGCGTAGTGGCTTTCCAGATTGTCCTCGGGCCGGAACAGGCCTTGGCCGCCGGTCTGGCGCTGGCCGCGCGTGATGGCGCCCAAGGTGTCGAGGCGGCGGGCGATGGTCGACAGGAACCGCTTTTCCGCCTTCACGTCCGTCGAGATCGGCCGGAACAGCGGTGGTTGCGCCTGGTTGGTCCGGTTGGTGCGGCCCAGGCCCTGAATGGCGGCGTCGGCCTTCCAGCCCGGCTCCAGCAGATAGTGGACGCGCAGGCGCTGGTTCCGCGCCGACAGATCGGCGTGGTAGCTGCGCCCGGTGCCGCCGGCGTCGGAGAAGATCAGAATGCGTTTCTGATCATCCATGAACGCCTGCGTCTCGGCCAGATTGGCCGACCCGGCGCGGTTCTCCACGGCGAGGCGGTCGATGCCGCCGGGGCTGGTCATGGAGTCGGCACCCGACTTGCGGACGATGCGGCGCGAACGTCCCGTCACCTCTGCTACGACATCGGTGCCGAAGCGCTGGACGATCTGGTCGAGCGCGCCGGGGACGGGTGGCAGCGAAGCGAGCCTCTCGATCAGGCGGTCACGACGGGCAACGGCGTCGCGGCTTTCGACCGGCTGGCCCTCGCGAAACACCGGCCGCGACGACAGGTTGCCCTCGCTGTCGGTGAAGGGCTCATAAAGCTGCACCGGGAAGGAATGGGCGAGGTAATCCAGAACGTACTCGCGCGGGGTGATGTCCACCCGGACGTCGTTCCATTCCTCGGTGGGGATCTCCGCGAGACGGCGCTCCATCAGGGCTTCGCCGGTCGACACGATCTGGATCACGGCGGCATGGCCGTCGACTAGGTCCTGCTCGATCGAGCGGATCAGGGTGGGCGTCTTCGTCGAGGTCAGCAGATGGCCGAAGAAGCGCTGCTTGGCGGATTCGAAGGCCGAGCGGGCGGCGGATTTGGCCTGGCGGTTCAACGTGCCGCCGTCGCCAGTGATGTTGGCGGCCTGCATCGCCGCATCGAGATTGTTATGAATGACGGCGAAGGCGCCGGCATAGGCGTCGTAGATGCCGGTCTGCTCGGGGGTGAGCTGGTGCTCGACCAGTTCGTATTCGACGCCGTCATAGGACAGTGAGCGGGCCGTGTAGAGACCGAGCGAGCGCAGGTCGCGGGCCAGCACTTCCATCGCCGCGACGCCGCCATCCTCGATCGCCTCGACGAATTCGGCGCGGGTAGAGAACGGGAAGTCCTCGCCGCCCCAGAGACCGAGGCGCTGGGCATAGGCGAGATTGTGGACGGTGGTCGCGCCGGTCGCCGAGACATAGACGACGCGCGCATTCGGCAGGGCGTGCTGGAGCCGGAGGCCCGCACGGCCCTGCTGCGAGGCGGCGACGTCGCCGCGTTCGCCTTTTCCACCAGCGGCGTTCTGCATGGCGTGGCTCTCGTCGAAGATGATCACTCCATCGAAGTCGGAGCCCAACCATTCGACGATCTGCTTGACGCGGGAAAGCTTTTCGCCCCGGTCGTCGGACCGTAGCGTGGCATAGGTGGTGAATAGGACGGCTTCCGAGAGCGTGATGTCCTTGCCCTGCGGGAAGCGCGACAGCGGCGTGACCAGCAGGCGCTCCATGCCGAGGGCCGACCAGTCGCGCTGGGCATCCTCCAGCAGCTTGTCGGATTTGGAGATCCACACCGCCTTGCGGCGGCCCTGCATCCAGTTGTCGAGGATGATGCCGGCCGACTGGCGACCCTTGCCGGCGCCGGTGCCGTCGCCGAGCATGAAGCCCCGGCGGAAGCGCACGGCGTTCGGCGCATCGTCGGGCGCGGCCGAGACGACGTCGAAGGTTTCGTCGAGCGTCCATGATCCCGCGAGGAAGTCGGAGTGCGCCTCGCCGGCGTAGATGACGGTTTCGAGCTGCGCGTCGGAGAGAAGGCCGTCTGTGAGGACGTTGGCGGGCAGCCGAGGCCGGTAGCTCGGTTTGGGCGGCGGGACCGAGGCCATCGCCACGGATTGGACCAGCTTGGTCGGATGGGCCTGAGCACCGGGAATGCGGATCGCCTGCAATCCGTATTCTTCATAGATCGCGTCGGTGATCCGGCCTTCTTCGGCGGGCGTCCAGTCCACGGTCTCATAGGCGAGTTCGATCCCTTCGGGCTCGATGGACGCGGGCGTGGCGGGACGTGCAGCGGTGGTGCGAGCGAGGTATCCGCGAACGGTCCTGGGCGTGGCGGCGGACGCCGAGGTTGTCACTGGCGGGAGGGTTGCGGTCGGACGCGGGGGAACCTGCGTTTCGATCCAGCCGAGCAGCGTGTCGACGTCGGGCGCGATGCCGGGCGATCCCGGGAAAGCGCCCGGATTGGCGGCCGGGATCTTGTCGATCACGGTCAGACGGGTGTCGATGGTCGTGCCATGCTTGGCATAGACCGAGCCGTCCACGGCCGCGGTGAAGACGACGCGGCCACGCTCCTGAAGCCGGGCGAAGGCCTCGCGCCACGCTGGAAGGTCGGGGCCGAAGTTGGCGCCGGTGATCGCCACCAGCCGCCCGCCTTCGGCGAGCCGTGCCAGTGCTGAAGCGACATGGCGATAGGCGGCGTCGGCAACGCGGCCGGAGACGTTTGCCATGGCCGAGAATGGCGGGTTCATGAGCACGACGGAGGGGACAGCGCCCGGCGTGAGATGATCGTTGATCTGGGCGGCGTCGAAGCGCGTGACGGCAACGGCCGGAAACAGCGCAGCGAGCAGATCGGCTCGGGTCTCGGCCAGTTCGTTGAGGAGGAGCGTTCCGCCGGATATCTCGGCCAGGATGGCGAGCAGGCCGGTGCCAGCCGAGGGCTCCAAGACAATGTCGCCAGCAGTTATGGAGGCGGCCGCCACGGCGGCGAGACCGAGCGGCGCCGGCGTCGAGAACTGCTGAAGCGCCTGCGATTCTTCCGAACGCCGCGTATGCGTCGGCAGGAGCCCGGCGATCTTCCCAAGAGCGGAGAGACGTGCAGCCGGAGATGCGGCTTTGCGGAAAAGCGCCTTTCCGTATTTGCGCAGGAAGAGGACTGTCGCGACCTCGCAGGCCTCATAGGCGGCCTTCCAGTCCCAGGCGCCGCTGGTGTCGGATGCGCCGAAGGCTTCTTCCATCGCTGCACGGAGGATCGCGGCGTCGATGCGCTGGCCGCGTTCGAGATAATCGAGAAGCTGTTGCGCCACCGCGAGGATCGGGGACGCACGGGTGACGGGCGCGGCCGGAAGGGCCACGGGAGACAAAATGTTCATGGGAGGAACCTCGGGAGAGCGGAAGGGACAAGCCCGGCGGCGCTCTCTCTCGACCGCCCGGACTCGACCCGTCCCGGCCGTCCTCTTCCTCTGATCCGCCGACATAAAAAAAGCGCCCAACCGTGAGGCCGGGCGCTGAGGGAAGCAGCCGATTTCAGTCGATCGCCTGGAAGATCTCCGCGGATTCCGGATGGTCCGCGGCGTGGTCGTAAAGGCGGCCATATCCTTCCGACATCGCGTCGACCGGATACTTGAAGGAGAGATGGGAGAAGGCGAAAAGCGTCGCGATGATGCCGGCGGCGTCGGCCGATACCTCGCCCTCATAGCCGTTGGTATCGCAGACGATCTGAAAGCGGGGCTTCGAGGTCGGCGCGAGGTATAGGGGCCTCCCGTCGCGCTCATAGAAGTCCCAGAGACCGCCGCGATAATCGAGCGGGCTGAGGCGCTCCATCAGGTGATAGACGGTCATCTCCGCCACAAGGACATGCTGGCGGCCGAAGAGCAGCGGCAGGAAGCCCATCCGGCGAGCCTCCGGTACGAGGGTGACAGCGCGCGCTGGGGAACCGTCGGTGGTGTTTATAATGTCGGGCATGAGGATTTCTCCGGAGAGCGGATCGGGACGAGCCGGCGGCGCTCTCTCTCGACCGGACCGGCTCGAACCCGTCCCGGCCGTCCTCTCACTCTGGCGCGCGGCATGACCGATTGATCGCGCGGACTTCCGAGGTGGGATGCGCGGCGCTACATTCCTTCATCCAGCACATGGCGAAACACGGCCTCGGCGATCGGGGACGCATGTCCGCCCGACCTAGCGAGGCCCCGGAGGGAGACGGTGATGAAGGGTAGTGTGATCGGCATGGTGGCCGCAGGATGCCTCGTAGTGGGCTTTGGGGCGGGATTCGCGCTCCGCCCGGTGATCGCGCCCGGTGGCGCATCCGCCGCGGTCGCGGGCGTGGCGCAGCCGACAGAAGAAGAGGCCATCGCGGCCGTCCGCCGCCATCGCCTCTTCACGGGGACGTCGCTGGCAAATGCGACACTCAAGCTTGGTGATTGTTCGCCGGGCGGTGTCGGACCCGGCGTGACGTGCATGACGCAGCTCACGATGGATACGACCCGGGCGAACGCCACGCCCCAGAACCGTCCGGTCGGCTTCGCGCGCGTCAACGGTCAATGGGAAGTGGCCGTCTGGTAGAGTTCAGACAGCCGTTTCATCGCCCGTGTCGGGCGGAAGGTAAGCGTCATAGGGATTGCCGTCCGCCAGATGGCCGAACGGCGTGAACATATAGTCGCCGCCGTCACGGCCGACGGCACAGATGACATAGCGCGGCTCGCCGGTCGCGGCGTCCGTGCATTCCATCAGCGCCAGGTCGCCGCTTTCCGCTGCGCGAAGCAGGGTCTGGAAGTTGGCGCGCGCGTGATCGGGAATCATCGCGCACCTCCCTCAGCGAGCCAGCGGCCGGTGCTGATCCATTGGATCGTGCGGCCAGTTGAGAGGTCGAGCAGATGGGCACCGCCGGAGAAGCCATCGATGACAGGGTCCGAGGCAATGCCGGCCCACTGAAACCCCCAGGTGCCGGTGAGCGCGAACGTCTCGGCGCAGCGGGTGACGAAGGTTATCAGTAATTGCGGATCGGCGGTGCCTGGGTCGCGAAGCCAGAGGCGTGTCGCGCCATGCTCGGGCGTCAGCGAGAGCAGGAACGGCTCGGCGGGCGGGTCTTCGCGACCGTTCTCGGCCATCAGCGCGGTGTAGATGTCGAACGCCTGCGCGACATTGGCGACTGAGCCGACGTCGAGCAGGCAGGAGAAGCGGGTGAGATGTTCGGCCATATCAGGCTCCTGAAACGAAAAGAGCCCGGCGCTGGGCCGGGCTCTGAGCGGATGGGATTGGAAGTTGCGGAGCGGCCGAAGCCGCCCCGCGAGCCGCTCATTCGGCGGCGACGAGGCGACGTTCGTCGTCCTCGCTATCGGCCTGCGGTTCCGAGTCATCGTCGGTGCTGAGAAAGTCAGGCAATTCGGCCCCCTCGGCTTCTTCGCCTCCGTCCGCGTCCGATGCCGGATCGCCGTCAACGTCGGCAACCCGAAGCGGCTCAGGCACCCAACCGCTGTCGGCCAGGAGACGCTCGGCCTCCTTGGCCATGTCGCCCTTTTTCAGATGGGCGATAAGCTCGGCCGCCCGTTCGCCGGCGCCTTCGCGGACGGCTTCTAGGATGCGCGGCTTGGTGACACGGTTGAGGTAGTTGCCGAAGGTCGGGCGCCAGCCGGCTTCGACGATGTCGAGGCCGGTCGCGCGCGTCAGCCGGTCGGCCTGCGCGAGCCTCATGTCGAGCGTATGCTGCGACACGCCGCCCGCGCTGTGCGGGTTCGGCCGCTCATAGAGCGCGTTGACCCCATAGCTGACGCAGTGCGCCAGCAGAGCCATGCGGCTGGCATCGTCAAGCGCGGCGAGCCAGTCCCAGAGGGCGTCGTCGTCCTTCGGGATGTCGGCGGCCCAGGCGTCGTGACGCTCCTGCACGGCTCGCGCGGAGGGGCTGTCCTTCAGCGTCTCGTCCTGAACGGGGAAGAAGATATGCTTCATCCCCGCCTCCATGGCGCCCGTGTACATGCGGGTCATGAAGTTGTCCGAGACCAGCTTGTGGAGAAGCGCCGTCATGGCGATGTGCGGGTTGTCCGCGACGGCATTGCGCAGCGCGAGGGTGCGGTAGGCGGTCAGCTCGACGACGAGACGTTCGGGCAGCGGCTTGATCCCGTCGTCGTCATCATCCTCTTCGGGGTCGACTGGCTGGCCCCCGATGGTGATGACGGCGCGCTGCACCGAGGGGCTCGCGGTGCCGGCGGATTCGGTGTCCGTCTCCGAGCCCTCCTCGCCATCGGTCCGGACCTGAGGCACATCCTCGGGCCGAACGAAGCCGCGATCGACCGAAAGCGATCCGTCGGCGTCGATGCTGACGAAGACGCCGGCGATGGCGATGTCGGCCGGGTCGAAGTGCTCGGGGCGATCGTCGAACGCGGCCAGAGCCGTCTCGATCTCGCCCATACGCTCGTCGATCTCATCGGGCAGTTCGTCGGCGTCCTGATATTCGGCTTCGAGCCTGGTCTGCTCGGCGGTGAGCGCCTCGATGGTCGCCTGTTCCTCGGCCGATAGATCGAGCGGCGTGCCGGGGACCTCGTGCAGGCCGCGCACCGCGTCGTAGGGGAAGCTGACCGCGACCTCGATCCACTTCCAGCCTTCAGTGGCGATCACCTCGGCCTCGGCCTTCAGCTTCTCGGCGACGAGTCGATCGAGAAGCCCGACGTCCTGCAGCCAACCGCCATCATCGGCCTGGAAAAGATCGCGCATGACGATGCCGCCAGCCGCCTCATAGGTGTCGATGCCGAGGAAGACGGCACGCTTGTCTGACGCGCGCACCGTGGTCTCGGTCAGCATGCGCCGGATCTGGTAGGGCTCCTTCGACCAGGCGTCCTTGATCGCGTCCCAGACCTGCACCTGACGTTGGTGGTCTTCGGAGACCGTGAAGGCCATGAGCTGCTCCAGCGTCATGCCATCGTCGGCATAGACGTCGTGGAGGACGGGCGAGACCGTTGCGAGGCGCAGCCGCTGCTTGACCACGTTGACGGGCACGAAGAACGCCGCCGCAATCTCTTCTTCGGTCATGCCTTTGGTCAGCATGTCGTGGAAGGCGCGGAACTGATCGAGGGGATGGAGCGGCGCGCGCTCGATGTTCTCCGCCAGCGACACCTCCTCGGGGAGGATGGCGTCGTCGCGATCGCGGACCACGCAGGGCACGGGCGCGACCTTGGCGAGACGCTTCTGCTTCACCAGCAGTTCGAGCGCGCGGAAGCGGCGACCGCCAGCGGGCACCTCGAACATGCCGGTCTCGTTGCCTTCGGCGTCAACGACTGGAAAGACGCTGAGACTCTGGATCAGGCCGCGACGAGTGATCGAGGCTGCCAGGTCCTCGATCGAAACGCCGGCCTTCACTCGCCGGACGTTGGACTGGCTGAGCACCAGCTTGTTGAAGGGGATGTCGCGCGAGGACGACAGGATGATCTTCTGAACGGCAGTAGCCATCGGGATTTACTCCGCGACGGGCGGCCGAGAGACTCTCTCTCAACCTCCAACCCGTCACGAAGCGAAGCGCCGCCCTCTTCCTCTAAAGGGGGCAGCGCCACGGACCGGCAAACCAGAAAGGCACGGAAGCGCAAAGCCGGAGACGCGGAAAACCGCATCCCCGGTTTCGCGGAAATCAGGCAGCTCGATCGAGTAGCTTCTTGGCCTTGCCCTCCATGTCGAGGCGGGCGTCCTGATGCGGCTTGTCGCGCGCGACGGCGGTGATGCCCTGCACGAAGTCGAAGATGGACTCCGGAGGGCGGCCTTCCTCCGCCAGCACCCTGTCGATGATCTTGCCGGTCTCGGCCTTGGAGAAGCCGCGCCGACGCAGGAAGTCAGTGCGGTCTTCGTCCGTCCTGGCGACGATCCGCTCGCGGGCCGCCTTGATGCCGTTGACGAACGGCAGGGGCGAGGAGTTCGCGAAGTTCAGCAGCGCCGGGGCCGCCTCGTGCGCAAAGCGATTGGCGGCATATTTGGAGTGGCGGATGGTGATTTCCTCGAAATCCTCCACGCCCCACAAATTGCGGTTCTGGCAGACCGCCCGGAGATAGAAACTCGCCATTCCGAGCGTCTTGGCGCCGACCTCGGAATTCCAGCAATAGAAGCCCCGGAAATAGAGGTCGGGCGATCCGTCCGGCAGTCGGCCGGCCTCGATCGGATTCAGGTCGTCGACCAGGAACAGGAAGACGTCGCGATCGGAGGCGTAGAGCGTCGTCGTGTCCTTGGTGATGTCGACGCGGGGATTGTAGATGCCGGTCGACCAGTCGAGCACGCCCGGGACCTTCCAGCGGGTGTCGCCCGTGCCGTTGCCGGCGATGCGCTGCACGGCCTCGACCAGCTCGTGGTCGAAGATCCGGCCGTAGTCCGGGCCGGTGACGGCGCGAAGCTCGACGCGGCCGTTGTCGGTTTCGAGCGTCTTGATCTGCTCGGCCCGATTGGAGGTCAGGCCGTATTGCAGGTTGATGCCAGCGAGGGCGGCGGGGAGCTGCCGCAAATAGGCGGCGGGCGCTCCGACCAGGCTGGCGAGTTGGCCGAACGACCAGTGCGTCGGCGCGATGGGAGTGTCGGTGCCCGGGAGGATGAGCGCCAGCCGCTCCGGGTCGTCGCGGTTAGCCTCTACATGGACGAGTGCGCTCTCTACCACGCGCGTCCGGCTGCGTTCGGCGCGATCGCTAACCGCACGGCCCAGCTCGGTCAGGGACAGGTAGCGCTCATCGGCGGGGCGAGAAAACCATTCCGACGAGACGCGGCCGATCCGCTCCCCTCGGCTGACATCGACCTTGTAGCCGCCGTTCAAGTCACGGCGGGCGTCGAGAACCTGCATGTTCATGGACCAATCTCCATGACGGGCGTCGGAGACTCTTCTCCAACCCTCAACCCGTCACGGAAAACCGATCCACTCTCTCACTCTCAGCGGGGCGTTGCGGGGCAGCCGCCCCGCAGAAGGGGTCGGCCGAGACCGTTGGCTTTGGACGCAGGGGAAGGCTTTCCCCTCCGAGGCCAAGCTTAACTGCAAGTTTGGCGATTGGGCACACCAGCGGTTCGTCTATGGCGATTATGAGACGCGGCCGCCATAGACCTCGAACGCGTCCACCAGATGGTCGAACAGCGCCCCGACACGCGGCAAGCGGCGCAGATTCTCATGCGTCACGATCCAGGTCGGCAATTGTGGAAGCTCAATGTCGGACAGAACGCGTTGCAGTTCGGGATAACGCGCAGCCGTCGGTATCTGAGCGACGGCGATGCCAAGGCCGGCGCGCGCGAGCGCAAGCTGCGCGGGATGACTGTCCGTCCGGGCGATCCAGCGGATGTGCGCGGGATCTCCGATCCGTGCCGCAACGGCGAGATCGCCTCGGTTGCGGTCGGGCCCGATAAACAGATGATCGCCAATCTCGGCTCTCGAAGCGGGGCGGCCATAGGTTTCAAGATAATCGCGGTGAGCGAACAGGCCGAGTGGGATCGAAGGCACCTTTTTCACCACGAGGGCGGATTGCTCGGGCGGGTGCATACGCACAGCGACATCCACCTGCTGGTCGAGCAGGTCGGCGCTGGCATTGCTGAGTTCGAATTCGACCGTGAGCTGCGGATGCTTGTCGCGCAGGCTGCGAAGCATGGGAGGCAGGACTTCCTGTCCCACGAATTCGGAGACGCTGAGCCGGACCCGACCCGCGGCCGCCGCTGAATCGGCGGACGCCGCGCGCAGCATGGCCTCCGATGCATGTGCCATGGCACGGGCGGGCGCAGCCATCGCCTCGGCTGTCGGCGTGGGCACCAGTCCATGCACTGACCGTGTGAACAACGCCGTGCCCAGCGCAGCTTCCAGCCCCTCGATGCGCGCGCGCACCGTCGGCTGCGACAGCCCCAGCCGGCGCGCCCCGGCCGACAGGCTGCCCGTCTCCATCACCGCCAAGAAGGCGCGCTGATCATCCCATCCCACGTTCTTGCTCATAAAATTCTTATAGGCTGATAGCCAAAAGCTGGCAATTTCCTTGTGATCCGTTCTGGCCGAAGCTCTCTCCATCGAAAAGGAGATCACTCATGGTTCACACTGTTTCAGCAAACGGGGTCCGCAGGACTGCCCTTGTGCTAGGCGCCACAGGCGGCATTGGGGGTGCGATCACTACCCAGCTCATCCGGGATGGATGGCAGGTTCGCGCCCTATGCCGCGACATCGAAGCGGCGACGTCCGGCTGGCGTCATGATTGCCCGGCGCCACAATTCGTGGCGGGCGACGTCATGGATGAAGCCGCTGTCGTGCGTGCCGCCACCATGCAGGACGGCGTCTCAGCCATCGTGCATGCGGTCAATCCGCCGGGCTATCGAAACTGGTCATCGCTCGTGCTGCCGATGATCGACAACACGCTGGCGGCCGCCCGCGCGGCGGGTGGCGCCCGCATCGTCCTGCCCGGTACGGTCTATAATTATGACCCGGCGCGCACGCCCGTGATCGACGACAACACGCAGCAGAATGCGCGTACAAAGAAGGGCGAGACCCGCATCGCGCTCGAACGCACGCTGGTGCAGGCCGCGCCGGAAGTTCCGTCGCTCATAGTAAGGGCGGGAGACTTTTTCGGGCCGGCGGCACGAGCAAGCTGGTTTGCACAGGCGATGGTGAAGCCGGGGCAGCCGGTGCGGAAGTTCATCAGCATGGCGCCCGGCGTTCCGCATGCCTACGCCTATCTGCCCGATCTTGCGGCGGCCTTTGCCGGACTGCTGTCGATCCCCGAGCGGTTGCGGCCTCACGAAACGGTTCAGTTCGCCGGTCACTGGGATGCGACAGGCACGCAGATGCGCGACGCGGTCCGCCGGGTCGTCGGCAAGAACGTGCCCGAGCGCGCATTCCCATGGTGGATGATGCGTCTTGCGGCCCCCTTTGGCGGGTTCCCAAAGGAAGCACTGGAGATCGAGCCGGTCTGGAAGCATCCGATGCGCCTGGATAACGGACGTCTCGTGGACCTGCTCGGCACAGAGCCGCATACGCCCCTCGACCATTCCATCGCGGCGACTCTGGGCGACATGGGCTGCCTTGACCGCCCGCACCAGGGCGCTGGCTTTGCCTTCGCCTGACACTCACTGAAAGGAGACAGAGATGACCTGGAAGACCTATCTGATTGCGCAGGCGCTTGGCGTCGCGGCGTTCAATGCCCTCTGCAACGCGGCCTATACCGCCTATCTTTGGCGCGCAGAGCCGGTGCTGCCTCTTGACCTCATCGGTGCGGACCTTGCCATGACGCCGATCTGGATCGGCCTGCTGTCGGTGCTGCTGGGCACACCGTTCATCAGGAAGGCGCTTGCGGACGGGCGGATGATGCGCGACGCGGGGCTTCGCGCTCCTCCGCTGGCGACCTTGCTGCCGCGCAATCTGGTTGTCCGCGCGATCGCCGCAGCCAGCTTGTGCGCCGCGATGTTTGCCCTGCCGCTGGCGCTGGTTCTGCCTTGGCTTGGCGATGGGCTGCTCACGCAGGTCACTGCAATCGGCAGCAAGGTGATCATCACCATCGTGTCCAGCCTAATCATCGTGCCGTTGGTTGCCTATGCCACGATTGCAGATATGCCGGCCACAAAGGTCGCGCACGTTTCACGTAGCTGACTTCAGCCAGTTGGCGGATTGCCCAGGCTTTCCGACGCTTTCTGGGTCACGCGTCATGGCGGGCTAAAGGTCTTTAATGGCATCGCCGAAATCGGCATTCCGCTCGATATCCTCAGCCATGCCGAGGGCGGCCGTCGCGTCGCCACCCAGCCTTACTTGTCGGCCATCGTCCGCCGTGGCCACAATGAGGACCGCGCCGCCTGCCTGAGCTGCCGCGCGCAATTCGGCAGCGATCATGCGAGCCCGATCCGGTGCAAAATCGTAGATCGCCCGATCGGCCCGAACGACCAGGACCACCCTCCCGGTGTCGAGGTCATGCGAGATACCGACTGTCATAGCGCGATCCGCTGGACGTCTGCCGGCACCAGGGAAGGACTGATCGACGACATGACCTTACCGCGAGGCAACAGCTTTGCGCCGGGCAACGCCGGACTTACCAGTCGGCTCAACCACATCGCCGAGGTTCTGGAGTGTGAATGCCGGGCGGGTCGGCAGCTTCACGATCAGTTCCAGCTTTCCACCGATCGCCTCGACATAGCTGCGAAGGGTGGAGAGGTACATGTCCGCCTGCTTCTCGATCTTCGAAACTGAAGGCTGCTTGATGTTCAGCGCCGTCGCGATGTCGGCCTGGGCCTTGCCGGCGATCTGGCGCAGCTCGCGCAGGCCTTCGACTTCCTGCTTGAGGATCTGATAGCGCGCCTCGATCTCCGCCTGCTCATCCGCGGGGAGTTCAGCGATGAATTCGTTCAGGCTCCGTGCCATCTCACTTTCCCTTCTTTGCGGATTTCAGGTTTTCCAGATGGTCGGAAAACCGTAAATCCGCTTTTGCGATCAGGCTCCTGTAGAAGCGCTTCTGGCTTCCGCCCGACTTGTCGCCGGCCACGAGCACGATCGCGTTTCTCTCAGGGTCGAAGGCGAAGGCTGCTCGCCATTCGCCATCGGCCGCCTCGAACCGCAGCTCCTTCATATTGGCGTGTCTGGACCCCTTGAGCGTGTCTGCGTGGGGTCGGCCAAGCTGCGGGCCGAAATCGGCGAGCAGCTTGGTGGCGGCGACCAGCGCGATACGGACGTCTCGCTCGAAGGCCAGAACCTCGTCCTCAAAGGCCGAATGCAATCTGACTTCCCAAGTCATATAGCCTCCAGGCTATGCGAAGTCAATGGGAAGGATGCGCGGCGCGGCCGGCGACGCCGTGGTCACGCGACGGCAACTTTCAGCCCAGGCATCGAGATCGTCGACCGCGTAGCGGACCCATTTCCCGAACTTATGGAAGATTGGCCCGCCACCCAGCGAGCGGTAGCATTCCAGCGTATGCGCTTCGAGGGCGAGGTAGCGGGCAGCCGCCTCGGTATCGACGAAGCGGATCGGTCCGGCGTCATCGACGAACCTGGCGCGACGCAGGATGTCGGCCGTTGGCCACCGACGCTGCTGGTTGGCGTCACGCATGGTTCGCCTCCTTTGGCTCGTCGCGCTTGGTGCCAGGAGGGACGGCGCGGTTCTCCCCGGAGCGATGTCGGAACGGCCGATAGTTTCCGAGCTTGGTGCGCGAATCGTACTGGCCGTCCTCATAGCCGAGAGGTTTGCCAGTCGCGGTCAGCACCGGCTCGATGACCTCGATCTCTGGCGCCACCGAAGGCACTTCCACAACCTGAGCCGGCGCAGGGGTGGAAGGCGGGCTCGCCAAGTGACCGCCAAGCAAAGCCTGCCGTCGCTGGTTCACCGCTTCCGCCGCAGCGCGAACCGGGTCGTCCTCGGTGTGCACGTACTTCATGAACATCGTCACCGTCTTGTGGGCGGTGAGCGCCATGCCGACCTTCACGGGTATGCCGGAGTTGGCGATATCGGTCGCCGAGCGATGCCGGATGCCATGCGTTCCGATATGCGGGAGCCCGGCACGCTCAAGGATGCGGCGCCAGCCCTGATAATAGGTGTGCTTCGACATCGGCAGGTTGGGGTCGAAGACGGACGGGCAGACGAAAGGCGATTCTTCAAGGAGCGGTGCGGTCTCGAAGAGCCGCTGCGCTTCGGCGCTCATGGGCTTGGACATGCCACCGGTCTTGCTGTCGGGCCAGACCACGCGCCGGTTGTCATAATCGACCCACGACCATTCGAGCTGGAGGATCTCCGACATGCGCGCCGCGAATTCGAACTGGAGCCGAATGGCCAGCAGAATGAAGGGATGCTCAAGCCCCTCCGCCTCGGCACGCGCAAGATACGCGAAGAGCTTCTTCATCTCGCTGTCGGTGATCAGCCGGGTCTTTCCCCGTTCCGGGAACTTCGGGACGTGGCGGCAAGGGTTCGACCCGTCGGGGCGCATGCCCCAGACCTCGGCCATGTTGAACATCTTCCGCACGGCCGCCAGGACGCGGTTCGCATTCGTCGGCTTCGTCGACATCTTCTTCATCAGGTTCGAGATGTCGGCGCGGGTGACGTCGGGCACCTTCAGTTGGCCGAGCACCGGGATGATGTAGCGCTTGCCGTAGCCACGGTTCGAATGGACGGTGGACGGCTTGTTGCGGCTCTCCGAGTAGTCGGTGATGAAGCGGTCGAAGAGTTCTTTGACCGTGGGCGCCTGACGAGCCGTAGCTCGCTCGGCGCTGGGATCGACGCCGCGGCGGACTTCGGCCAACCAGTCCTGGGCGATCCCTCGGGCCTGCTCGACGGTGATCTCACCGTAGCGGCCGATAGCGGGCTTTCGGCGCTGTCCATTGTGGGCGACATAGGCCACCATGAAGATCTTGCGGCCGGCGGGCGTGACCTTGACAAGGAACCCGGGTATCGTCGTATCCCGGAGTTCGTAATCGCGCTCCTGCGGGCTTGCGGCGTCGACAGCGGTCTTGGTGAGTTTGATTTTGGGCATTCCTAACCTCCGATGAGGTCGGTTTTCAGGTGCAACATAGGTGCACCTAGAAAGCCAACCGTGGCGTACATCCGGTTAGGTATGGGTGACTCGATATCCGAAAAAAGCTAGTGCTGACAGTCGGTTATCGGGAAAACGGATACCCCCGGATACACAAAGGATAGGGCATCTGGGGTCTCTCAAAATCGAGTTCCGCAAGGAGTGCTGGTTCGATCCCGGCTAGGGGCACCATTTTATTCGCGGGAGGAGCGGAGACACTTGTCCATGCTCGAACGGCGCGACACCTACGACGCCCTCTATCGCGACTTCCACTGGCGTATCCCTGAGAAGTTCAACATCGGCACCGCGGTTTCGGATCGCTGGGCCGCGGTCGACCCCAATCGTCCAGCGCTGCTCGGCTACCGCTCCGAGGGAACAGCCGACACGCTGTCCTTCGGCGATCTCGCGCGCCGCTCCAACGCGCTGGCCCATGCCTTGAGGGCACGCGGTGTGCGTCGTGGCGACCGCGTCGCGCTGCTTTTGCCACAGAGCTTCGAGACGGCGATCGCCCATGTCGCCATCTATAAGCTCGGCGCCATCACTGTGCCGCTGGCACTGCTGTTCGGCGTTGAGGCGCTTGAATACCGGCTGCAGACGGCGGGTGTCCGGGCCATCGTCACCAACGGGGCGGGCTTTGCCAAGGTCGGCCTGATCAAGGGCCGCCTGCCGGAACTCGAAACCGTCGTCGTGGTCGACAGCGGCGATGCCAACGACTTCCATCGCCTCGTTGCCGATCATTCGCCGGTCTTCGCCGCCGAGGACACGGGGCCCGACGATCCGGCGATGATGATCTTCACCTCGGGAACGACCGGACCGCCCAAGGGTGCGCTGCATGGCCACAGGGTGCTGCTCGGCCATCTGCCCGGCATCCAGATGGCGCAGGAGTTCTTTCCCCAGCCAGGCGACCTGACCTGGACACCCGCCGACTGGGCCTGGGCCGGCGGCCTGCTCAACCTGCTTTTGCCCAGCCTCTATTTCGGCTTGCCCGTGGTCGCCGCGCGTTTCGAAAAATTCGATCCGGAGGCTGCCCTGTTGCTCGTCGAAAAGGTGCGGGTTCGCAATGCCTTCATCCCGCCGACAGCACTGCGCATGCTCAAGACAGTGCCCGACATCCGCAAGCGCTTCCGTCTCGGCCTGCGCAGCATCGGCTCCGCCGGCGAGTCGCTTGGTCGCGAGACCTATGACTGGGCGGCGACCGAACTCGGCCTCACCGTCAACGAGTTCTACGGCCAGACCGAGTGCAACGCGGTGCTCGCCTCCTGCGCTGGGCTCGGCCTCACCAGGGGCGGGGCTATCGGCAAGGCCGTGCCTGGCCACCGTGTCGCCATCATCGATGCCGAGGGCCGTCGTGTGCCAATGGGCGAACCCGGCCAGATCGCCATTGCCCGGCCCAACCCGGTGATGTTCCTCGAATATTGGCAGAACCCCGAGGCGACCGAGAAGAAGTTCATCGGCGAGTGGATGACGACGGGCGATCAGGGCATCGAGGACAGGGACGGCTACGTCACCTTCTTCGGCCGCGACGACGATGTCATCACCTCGGCCGGCTTCCGCATCGGCCCCGGCGAGATCGAGGATTGCCTGACCGGCCATCCGGCGGTGGCGCTCGCCGCTGCCGTCGGCAAGCCCGACGCGCTGCGCACCGAGATCGTCAAGGCTTATGTCGTGCTGAAGCCCGATGTCGAGCGTAGTGCTGCACTCGCCGAGGAGATCAAGCTCTGGGTGCGCGAGCGCCTGTCGGCGCACGAATATCCACGCGAGGTCGAGTTCGTCGATTCCATGCCGCTGACCACCACCGGCAAGGTCATCCGCCGGATCTTTCGCGAACGGGCAAAACGCGAGGCGAGGGACGGCGCGGCGCATCCTCTTGGACGCGCAAAGGACAGCGTCGCATCTTGATCTGGTGCATGGTCCTTTCCGAAAATCGAAGCCGATTTTCGGGGCCATGCATTAACGCCGCCTGAGCAGGCCGCGCATGCGGTCGCGCAGCTTGGCGGCGAGCCTGCGCGTCTGGCGATAGAGATGCAGTTGCGAGGCGGCCTGACGCGTGGCACGGTCGACGTCGGGCGTCAAACCGACCACGAAGGTGCCCATCGGCTTGCGCTCGCTCCACATCTTGCTGACCATCGGATGGTCGGGCACGGCGCAGGAATCGGTCATGACGATGTTGGGATCGTCGAGATGCTGGCCAGTCACGCCCATCATCAAGAGCACGCCCGGCGAAAAGGCCGACAGGCTTTCGTCATAGGCGATCTTCCAGGTGTAGGCGACGCCGGCCTCGATGAAGACCACCAGGCTCGCCACGGTGCGGCCATCCAGCGTCAGCGAGTGGACGCGGCAGAGGTCGAGCTCCGACATGCGGTGCACCGCCTCGCGCACAAAAGCGGCGCGATAGCGGTCGATTACCATGGCGGTGCGCTTGCGGCCCTTCCAGCCGGAGGCTTCCAGCGTCAGGAAGCGCTCGATGGCGTCGCGGACATCGTCTTCGCTGCGGGCGACCTGATGCTCGACCTCGCCCTGTTCGGCGAGGCGACGGCCGAGGCGGCGGAATTCCTTGAAGTGACGGTTGCCGAGCGAGGACTTGAGATAGTCGTCGCCCTCGAGGTCGCTTTCGAGGAACGGCCGCTCGAACGCGCCTGTCAGCACCAGCGGCAGGCCCCTGGTCTCGGCGACCGAGCGCAGCATGCGTGCGACCGCGCCGTCGAGGCGCATGTCGGGCAGCACGAACACCTTGGGCAGCTTGAGATGCGGTCGCGCCAGCATGGCGAAGAAATCCTCGATCACGCCTTCGGGGTCGTCGCGGTCGATCAGGGGCGTGCCTAGTGGCCCGAACGGGCTCGACCAGGTCCGCATGACCGGCACGCCCAGCGGGATCGCCGGTTTCTCGACCGAATAGGGCACCAGAAGGCGTAGCCGGCTGCGGTATTCGTTGCCGTCGCGGATGACGGCGAGCCTGACCTCGCGGTCCTCCAGCCTCGGCATGGCAGGCGCCAGGAAACGCGGGTTGAAGAAGACGTTGGGCTCGATGGTGCGGGCGCTGAGATGGTCCAGTTCTTCCACCAGGTCGAAGCCGGCGGAGGCCGGATAGATGGCGAGCCGGCGCAGGGGCCTGTCGTTGGCGACCAGCTCCATGTGGGCCGCATCGGCCGCACTGGTGGCTGCGCCGGCCAGGCCGGCGATCATGGTCCCAGCGGGGCCGCCGCTGGTCTCCTCGAGAAGCGGGATGGCAACCATCACACTGCCTCCGTCTTTTGCCTGGCGGGAATGAAGACGAGCATGACGATGCCGAGCCGGCGCCACACGGTAAATGACAGCGCGCTCGCTTCGAAGATCATCGCGGCCGACGTCGAGATCGCCGCACCCCAGAGGCCGAGCGTCGGGATCAGCACGACGTTCAGGCCGATGTTGATGGCGAGCGTTGCGGCATAGACGACGGCACAGACATTCTGGTTGCCGCTCATGGTCAAAAGGCTTTCGCAGGGACCGACTGCCGAGCGCGCCACGACGGCTGCCACCAGCAGGAACAACAGCGGATAACCGGCGTCGAATTCCGGGCCGAACAGGAACAGCAGCGGCTTGCCGAGCAGCAGCACGAGAAGGCCCATCAGCAGCGACGGCCAGAACGTCCACGACACGGTCTCGCGGGCGAAGCCGGCGAGCCTTGCCGTGTCGCCGTGGCTGAACTGGGCATAACGCTGGGCAACGCCGGCCTTGACCGCGAAATAGACGAAATGAACCAGCGCCAGCGTCTTCACCGTGGCGAAGTAGACGGCCACCTTGTCCGGTTCCATGTAGAAGCCGACCATCAGCACGTCGGCATTGGTGAGCAGGAAGAAGAAGCTTTCGACCAGGAAGATCGGCAGCGAGATCTTCAGCCAGTAGCCCAGCTTGATGGTGCGTGGTCCGGCCGGGACACGCTTGTCGGTACGGGCGGTGACGCGCACAAGCTGGCTGACTGTTGTGATGTAGGAGGCGATGATCGAGGCGATCACGGCGTTGGCCGCGGTCGGCGCGTAGCCGAGCCAGATCATCATCGCCATGAACACCAGCATCAGCACCGGGCGGGTGATGTAGGTCGGCACCAGCGCGGCAAAGCCCCAGGAGTTGGCCCGCGCCAGCCCTTGCAGCACGTCGGACAGCGCGATCATCGGCAGACAGAACATGCCGAGCATGAAGGGGATGACGTAGTAGCTTTCGATCATGCCCGAAAACAGCCAGACACCGGCTATGCCGATGGCGGCGATGATGCTGGAGGCCACCAGAGTGAACAGGCGGCTGGCCAGAAGCACGCCGCGCAGTTCGGCCAGCATGCCTTTTTCGCGATATTCGGGGATGAAGCGGATGACGGAGGTGTGGAAGCCGAAGCAGGACAGCGAGCCGACGATCACCATCGCCACCCACACCAGCACGAAGATGCCGTATTCGAAGCTGCCCATCCAGCGCGCCAGGAGCACCTGGCTGACGAAGGCGATGGCGGCGCTGACGATGCGGACGGCGAAGGCAAACAGCGACATGCGTCCGGCTTCGCCGCGCTCGTCGGTGCTGAACAGCACCGCGTCGACACGGTGCAGGAGCGGCATTGCGCGCGAGGCAATCGGCCCCGGCAGCAACCGCTCCGCCGTCATCGCTGCGGAAAAACGCACTCCATACACTCCAGTTTCCGCTGTTTTCGCTGACGGGTCTAACCGAGAGCGATTAAGAAACGGTTGGGTGGAACTGCGGGGGAGGGGCGGTTGATCTCGGAAGACGAACGCAAATCGATGCTGAGGGCCCATTCGATCGGTCCGACGATGATCCGCTATCTCGAGGAAATCGGCATCGAAAGACTGGCTGAGTTGCGCGGAGCCGATCCGCAGGAAATCGCCATGCGCATGAACATCGCGCTCGGCCGCCGGCATATCAACAGCATGGGTGTTGCGGCGCTGCGCAACCTGATCGAATTGGCCGACAGCGAAGCCGGCTGAGCCGCATGCCCAAACAAAACGGCGGCCCAAGGGCCGCCGTCTCAAATCAGTGTCGTCGCTGCCGATCAGGCGAAGGTGCCGTGGCAGTGCTTGTACTTCTTGCCCGAACCGCAGGGGCAGGCCTCGTTGCGGCCGACGCGGCCCCAGGTCGAGGGATCGTTGGGGTTGCGGTCTTCGGCGGCGACCACGCGGCTGTCGGCAAGCACGGCCACCGAGCCTTCGCCGAAATCGTCCTCGCCGGTCGTGCCGTCGATGTGATGGCCGAACATCTCGGGCGCTTCCGGCGGCGGGGCGTCCGCGGCCTGGCGCACCAGTTCGACGCGCATCAGCTGCTGGGTCACGGCCTGGCGGAGATTGCCGAGCATCGCCTGGAACAGCTCGAAGGCTTCGCCCTTGTACTCGTTCAGCGGGTCACGCTGGGCGTAGCCGCGGAAGCCGACGACGGAGCGCAGGTGGTCCAGATTGACCAGGTGCTCGCGCCACAGGTGGTCGAGCGTCTGCAGCACCACGGAGCGTTCGACATAGGTCATGACGTCGGGGCCGAAGCGCTCGGCGCGGTCGGCGGCTGCCTGGTTGGCGGCGGCGGTGATGCGCTCGTGCACCTCTTCCTCGGCGATGCCTTCTTCCTTGGCCCATTCGTCGACCGGCAGGTCGAGATTGAGGTTCTGAAGAACGCTTTCCTTGAGGCCGGCCACGTCCCACTGCTCGGCATAGGCGTTTTCGGGGATGTGCTTGGCGACCAGATCGTCGATCACGTCGTTGCGCATTTCGGCAACGGTATCCGACAGGCTCGTCGCATCCATCAGCTCGATGCGCTGCTCGAACACCACCTTGCGCTGGTCGTTCTGCACGTCGTCATATTTGAGCAGGTTCTTGCGGATGTCGAAGTTGCGCGCCTCGACCTTCTTCTGGGCCTTTTCCAGCGCCTTGTTGATCCAGGGGTGGATGATGGCCTCGTCTTCCTTGAGGCCGAGCTTCTGCAGCATGCCGTCCATGCGCTCGGAGCCGAAGATGCGCATCAGGTCGTCCTGCAGCGACAGGAAGAACTTCGAGCGGCCCGGATCGCCCTGGCGGCCCGAACGGCCACGCAGCTGGTTGTCGATGCGGCGGCTTTCATGGCGTTCGGTGGCCAGCACGTAGAGGCCGCCTGCGGCCAGGGCCTTTTCCTTGAGACGGGCGACGTCTTCGCGGATCGCCTTTTCGCGGGCGCTGCGCTCGGGGCCTTCAGGCAGGTCGGCGAGCTCCTCGGCGATGCGCATGTCGGCGTTGCCGCCGAGCTGGATGTCGGTGCCGCGGCCGGCCATGTTGGTGGCGATGGTGATCGCGCCGGGCTTGCCGGCCTGGGCGACGATCGAGGCTTCGCGCTCGTGGTGACGGGCGTTCAGCACCTCGAAGTTCTTGAAGCCGTCCTTGCGCAGGCGCTCGGCCAGCTGCTCGGACTTCTCGATCGAGGTGGTGCCGACGAGCGTCGGCTGGCCCTTGGCGTTGGCCTCGCGGATCTCGCGGACGATCGCCTTGTACTTCTCCTCGACGGTCCGGTAGACCTCGTCGTCCTCGTCGATACGGCTGACAGGCAGGTTGGTCGGAACCTCGGTCACGTCGAGATTGTAGATGTTGCCGAATTCTTCCGCTTCCGTCAGCGCCGTACCGGTCATGCCGGCGAGCTTTTCGTACATGCGGAAGTAGTTCTGGAAGGTGACCGAGGCCAGCGTCTGGTTTTCCGGCTGGATCGCCACGTGTTCCTTGGCTTCGAGTGCCTGGTGCAGGCCTTCCGAGAAACGGCGGCCCGGCATCATGCGGCCGGTGAACTCGTCGATGATGACGATTTCGCCGTCCTTGACGATGTAGTCCTTGTCCTTCTGGAACAGGCGATGGGCCTTCAGCGCGTTGTTGACGTGATGGACCATGGCGACGTTCTCGACGTCGTACAGCGACTCGCCCTTGAGCAGGCCGGCGGCGCGCAGCAGGTTCTCCATCTTCTCGGTGCCTTCTTCGGTGAAGATGGCAGTCTTCTGCTTCTCGTCGACCTCGTAGTCAGACGGAACCAGGTTGAGGAGGAAGGCGTCGACCGTGTTGTACATTTCCGAGCGGTCCTCGAGCGGACCGGAAATGATCAGCGGCGTGCGGGCCTCGTCGACCAGGATCGAGTCGACTTCGTCGACGATCGCAAAGAAGTGACCGCGCTGCACCATCTGGGCGCGCTCGTACTTCATGTTGTCGCGCAGGTAGTCGAAGCCGAGTTCGTTGTTGGTGGCGTAGGTGATGTCGCAGGCATAAGCTTCGCGGCGCTCTTCGTCGGACAGGCCGTGCACGATGATGCCGACCGACAGGCCGAGGAACTTGTAGAGACGGCCCATCCATTCGGCGTCGCGGCGGGCGAGGTAGTCGTTGACGGTGACGACGTGCACGCCCTTGCCGGTCAAGGCATTGAGGTAGACGGGCAGGGTGGCGACGAGCGTCTTGCCTTCACCGGTGCGCATCTCGGCGATGCCGCGGCCGTGCAACACCATGCCGCCGATCATCTGGACGTCGAAGGGACGCATGCCGAGCGCGCGCTTGGCGCCTTCGCGCACCGTGGCGAAGGCAGGGACCAGAAGGTCGTCGAGCGAGGCGCCGTTGGCGATGTCCTGGCGGAACTGCTCGGTCCGCGCCCGAAGCTGGTCGTCGGTCAGCGCCTGCAGTTCATTTTCCATTGCAGTGATCGCTTCCACCCGGGGCCGGGTCGACTTGACGCGGCGGTCGTTGGAGGAACCGAAAATCTTACGGGCGAGACCGCCGAGACTGACCATCAAGTGGTCCTTTCAATTCGAATGAAGCCGACTGTCCGCCGGCCGAACCTGCCTGGGAACATAGGGTGGCAGACTCAACACGAAAAGCGCCCGGAAAAACCCTTCTGGACGCGAAGACGATGGACAGATAAGAGGGGGCACAACTTATGTCAACGTTGCAGAGAGCCTGCCGGAGACGCCAAATTCCGCCACATTCGCGTTGATTTGGATGCGCGGTCATTACCCACCGGAGAGTCTAGATGTCTTTTTCGTTCCGTAGCGCCTCGCTTGCCCGTATCGGGCTCGCTGCCGGGCTCGTAGCGCTGTCGTCGCTTCCGCTCGCAGCGCAGGAGAGCGCTCCTGCTGCCCAGCCGGCGGCGCCTGCCGCGGCAGCGGTTGATCCGAACGCGGTCGTTGCGACCGTCAACGGCCAGCCGATCACCGAAGCCGACATCACGCTCGCCGAAGGCGACCTTGGCGCTCAGTTCGGCCGCCTGCCGCCCGAGCAGCGCCGTGCGGCGGCCCTTTCCTCGATCATCGAGATCCGCCTGATGGCAGCCCAGGCCGTCACCGAAGGCCTCGACAAGGCGCCTGAGTTCCAGCGTCAGATGGCGTTCCTGACCCAGCGCGCCCTGCATGGCGAACTGGTTGACAAGGATGTTGCCGGCAAGATCACCGACGAGGAGATCCGCGCACGCTACGACAAGGAAATCGCCGCCCAGACCCCGGTCAACGAGGTTCATGCCCGCCACATCCTGGTGAAGACCAAGGAAGAGGCCGACGCGATCATCAAGAAGCTGGACGGCGGCGAAGACTTCCAGAAGCTCGCCAACGAAAACACCACCGACCCCAGTGGCAAGACCTCGGGCGGCGATCTCGGCTTCTTCGGCCCTGGCCAGATGGTGCCGGAGTTCGAGAAGGCAGCGTTCGCTCTCGAAATCGGCGCCTACACCAAGGAGCCGGTGCAGAGCCAGTTCGGCTGGCACATCATCAAGGTCGAGGACAAGCGCACCCAGCAGCCGCCGGCATTCGAGGCGGTCAAGGAGCAGGTCAAGTCGCTGGTGATCCGCGAGAAGTATGTCGAGCTGGTCAAGAAGGTCCGCGGCGAAGCCAAGGTCGACGTCACCGACCCGGAACTCAAGAAGGCCATCGACGCCATCGACGCGCAGAAATAATCCAGCGTCGAACGGATTTCACAAAGGGCGGTGCCTCCGGGCGCCGCCCTTTTTCGTTGCGGGTTGCCGCAACTTGATCGGCCCGTCTGGTGTGTTCTCACCTTGCCGGTGGCCGAATGACCTCGGACATTGCCATTGGCAGAGTAAGCTTTCTCGGTTGTGCCGAGCCCGAACGCCCCGCTTGGAGGAACGTCGCATGCCGTCGGCCGAACTGATCCTCGCGTTCCTCGCCACCGCGGCGATCTTCGCCTTCATTCCCGGACCGGCGATGCTCTACGCCGCCGCCCAGACATTGGCTCGTGGACGACGCTCCGGCTTCATGGCGGCACTCGGCATCCATATCGGCGGCTATTTCCACGTCATTGCAGCTACCGCCGGCCTGTCGTTCCTGTTCCATGCCGTTCCGTGGCTCTATCTGGCCGTCAAGCTCGCCGGTGCCGCCTATCTCGTCTGGCTGGGCATCTCGATGTTCAGTGGCCGCAAGCAGGGCGATTTCGATCCATCAGGCATCGGCCAGAAATCCGGTCGTCGCGCCTTCGTCGAAAGCGTCGCGGTCGAAGTGCTCAATCCCAAGACGGCCATCTTCTTCATGGCCTTCCTGCCGCAGTTCATCGACGCATCAGCCGCGTTCCCTGTCTGGGCTCAGTTCCTGATCTTCGGGATGCTGGTCAACACCATGTTCACCGTCGCCGACATTGTCGGCGTGGTCTTGGCCGGCTTCCTGATCGGCCGCCTGCGGCGGTCGAGCCGGGCGCAAAGGCTGATGCAGTGCGCCGGCGGTGCCGTGCTCGTCGGCCTCGGCGTGCAGGTCGCACTGCAACGGAGCTGACGCGCAGCCGGCAGGCCTCAGCGATACTTTGTCGAGGCCATGAAGTCCGCGTCGCTGCCGGCGGCCAACGCTCCGGCAAATTCCGGAACACGCAGCAGGACCATCATCGCCCAGAACAGTGGCCAGTCGGCCGGGCGGCAGAACTGGCTGCCCACCGCCTTGGCCGTCCGGCGGTTCTCGTTGAAGGATGCTGCCACCGCACTCAGCGCCGCGCTCAGCCTGTTGCGATCAGGCGCCTTGCGCAGCTTCATCCGCGCATGTTGGTAGCCCTTGTTGCGCCTGACGTCCCAGAGAAACGGCAGGCCCTCATAGGCATGGATCGACACGGCCCGGGCGTCCAGGTCCATAACGACGCCGTCGTGGATCATCGCATTCTGCCTCACATGAGCGCTGACGAATGGCCCGAGCTTGGCCTCGTATGGGTAACGCTCCAGCAGCGGCCGCTTGTAGAGTGCGCCATTGTTGCTGACATGGGCGATCCGGCCTTGCCCGTCCCGGCATTCGAGGAAGCCGCGGTCGAGCAGCGACATCACGCGCTTCATCATCGTCTCGTCGCCATAGGATGTGCGTCCGGAAATCGCCTCCACCTGGGGCCGTTGCACCAGTGACGTGTAGAGCGTGGCAAGCCAACCCGGTCTGGGCAGGCAGTCGGCCTCGACGACGGCGACGAGCTGATGGCTGCAGTGGTTAAGGCCTGCGTCCTTCAGTTGTGATGATTCATGGGAGTTGTGGGCGGCAATTGTGACGGACGTGCCCAGATGGCTGATCAGCGGGTCGTTTTCGATCCCGGATGCATGGCCGGTGGGTAGCATCACGACGATCTCTGCCGGGATGCCGTTCGCATCTCGTCCGTAGGCCCGCAACGCCCGTCGCAATTCGGCGTCGCCATCGTCGGTCAAATAGTCGGAAACGATGATCAGGCTGACAGGCAGCACGGGCGGCGTAAGCGATGTCATCTGGTCTCAGGCCTTGATGCCGTGCACGATCACGCGGATCGCCTTGCGCAGCGTGGCGTCGTCTTCGTCGAGGCGGCCGGTCAGGAGATGCACCCAGGCATAGGATGACACCATGTCGGCGATCTGGCTCGGCTCGATGTCGGCGGCCACTTCGCCACGCGCCTTGGCGCGCTCGATCAGCTTGCCGGTGTGGGCGCGGCGGCCGGCGGAGTATTCGGCGAGGGCCTCGGCGGCCGCAGGGTCCTGCTGGGCCTCGGCCACGAGCGAGCGGAAGATGTTGCCGGCTGGTGTGTCGCGCCACTGCGAAAACAGGCTTTTGGCGAAGATGAACAGGTCTTCCTCGATGGCGCCGGTGTCCGAATAGGTGATGTCGCGCTTCTGGCGCTGGTAGACCTCGAGCAGAAGCGCGGTCTTGCTCGACCACCAGCGATAGATCGTCGGCTTGCCGGCCCGGGCGCGGCGGGCGACGGCCTCGATGGAAAAGCCTGAATAGCCGTTTTCGATCAGCACCGCCTCTGCCGCCTCGAGGATGGCTTCGGCGCTTTCAAGGCTGCGGCGCGCGCCGATCGATTTCCGCGTGGCTTCCGGTTCAGTGGCCATCTGGGTCTCCGTTCGAGGACAATCCTTACACCACCTCTTGACGAAACGAAACGGCCCGTTTTATATAACGAAACGTTTCGTTCCGATGGAGTTTGAAATGACCGCTTCCGCAACACGCTTCTCCCGTCCGCGCTTCGCCCTCATGGTGCTGCTCGGCGTCTATCCGCTGATCACGGCACTTCTCTACCTCGTCATGCCGCTGACCGAGGGCTGGTCGATCTGGCAGCGTACGCTCGTCATCGCGCCGATCATGGTCGGTTCAATGATCTGGGGCCTGATCCCCAGCGTCCAGCGCCTGTTCCGCCGCTTTCTCAATCCGGCGGTGAATTGAGGCTTGGACCACGTCTTCGTGAGGCAAAACGCCTTGCGAAGCCTCGCGCTATCGGGCAAACGGTGCCGATCTCAACCGTTTCCCGAGCCCGCAGAGGTTCCCTGATGTCGACAGCCGTTTCCCCGCTCGCCCCCAAGAAATACCCCAAGATGCCCGCCATCGAAGGCGTGCGCATCGCCACTGCCGAGGCGGGGATCAAGTACAAGGGCCGCACCGACGTGCTGGCCATGGTGTTCGACGAGGGCACTGCTGCTGCCGGCGTCTTCACCCGCTCCAAGTGCCCGTCGGCGCCTGTCGACTTCTGCCGCCAGAACCTCGCGGGCGGCAAGGCCCGCATCCTGGTGGTCAATTCCGGCAACGCCAATGCCTTCACCGGCAAGAAGGGCCGCGAAACGACCTCGCTGACCGGCCAGGCCGCGGCAAAGGCCGCCGGCTGCACCCCAGGTGATGTCTTCCTCGCTTCCACCGGCGTCATCGGCGAGCCGCTCGATGCCGGCAAGTTCAGCCACCTGCTGTCGGGCATGGTCAAGGATGCCAGGCCTGACCAGTGGACCGAGGCCGCCAAGGCGATCATGACCACCGACACCTATCCCAAAGTGGTCACCGCAACCGTCAAGCTTGGCGATGCCGACGTCACCATCAACGGCATCGCCAAGGGCGCCGGCATGATCGCGCCCGACATGGCGACCATGCTGTCCTTCGTCGCCACCGACGCGCCGATCGCGGCAGAGGTGCTGCAGGACATGCTGTCGCGCGGCACCGCCAAGACCTTCAATGCGGTCACCGTCGACAGCGACACCTCGACCTCCGACACGCTGATGCTGTTTGCCACCGGGGCTGCGGCCAAGCGCGGCGCGCCCAAGATCACCGATCCCAAGGATGCGCGCCTCGGCGCTTTCCGCCGGGCGCTCAACAAGATGCTGAAGACTCTCGCCATCCAGGTGGTGCGCGACGGCGAAGGCGCGCGCAAGCAGATCGAAGTTACCGTTACCGGCGCCAAGTCGGCACGCTCGGCCAAGCGCATTGCGCTGTCCATAGCCAATTCGCCGCTGGTCAAGACCGCCGTAGCCGGCGAGGATGCCAATTGGGGCCGCGTCGTCATGGCCGTCGGCAAGGCCGGCGAGCCGGCCGACCGCGATCTGCTGTCGATCTGGTTCGGCGACAACCGCCTCGCCCACAATGGCGAGCGCGACACGAACTATTCGGAAGAGGCGACATCGGCCTATATGAAGGGCGACAACGTCGTCATCCGTGCCGACATCGGTATCGGCCGTGGCAAGGCGACCGTGTGGACCTGCGACCTGACCAAGGAATATGTCGCCATCAATGGCGACTACCGGAGCTGACGTGAACCAGAACCACCCGTCGCACGAACTGGCGATCGTCCGCCGCTACGAGGCGGCGGGCTTCCGCGCCTGGCCGGCGGCGGCCGTCCACTATGACGGCACCTGGCTTGTGCGGCTGACGGCAGGCCACCCGGCCAAGCGGCTCAACTCCGTCAATCCGCTCGATCCGGCCGACATCCGCAACATTCCCGACCGCATTGCGCGCGCCGCCAGGCGCTTCGAGGCCTATGGCCGGCCGCTGACCTTCCGCATGTCGCCTTTGTCGGGGCCGATGATCGCTGCCCATCTCGACCGCGAGCGCTGGAGCGTATTTGCCGAATCCATGGTGATGCGCCTGTCGCTCGACGACGGTCTTGTCGACGGCGCCATGGACCAGATCCCGCTCAAGGACATCGGCCGCTTCGTCACGGCCTCGATGGCGGTCCACGGCCTTGATGCATCGCTCCGTCCCGGCCTGTCCGAGATCATCGGCGCCATCCAGCCGGAAGCCGGCATGTTCGTGCTCGAGCAGAACGAACAGCCGGTGACGTCGGCCATCTGCGTGCACGACAACGATCTGGCCGGCTTGTTCGAGATCGCCACGACAGAGGCCGAGCGCGGCAAGGGTTTTGGCCGCAGACTCATCCTGTCGGCGCTGAAATGGGCCCGTCTGCGCGGCGCCCGCCAGGCCTGGCTGCAGGTCGAGGCTTCCAACGCGGAAGCGCTGCGCCTCTACACCAAGATGGGCTTCAAGGAAGTCTATCGCTATCACTATCGCCGCCCGCCGGAGGCCTGAAGTGTCTGACAAGCCAAAACGCATGCTGCTGGTCGCCGCCTGCGCGCTCGTTGATACCGACGGCCGCGTGCTGCTGGCGCAGCGTCCCGAGGGCAAGCAGCTCGCTGGCCTGTGGGAATTTCCCGGTGGCAAGGTTGAACCGGGCGAGACGCCCGAAGAGACGATCATCCGTGAATTGCACGAAGAGATCGGCATCGAGACCAAGGCCGCCTGCCTCGCACCGCTGACCTTTGCCAGCCACAGCTATGACGACTTTCATCTGCTGATGCCGCTCTATGTCTGCCGGCGTTTCACCGGCACGCCCGAGCCCAGGGAAGGGCAGGCGTTGAAGTGGGTCAGGCCCAAGCAGATGCGCGACTATCCGATGCCGCCGGCCGACGAACCGCTGATCCCGTTCCTGATCGACCTGCTGTGAAACCGGCATATTAGCCAGCGTTAAGGCAAAGTTTATCCAATCGTGAAAAATTGAAGCGTGGCCGCTTGTCTCGGCTGCGCGTCGACATTCTTTCGCGGGGACTTTGCCGATGCAGGCCGATGAGGAGTGGGATCTGATCCGGCCCGAGCGCCAGTCCACTGCGGTCAGGGCGACTGCCGGCATCCTGCGCGTCACCTTGCTGTTCGGCTTTGTCGCCGTTGCAATGGCGCTCATCGTCACGCCGCTGCTCGAGGGCAGGACGCGGCCGCAGATCGGCCAGGCCCGCTTCGACGGCCTCGACTTCACCGCCACAGGCGCGATTGCCCGTTCGTCGAACTATACCTTGCGCCGCAGCGTCCTCCAGCAGTCGCCGCAGGCGCTGTGCGTCATCTACGAAAACGGCAGGCGTTCCGGCCAGTGCGGCTAGGCTTCTTGAATCGGACAGATGGCCTTCATCGCCCGTTAAGCCTGTGTCGTTAACCTTCCTTAATCAGTGGCCGCTATGGTCCAATAGCAACGAGACGGGTGGACGCGACCGATGATCTGGCGATTCCTGAAAGACGAGCGCGGTGCTACGGCCATCGAATATGGCTTGATCGCAAGCCTGATCGGTCTGGCGATCGTCGGCAGCTTTTCGCAGCTGGCCGATCAGCTCCAGGCGCTTTGGGGCGACAACAACGGGGAAATCCAGAAGGGTCTGAACAAGTACTAGGTCACTTGTTCCCGTCTTCGCTCAGCGCCTTGGCGAGCGACACCTGCGCCGATCCGGGCTTGAGCGGCTTCTGCTGCGACGGGTCGGGCGCCCAGCCCGAAAGCCACACGAAGGAAAAGCTCGCCCGCACCCGTCCGTCGGGGTCGGAAAAGCGCTCGGCATAGATCTCAGCCGCCCGATGGAACAGCCGCCGTGTCGAGGGCCTGCGCGGCCGGTCGGCGAGCGCGCTGGTCGCCCCCATTGCCCGGAGATCGGCCATCAGCCCAAACATGGTGTCGTAGCGCACAGTCACCGTCTCGACATCGGCGACAGGCAGGGCAAACCCCGCCCTCTGCAGCAGGCCGCCGGCATCGCGCACATCGGTGAAGGGGATGACGCGCGGGCTCGCACCGCCGGTCAGTTCGGTTTCTGCCGCAAGCAGGCTCTCGCGCAGCTCCACGAGTGTGCCCGCGCCGGCCAGGACACCGAGAAACAGCCCGTCCGGTTTCAGCGCACGCCGGATCTGGATCAGCTGGCCGGGAATGTCGTTGGCTTCCTGCAGCGCCAGCAGCGAAACCGCCAGATCGATGCTCGCCGGTTCGAGCGCAATCGTCTCAGGATCGGAAATTACGCCCGGGCCGCCGCCGAGAAACGCCGCGTCCGCCTCGACGCGCTGCACGTCCGCCACCTTGCCACTTGCGGCCAGAACGGCCGTCGCCGCCGGGCTGACGCCGAAGATCGCGGCCCCATGCTCGAACTTGCGCTCGACGGTCGCCAGCCTGTCGGCGAGGTCTTCCGCCGCGCGCGCCACCAGGAAGTCGGCACCGGCAACAGGGTGCGCCAGCGCCCGTCGGCGGTGCGCGATCACGAGACTGGCGTCGAAGATGGCTTGCACGTGCTGTCGTCCTTCGTTGCCGGTTTGCCGTCATGGCCGACCGGACTGCCGCGCATGCCTCCGGAGCCGGAATCGACTTTCGGATGGGATCATGCGCAAATTCAGCTGTCGCGCCCTTGCATCGAGGCGCGGCATTGCAGGTGAAGTGGCCGATCCTATGCCGGAGATCAAGAGCCTCGCCCACGCTGTCGCTGCCTGGCCGGCGCGGATGCTGTTTCCGCCGGTCTGTGCCGGCTGCCGTCGCCAGGTCATCCAGCCCGGCGCGTTGTGCGGCGCCTGTTGGCCCAGCCTGCGTTTCCTCGAAAAGCCGTGGTGCGAGGTCATGGGAACGCCTTTTGCTCATGATTTCGGTGTCGGCTTCCTCTCCGCCGAGGCTATCGCCAACCCGCCGCCCTTCGCCCGCGCCCGTGCGGCGGTCGCCTATACCGGCGTCGCACGTCGCATGGTCCAGGGCCTCAAATTCCACGACCGCACCGATCTCGGGCCGTGGATGGCGCGCTGGATGGTGCGCTCAGGCGCTGAACTCGTCGCCGATGCCGAAGTCGTCGTGCCGGTGCCGCTGCACTGGCGCCGCTTTCTGTGGCGGCAGTTCAACCAGTCGGCGGAACTCGCCCGCAACGTCGCCAAGCTTGCCGGCCTGCCGTTCGCGCCGACTGCGGTCCGCCGGATCAGGCGCACGCGCCAGCAGGTCGGTCTCGGGCACCGCGAGCGTGAAGACAACGTGCGCGCTGCCTTTGTCGTTCCCTCCGAGGCCGAGATCGACGTCAGGGGGCGGCGGGTGCTGCTCGTCGACGACGTCTACACGACGGGCGCTACGGTGGCCGCAGTGACACGGGCTTTGAAGAAAAGCGGGGCGAGTGCCGTCGACGTGCTGACGTTTGCCCGCGTCCTGCCTGGGGACTTCCGGCCCGACGATCAGGACACTATATAGTCGACCAAGGACAACAGGGTTCTGCCATGGTCGACGTCACCATCTATACCCGCATGATGTGCGGCTACTGCACGGCGGCAAAGCGCCTTCTCGAACGGAAGGGCGTTGCATTCACCGAACATGACGCTAGCTTCTCGCCCGAGCTTCGGCAGGAAATGGTGACGCGCGCCAAGGGGCGGGCGACCTTTCCGCAGATTTTCGTGGGCAATGTGCATGTCGGCGGTTGCGACGACCTGCACGATCTCGACGCAGAGGGCCGTCTCGACGGACTTCTTGCAACCGGTTCGCTAGGCTGAGGACGAACGATGACGATTTTCAAGGCGGCTGCGGTTCAGATGCGTTCCGGCAAGGAGCCGGCGCGTAATGTCCGCGATTTCGAAGCGCTGGTGCGCGAGGCAGCAGGCCAGGGTGCGACCTATGTCCAGACGCCGGAGATGACAGGCGCCATCGTCGGCGACAAGGATGCCCGTGCCGCGGCGTTCACGTCGGAGGACAAGGACCTCGTCGTCGCCTCGGGCCGCAAGCTTGCGGCCGAACTTGGCATCCATCTCCATGTCGGCTCGACCGCGATCGTGCGTGCCGACGGCAAGCTCGCCAACCGCGCCTTCCTGTTCGGTCCTGACGGTGCGACGGTCGCCGTCTACGACAAGATCCACATGTTCGACGTCGATCTCGACAATGGCGAGAGCTGGCGTGAATCCTCGGCCTATGAGCCAGGCAGGGAAGCCGTCGTTGCCGACACGGCACTTGGCAAGTTCGGCTTCGCCATCTGCTACGATCTGCGCTTCCCGCAGCTGTTCCGCGCCGAGGCGCTGGCCGGCGCCGAAGTGCTGACTGCTCCTGCCGCCTTCACCCGCCAGACCGGCCTTGCCCATTGGCATGTGCTGCTGCGCGCACGGGCCATCGAAAACGGCGCTTTCGTCATAGCCTCCGCCCAGGGCGGCAAGCACGAGGATGGCCGCGAGACCTTCGGCCATTCGCTGATCATCGATCCCTGGGGGCGCATCCTCGCCGAGGCCGCGCATGACGAACCCGGTGTCATCATTGCCGAGATCGACACGCGCCATTCCTCCGATGCGCGCAAGAAGATCCCCAATCTCAAGAACGCGCGCGAGTTCGGCGTGGCGCTCCGTCAGGCAGGTGAGGGGGCTTTGAGAGGCGCCGCATCTTGATCCGCTTTTCCCTTCATTGCGACCATGCACATGACTTCGAAGGATGGTTCCGCAGCAACGACGACTTCGAGACCCAGCTCAAGCGCGGCTTCGTCTCTTGCCCGGAATGTGGTTCGCAGAAGGTCGAAAAGGCGCTGATGGCGCCTGCGGTCTCGACTTCGCGCAAGCAGGAAAAGATCGCACTCGCTCTGGGCGACGAACAGCGCAAGGCGGTGGCGGCCCTCAAGGAGCTGTCCGAAAAGGTGCGCCAGAACGCCGAGAATGTCGGCGACAAGTTTGCCGAGGAGGCGCGCAAGATTCATTTCGGCGAGACCGAAGCCCGCGGCATCTACGGTGCTGCAACGCTCGACGAGGCAAGGGGCCTCGCCGAAGACGGCATCGAATTCATGCCGCTGCCGGTTTTTCCCGACGACCGGAATTGATTGGGGGGCCAAGGGCTTCCATTTCGCTGGAGGTGGCATTGGAAGCCCAGACGCACCGCATGGCGGATTATCCCTATCCCCTTCACACCAACCGCGAACTCGAGATGATGCTGGCGGGCGCGAAGCCCTTCGCCGTATTCGCACACGAACGCGTCGAGGGGTTCGACAAGTGTGATGCGCTGGCCGGTCAGGGCTTTGAGACTCATGTAGCAAGGGGAACCATGTCGGAGCATGTCAGGACTGTCCGGCACGCTACGGGCGAGGCCGAAATCGACTACTATTTTTATGCTTTGCCCGGCGAGGAATGGCGCGTCGAGGCCTATTTGATGTTGCTCGAACTGCTGCATCGGGGAGCCTGGTGCCGCCAGCTGGAATGGCTGGAGGGCAGGTTGCTCGGTTATACCGACGAGCAGAACGAGTACCACCTTGCCCGCGCCTATCCGGACGGATGGCGGCGCTGAAGCCTGTGCGCCGTCCGATGCAGAGCATCAGCAATCGATCCGCAGGGACTGGCGTCGCGTCTCGCCACCCAAGGTCCGCTACAGAAGAGCCCAGCTAGCGCCGAGAACTTGCAACCTCACCCACCCGCCAGATCGAACGCCTTGCGCAATGTGATCGGCGCCGTGTTGCGCCAGGCTGCGACGAGCGCGCTGCGCAGCGTCTTCTCGTCTGTCGCGGCCAGGATCAAGCGGGTCCAGCCCTGCTTGCCCCAGCCGCCGTCCACCGGCTGAAAGATTGCCGGCTCGGCCGTGCACATCATCTCCTGCTGGTCGCGCGTCAGCTTGATCACGGCATTGCCGTCCTCGGGCAGCGTGGCGAAGACGCGGTCGCGGACGCGGAAGTCGGGCTTGTCGAAATGCGATTTCTCGGTCGCCCCGGGCAGTTCCAGGGCGATCCGTCTGACATCCTCAGCTGTCATGGCTGTGCCTCCTCGATCCCGTCATGCTGCGAGATCGCGGCGGGCGGCGCAAGTTTGAGGCAGTTCTCAAGCGGTCAGGCGGCCTTTTCGGCCAGCACCATGTAGTTGACGTCCATGTCGCGCGATTTCTGCCAGCGGTCGGCCAGCGGATTGTAGATCACGCCGGTGCGGTCGATGGTCGAAAGGCCGGCGCCGACAAGTGCCTTGTCCAGCTCCTCGGGGCGGACCAGCTTGCCATACTGGTGGGTGCCGCGCGGCAGCCAGCGCAACACATATTCGGCGCCGACAATGGCAAGTCCCAGCGCCTTGAAGGTACGGTTGATGGTGGCGACGAACATGATGCCGCCGGGCTTCACCATCTCGCCACACTTCTTCACGAACAGCTCGACGTCGGCGACGTGCTCGACCACCTCCATGTTGAGGATGACGTCGAATTTTTCGCCCGCATCCGCAAGGTCTTCGGCTGTCGTGGCTCGGTAGTCCACCTTCACGCCAGATTCAGCCGCGTGCAGCTTCGCCACCTCGATATTGGTCACCGAGGCGTCGGCGCCGACCACGTCCGCGCCGAGGCGCGACATCGGCTCGCACAAAAGGCCGCCGCCGCAGCCGATATCGAGAATGCGCAGGCCCTCGAAGGGGCGTGCCGCATGAGTGTCGCGGCCGAAGCGCTGGGCGACCTGGTCGCGGATATAGCCCAGGCGCACGGGATTGAACTTGTGCAGCGGGCGGAACTTGCCGTTCGGGTTCCACCATTCGGCTGAGAGCGCCGAGAACCGCTCGACTTCTCCGGCATCGATTGTCGATGGGCGGGGATCTGGCATTGCTGTGGTCTCCTTCGAGCGCAAGGAAGTCGGGTCTTGGGCCCGGATTGTCAAGGCAAGTTTTCGGCGCGGCCCGTTCTCGGAGCCTTGCTGAAACCGCCGGCAGATGGTCTGCCGGCGGCCCGTCGATCCGGATTTTCCGCTGGGTTCGCTCTTCAGGCCGTGACGGCGACAGCCGCGTGCGACATGTCGATGCTGGCGGGGTCTATCGCCTGCATCGCCGCGCAGTCGCCGATTTCGCCCAGCAATCGGTCGGCAGCGGCAATCGCCTGCGCACGGCTTTGCCAGCGCACAAGGTCTATCCAGTTGCCGTCGCCATTGACGGCAAGCTGGCGGCCAACAAAACCGGGCTGCCGCTTCAGCCACTCGCTGACCTCCGCGTTCGCTGCGGCAAAGCCAGCCTCCTTGCCAGGCTTCAGTCTGAATCTGACGATTTCCAATGCTTCGCTCATGTCCATACTCCTGATTGAGACGGGCAGGCGTCGTTCATCGCATGATTGCGTGACAAAAGCTGTCAGGAGAGTTTGCACGCCGGCAAAGCAGGCGCGGTGATTTGTCTGGCAAGGCGTCCTTGCGGAAACCGCGTGTTTTGGATATTGAGGCCGCGCATTCTGCACCGCACCATCTTGCGGTGTTTTCATTCATTTTCCGGCCTTTCCAGGGGTCGGCGCATAGGCAAGGGCATTTCGCTTCCATGGCGCGCATCGTGATGAAGTTCGGCGGGACGTCCGTCGCCGACCTTGACCGCATCCACAACGTGGCGCGGCACGTCAAACGCGAGGTCGATGCCGGCCATGAGGTCGCCGTCGTGGTTTCGGCCATGTCGGGCAAGACCAACGAGCTCGTCGGCTGGGTGCAGGGCATGCCCAAGGCAACCGGCGCCAACAGCCCGTTCTTCGACGCGCGCGAATACGATGCCATCGTCGCCTCGGGCGAACAGGTGACATCGGGCCTGCTGGCGATCGCCCTGCAGTCGATCGGCGTCAACGCCCGCTCCTGGCAGGGCTGGCAGATCCCGATCAAGACCGACGGCGCGCATGGCGCGGCTCGTATCCTCGACATCGATGGCTCGTTCCTGATCAAGCGCTTCCAGGAAGGCCAGGTCGCCGTCATCGCCGGCTTCCAGGGTATCGCGCCCGACAACCGCATCGCCACGCTCGGCCGCGGCGGCTCCGACACCAGTGCTGTGGCGATTGCCGCTGCCGTGAAGGCTGACCGCTGCGACATCTACACCGATGTCGACGGCGTCTACACCACCGATCCGCGCATCGAGCCCAAGGCGCGCCGGCTGTCCAAGATTTCCTTCGAGGAAATGCTTGAGATGGCCTCGCTTGGTGCCAAGGTATTGCAGGTGCGTTCGGTCGAACTCGCCATGGTGCACAAGGTCCGCACCTTCGTGCGCTCTTCCTTCGAGGATCCGGATGCGCCCGGCATGGGCGATTTCCTCAACCCGCCTGGTACTCTCATTTGTGACGAGGATGAAATCGTGGAACAGCAGGTCGTCACCGGAATCGCCTACGCCAAGGACGAAGCCCAGGTTTCGCTGCGCCGGGTCGCCGACCGGCCGGGCGTGGCAGGCGGCATCTTCGGACCACTGGCTGAGGCCAACATCAACGTCGACATGATCGTCCAGAACATCTCCGAGGACGGCAAGTTCACCGACATGACCTTTACGGTGCCGTCGGGCGACGTCACCAAGGCGCTGGCCGTGCTCGAGAAGATCCGCCCCGACATCGGCTATGACGCTGTCCAGCACGACGAGGGCATGTCCAAGGTGTCGGTCATCGGCGTCGGCATGCGCAGCCATGCGGGCGTTGCGGCAACTGCTTTCCAGGCGCTCGCCTCCAAGGGCATCAACATCCGCGCCATCACGACCTCCGAGATCAAGATTTCGATATTGATCGACGGCCCGTACACCGAACTTGCTGTTCGGACTTTGCATTCCGTCTACGGTCTCGATAAGCAGTAGTACAAGGAATCGAGCGTCACCGCGTTGCCGGCGTGCAGCATGTGCCGCGCCGGTTCCAAAGCATTGGAGACGGTGAATGATGCGTGACATGGCCGCAGGGCCTCGCGTGCTTCTGAAACGGCTCCGCGAGTTGATGGCGGAGCCCCTCGAGCCACAGGAACGGCTCGACAGGATCGTGCGCGATATTGCCGCCAACATGGTGGCCGAAGTCTGCTCGCTCTACGTGCTTCGCGCCGACTCCGTCCTCGAACTCTATGCCACCGTCGGTCTGAACCCCAATGCGGTTCACCTGGCCCAGCTGCGTCTCGGACAGGGTCTGGTCGGTACCATCGCTGCGAGCGCGCGTGCGCTCAACCTGTCCAACGCGCAGGAACACCCTGCTTTCGCTTACCTGCCGGAAACGGGTGAGGAGATTTATCACTCCTTCCTCGGCGTGCCGGTGCTCAGAGCAGGGCGCACGCTTGGCGTTCTGGTCGTGCAAAACAAGACCATGCGCCACTATCGCGACGACGAGGTCGAGGCGCTCGAAACCACCGCGATGGTCATTGCCGAGATGATCGCGTCCGGCGACATCGCCCGGCTCAGCCGACCCGGCCTCGAACTCGATCTGACGCGCCCAGCGTCGTTCACCGGCAGTTCCTTCAACGAAGGTGTCGGCCTCGGCCATGTCGTGCTGCACGAGCCGCGCATCGTCGTCACCAATCTGTTCAACGAGGACAGCGACGAGGAACTGCGCCGGCTCGAGGATTCGCTCGGTTCGCTCCGGCTCTCCATTGACGACATGCTGTCGCGCCGCGACGTCGCCTTCGAGGGCGAGCATCGCGAGGTTCTCGAAGCCTACCGGATGTTTGCCAACGATCGCGGCTGGGTGCGCCGCCTTGAAGAGGCGATCCGCAACGGCCTGACGGCGGAAGCAGCGGTCGAGAAGGTGCAGAGCGATATGCGCGCGCGCATGCTGCACATGACCGACCCCTATCTGCGCGAGCGGATGAGCGATTTCGACGATCTCGCCAACCGTCTGCTGCGCCAGCTCATGGGCCGCGGCCCCGAGACCATCGCCGCCTCGCTTCCCAAGGATGCCATCATCGTCGCCCGCTCGATGGGGGCTGCCGAACTGCTCGACTATCCGCGTGACCGCCTGCGCGGCCTTATCCTTGAGGAAGGCGCGCCTACCAGCCACGTGGTCATCGTGGCGCGCGCCATGGGCATTCCCGTCGCCGGCCAGATGAAGGGTGCCGTTTCCATGTCGGAAAACGGCGATCCGATCATCGTCGACGGCGATGAGGGGACGATCCATCTCAGACCTCAGCCCGACCTCGAAGCTGCCTATGCCGAGAAGGTGCGTTTCCGTGCCCGCAGGCAGGAGCTCTACCGCGAGCTGCGCAAGAAGCCGTCGCAGACCAGGGACGGCATCAAGGTCGACCTGTTGATGAATGCCGGCCTCGCCGTCGACCTGCCGCAGCTTGCCGAAGCGGGTGCCGCCGGCATCGGCCTGTTCCGCACCGAGCTGCAGTTCATGGTGGCGTCGACCTTCCCGCGCGCCGAAGCGCAGGAGAAGCTCTATCGCGACGTGCTCGACACGGCCAAGGGCCGTCCCGTCACCTTCCGCACCATCGATATCGGCGGCGACAAGGTGCTGCCCTATTTCAAGGGCTCGGCGCAGGAAGAAGAGAACCCCGCGCTCGGCTGGCGCGCCATCCGCCTGACGCTCGACCGTCCCGGCCTGCTGCGCACCCAGGTCCGCGCGCTGCTCAAGGCTGCCGGCGGGCGTGAGCTCAAGGTCATGCTGCCGATGGTCACCGAACTCTCGGAGATCGCCCAGGCGCGCGAAATCATCGACCGCGAGGTGCGCCACCTGTCGCGCTTCGCCCACCATCTGCCGACCAGCCTGAAGCTCGGCGCCATGATCGAGGTGCCGGCGCTGCTGTGGCAGCTCGACGAGCTGATGCAGACGGTCGACTTCGTCTCGGTCGGCTCCAATGATCTGTTCCAGTTCGTCATGGCTGCCGACCGCGGCAACACCCAGCTCGCCGACCGCTTCGACCCACTGTCGGTGCCGTTCATGCGGGTGCTCAAGCAGATTGCGGACGCAGGCGTGCGCAACCACACGCCCGTCACGCTGTGCGGCGAACTCGCCGGCAAGCCGATTTCGGCCATGGCCCTGCTCGGCCTCGGGTTCCGCTCCATTTCCATGTCGCCGGCCTCCATCGGCCCGGTCAAGGCGATGCTCACCGAACTCCCGCTTGGGGAACTCAAGTCGTTCCTCGACGATAATCTTTCCGGACCTGCGGCCAACCTGCCGATGCGCGCGTTGCTCCAGGCCTTTGCGGACGACCGTTCCATACCCCTATGATCAGCCTGCCTCGCGACCGAATGGACCAAGTCGTCAAGCGCTTCGACATGCTCGAAGCCCAGATGGCTGCCGGCCCCGACCCTGACGCCTATGTGAAGATGGCGTCCGAATATTCCGACCTCCAGGACCTCGTCGGCAAGATCCGCGCCCTGCGCGGCGCCGAGCAGGAGCTGGCCGACCTCGACGTCATGCTCAATGACAAGAGCACTGACGCCGAGATGCGGGCGCTTGCCGAAACGGACAAGCCCGAGGTCGAGGAACGAATCGAGCAACTGCAGCACGACATCCAGATCCTGCTGCTGCCCAAGGACGCTGCCGACGACAAGAACGCCATCCTCGAAATCCGCGCCGGCACCGGCGGCGACGAGGCGGCCCTTTTTGCCGGCGACCTCTACCGCATGTACGAACGCTACGCCGCCTCGCGCGGCTGGCGCTTCGAGGTGGTCTCGGCCAGCGACGGCGATGCCGGCGGCTTCAAGGAAATCATCGCCGGCGTCTCCGGCAAGGGCGTGTTCGCGCATCTGAAATTTGAATCGGGCGTGCACCGCGTCCAGCGCGTGCCGGCAACCGAGGGCAGCGGTCGCATCCACACGTCAGCCGCAACCGTCGCCGTGTTGCCGGAGGCCGAGGAAGTCGACATCGAAATCCGTGCCGAAGATATCCGCATCGACACCATGCGCGCCTCGGGTTCGGGCGGGCAGCACGTCAACACCACAGACTCTGCCGTGCGCATCACCCACCTGCCCACCGGCATCATGGTGGTGCAGGCCGAGAAGTCGCAGCACCAGAACCGGGCGCGGGCCATGCAGATCCTGCGCGCCCGCCTCTACGACATGGAGCGCAGCCGCGCCGACGAGGAGCGTTCGTCGTCGCGCAAGTCGCAGGTCGGCTCGGGCGATCGTTCCGAGCGCATCCGCACCTACAATTTCCCGCAAGGGCGGCTGACCGACCACCGCATCAACCTGACGCTCTACAAGCTCGACCGCGTCATGATGGGCGAACTCGACGAGGTCGTCGATGCGCTGATATCCGACCACCAGTCGAAGCTCCTGGCCGACATGGGCTCGGATGCCTGAGGCGGCACGGCCGCTCGGTGAGTTGCTGCGCCATGCGCGGGCGCGGCTTGCGGGTGCTGGCATAACGGACGCCGCATTCGACGCCCGGCTGATCGTCGAGCATTTCTCCGGCACCACGCGCACGGACGCGATTTCCACGCCCGACCGGATCGTCACGCAGTTGGCCGAGATCGAGGCCGCGCTCGACCGTCGTATATCGGGCGAACCGGTGCACCGCATCCTTGGTTTCCGCGAGTTCTATGGCATGCGGCTAGGTCTCTCGACCGAGACGCTCGAACCGCGCCCCGACACAGAAACGCTGGTCGACGCCGTCCTGCCTTTTGTGCGCGAGACGGCTGCGCGCGTGGGCACCTGCCGCATCCTCGACCTCGGCACCGGCACCGGCGCAATCGCGCTTTCCTTCCTGGTACAGGAGCCGCTTGCGGTGGCAACCGGCGTCGATGTCTCCGACGACGCGCTGGCAACCGCTGCGGCCAATGCCGCCGACCTTGGGGTTTCGAACCGTTTTTCGGCAAAAAAATCCGACTGGTTCGCGGAAATTACTGGCCGCTACCATTTAATCGTCTCAAATCCACCCTATATTGCCTCATCAGAGATCGAGGATTTGCAGGACGAGGTTCGCAACTTTGATCCGCGGCGCGCGCTGGACGGCGGCCCGGACGGTCTCGGAGCATACAGAGCCATAGCATCGGACGCCGCGCCCCACCTCGAACAAGGTGGGCTCGTCGGTCTGGAAATAGGACATGACCAGCGGCGCGACGTGACCGAGCTATTCGAGCAAGCCGGCTACAGGTTGATCACCCAGCATAAGGATCTGGGTGGAAACGACCGTGCGCTCGTGTTCGGAAAGTGACTTGCGGACGGGATGTCCGGGCCTTTTCGGCAGCGCAAAAAACCGCTTGGCAAGGAAAGTGAATGCCGCTAGGTTCCGGCAACCGGATGAGACGAAGCAGGCAGTACTGTAAACGTTCGGTTTCCCTAGGAAACTTGCTGCCTTCTTGCGTAGACGACGCTCTAGCTTCGTGCGGGGATCGTTCGGCAGACATGTAACCGACAAAGGACGGCATGTGGCGCCAGCGCAATTATTGCGGGCGAACACCAGCGGAAGAACACGGATCGACCTGCTCGTGAGGGGCAGCGGTCCTGAGCAAGATTTCAACACGAAGAGAATCTGATGAGGCCACAACAGCAGAACAGGCGCATGCGCGGTCGGAATAACAACAATAATAATAACAATAACAACAATAATAATAATAACAACAACCGCAAGGGTCCCAACCCGCTGACGCGCAACTACGAGAGCAATGGTCCGGATGTGAAGATCCGGGGCTCCGCGCAGCAGATCGCCGAAAAATATGCCACGCTTGCCCGCGACGCACAAAGCTCAGGCGACCGCGTTATGGCCGAGAACTATCTGCAGCATGCAGAGCACTATAACCGCATCATTGCCGCCGCCCTGGCGCAGATGCCCATCCAGCACCAGCAGCAAGCCCGCGACGATCTCGACGCCGATATGGACGACGAGCGTGACGAGGATTCGGTCGGCAATGCCGAAATGCAGCCGGTTCACCAGCACGCGCAGCCGCAGCCGGTCGTCAATGGCACCGGCCCGCAGCCCGAGATCGAAGGCACGCCCGCCGAAGTCGCGCTGAACCCTGAAGCAGCTGGCGAAGGCCAGCCGCGCGAGGGTCGCCGCGAGCGCGGTCGTGGCCGTCACGAAGGTCGTCGCGAGCGCCGTCCTGCCGAACAGCAGGCCGAAGCGCCTCAGGCCGAGGCTCCGCAGGTCGAAGCCGCCGTCGTCGAGCAGCCGCAGGCGGTCGCAGTCGAGGCGGCACCTGCTGCCGAAGCCGCCGAGGGCGAGGTCGCTGTGGCACCGCGCCGTGGCCGTCGTCCGCGTCGTGGCGAGCGCGCCGCGACCGAGGCGCAGGGCGAAGGCGAAACGCCGGCAGCCGAGCCTGCGGTCGTCGAGGGCTGATCGCCTTCCACGAAGGGCTTTGAAGCCATTTCAAACGGCGGGATGAAAATCTCGCCGTTTTTGTTTTTTGACTTCGGTGACGCGCATCGGCCCGAAAATCGGAATTGATTTTCGGAAAGCACGATGCGCAGACTCAGGAAATGCCGGAGCGTCCTTTGCGCGTCAAAAAATGACGCGCGGCGCTCCAGGCTCCTTGAGGGATATCGTCCTACTACCCATATCACGCCCAACAGGGTCCGGCCCAAACGGGCGGACTCGTCACCTTGGACCAGACCGGTGCCGCAAAGCGGGCCGGCGACGGAGTGGAGACAGATATGAATCTTGAGAAGTATTCCGAACGCGTACGCGGCTTCATCCAGTCCGCGCAGACTTACGCCCTTTCCAACAATCACCAGCAGTTCACGCCGGAGCACATCCTCAAGGTGCTGATCGACGACGATGAGGGGCTTGCCTCTTCGCTGATCGAGCGCGCCGGCGGCAATGCCCGCGATGTCAGGCTCGCTGTCGAGGCGGCGCTCAAGGCCATGCCCAAGGTCGAGGGCGCCAACGGCCAGCTTTACCTGGCGCAGCCGCTCGCCAAGGTCTTGTCGACCGCCGAGGAACTGGCCAAGAAGGCCGGCGACAGCTTCGTCACGGTCGAGCGCCTTTTGACGGCGCTTGCCGTCGAGAAGTCGGCCAAGACCTCCGAAATCCTGGCCAAGGCCGGTGTCACCGCGCAAGGCCTCAACAAGGCCATCAACGAAATCCGCAAGGGCCGCACCGCAGATTCGGCGAGTGCGGAGCAGGGCTACGACGCATTGAAGAAATACGCACGCGACCTCACGGCCGATGCCCGTGCCGGCAAGCTCGATCCGGTCATCGGCCGCGACGACGAAATCCGCCGCACCATCCAGGTGCTGTCGCGGCGCACCAAGAACAATCCGGTGCTGATCGGCGAGCCCGGCGTCGGCAAGACGGCCATCGCCGAAGGCCTTGCGCTGCGCATCGTCAATGGCGACGTGCCCGAGAGCCTCAAGGACAAGCAACTGATGGCGCTCGACATGGGCGCGCTGATTGCGGGTGCCAAGTATCGCGGCGAGTTCGAGGAGCGGCTGAAGGCCGTTCTGTCCGAGGTTACCGCGGCTGCCGGCGGCATCATCCTGTTCATCGATGAAATGCACACGCTCGTCGGCGCCGGCAAGGCCGATGGCGCGATGGATGCCTCCAACCTGCTCAAGCCGGCGCTCGCCCGCGGTGAGCTTCATTGCGTCGGCGCCACCACGCTCGACGAGTACCGCAAACATGTCGAAAAGGATGCGGCCCTTGCCCGCCGCTTCCAGCCGGTCTTCGTTTCCGAGCCGACCGTCGAGGACACCATCTCGATCCTGCGCGGCCTGAAGGAGAAGTACGAGCAGCACCACAAGGTGCGCATTTCGGACTCCGCATTGGTGGCGGCTGCGACGCTGTCGAATCGCTACATCACCGACCGCTTCCTGCCCGACAAGGCCATCGACCTGGTCGACGAGGCCGGCTCGCGGCTGCGCATGCAGATCGATTCCAAGCCCGAAGCCCTCGACGAGATCGACCGCCGCATCATGCAGCTCAAGATCGAGCGCGAGGCGCTGAAGCTGGAAACCGACGACGCCTCGCGCGACCGTCTCGAAAGGCTCGAGAAGGAGCTGGCCGGGCTCGAGGAAGAGTCGACCCGGGTGACCAGCCAGTGGATGGCCGAGAAGGAAAAGCTCGGCCTTGCCGCCGACCTCAAGGGCCAGCTCGAAGAAGCCCGCAACGAACTCGCCATCGCCCAGCGCAAGGGCGAGTTCCAGAAGGCGGGCGAGCTCGCCTATGGCCGCATCCCCGAACTCGAAAAGAAGCTCGTCGAGGCCGAGGCCCAGGAAAGCCGGGGCTCGATGGTCGAGGAAACCGTCACGCCTGATCACGTCGCCCATGTCGTCGAGCGCTGGACCGGCATTCCGGTCGACAAGATGCTCGAAGGCCAGCGCGAGAAGCTGTTGCGCATGGAAGACGAACTCGGTGTCCGCGTCGTCGGCCAGGGCGAGGCCGTGCAGGCCGTGTCCAAGGCCGTCAGGCGCGCCCGCGCCGGTCTGCAGGATCCGAACCGGCCGATCGGCTCGTTCATGTTTCTGGGCCCGACCGGCGTCGGCAAGACCGAGCTCACCAAGGCGCTCGCCGACTACCTGTTCGACGACGAGCACGCGCTGGTCCGCATCGACATGTCCGAGTTCATGGAGAAGCACTCCGTGGCCCGGCTGATCGGCGCGCCTCCCGGCTATGTCGGCTACGAGGAAGGCGGCACACTGACCGAAGCCGTGCGGCGCCGGCCCTATCAGGTCGTGCTGTTCGACGAGGTCGAGAAGGCTCATCCGGACGTCTTCAACGTGCTCCTGCAGGTGCTGGACGATGGCCGCCTGACCGATGGTCAGGGCCGCACCGTCGACTTCCGCAACACGCTGATCATCATGACGTCCAACCTCGGCGCCGAATATCTGGTGGCGCTGGGGGAGAACGAGGATGTCGACCAGGTCCGCGACGAGGTCATGGGCGCGGTCAAGGCGGCGTTCCGGCCGGAGTTCCTGAACCGCATCGATGAGATCGTCCTGTTCCACCGGCTGCGCCAGCAGGACATGGGCAAGATCGTGGCGATCCAGCTCAAGCGGCTCGAAAAGCTGCTCGCCGACCGCAAGATTGCGCTCGACCTCGCGCCCGACGCGATCGAGTGGCTGGCGCATAAGGGCTACGACCCCGCCTATGGCGCCCGTCCGCTCAAGCGCGTCATGCAGAAGGAACTGCAGGATCCGCTGGCCGAGCGCATCCTCGGCGGCGAGATCCTCGACGGCTCGACCGTCAAGATCACCGCAGGCTCGGATCGGCTCAACTTCCGGTCCAAGCAGGGCGTGGTGAGCGAGGAAGCGGCGGCGTAATCGCAACTGCTGTCCGTTGCATGGACAAAAGTGCCCCGTCATCGACGGGGCATTCTTTTTACCGATCTCTACCAGGACTTTTCTGGTTGGCGTTGTTCAAGCCTGACGGACGATGACGCCGATGGCATTGACGAGAAGACGCGCCGCGGTGGCGGCCGTCAGACCGTCGATGTCGGCAGGCGGATAAAATTCGACCAGGTCGAAACCTACGATCCTCGCCCGCTTGTCGACGCCGGCGATCAGGTCGATCGTTTGCGTGTAGGTGAGGCCGCCAGGTGTACGCGCCGCGACCCCCGGCATGATACTTGGATCAAGGCCGTCGCAGTCGAGCGTGATGACGACCTGCGCGCCCTCGGGGATATGCCGGAGGGCAGCCTCGACGCCTTCGGCATGAACCTCGCGAGCGGTGACCAAGTGGCTGCCGTAGCGCTGTGCTGCCTCGATCTCGGCGAGGCGGGCGCTGCCGACGCTGCGGATCCCGACCTGCACGATGCCGGTGACATGCGCCATCTCGCTCGCCCGCCGCATCGGGTTCGAGTAGCCGTAGCGTTCGCCAAGCACCTCGTCGCGCCAGTCGATATGGGCATCGATCTGCAGGACCCATATCGGGCCGTGACCGGCGAAGCCGGCGATAAAGGGAATGGGTACCGAATCGTCGCCGCCGAGCAGGATCGGCACGGCCAACAGCGCCAGCACCTCGCGCGTCTTCTCCTCGATACGGGCCCGGTTGTCTGTATTGGCATGCATCGTGGTGGAGATGTCGCCGGCGTCGATGCAGCAGACCGGCTTGCCGTCGAACAAGGGGCCGCCGAGATCGAAATCCCAATGGCCTACCAGCGGGGCGTCGTCCTGGCTCGCGGCGCGGATGGCGTCGGCAGCGAGGGCGTAGCCGCTGCTGTCCTTGCCAGGATAGGTGGTGCCGTGGCCGGCACCGAAGATCACAACACGCGGGTTACGGCCATCTGCAAGGCGATCAGGAAGGCCAAGAAAGCGGGGCGAGGCGGTCATGTGTCGAGGCCTTGTCAGGTTTAGAGGGGCGCGGGTCCATGTGCGTGGAGCGGGGAAATCCTACGCAGAGCCTGCCGGCTTGCAAGTCCGACTGTCCCGAAGTCTTCTGAACTATTTGGCAAGGCCCACGCGGGTGCAGGCGCTCAATGCGCCGGTTGGGATTTCCTGTCATGTGGAGTACAGGTTCATTGATTTGCGACGGAACGTTCCCCATGACGCTCGACGAATACAACGGCTTTTGCGCCTCGCTGCCGCATACGACCCATGTCGTGCAGTGGGGCGGGGCGCATGTCTGGAAGGTCGGCGGCAAGGTATTTGCCATTGGCGGCTGGAACGAAGGGGCGGGGCTCTCCGTCACCTTCAAGGTTTCCGATATGGCCTTCGACATCCTCAAGGAGCAACCCGGGTTGAGGCCCGCGCCCTATCTCGCTTCGCGCGGCATGAAGTGGATCCAGCGCATTTCGGGCGAGACCATGGACGCCGAAGGCTTGCGCGACTACATCCGCGAAAGCCACAGGCTGATCGCAGCCAAGCTCACCAGGGCCGTGCGCAAAGACCTCGGCCTGCCCGCATAGGCTGCGGCCATTTTCATGCCCTGTTCATGTTGGAAGGGTTAGCAGTTGGTTGATTTCGCCGGGCGTAATGTGCCCGGATCGCCATGGGGGCGATCGACCCGATATCGGAGAAGACTGGCGACCATGCTGCGCAGGATCATCGTGCTTTCGGCTTTGGCCACCGGCCTGTCTGTATTGCAGGCGGCGGCTGCGGTCGGGCCTGGCGACAGCCAGGCCGGACAGCGCCCTGTCCAGCCGGACAAGCTGATCCGCCTCGCGCAGGACAGCGACGTGGAGATCTTTTACGATGGCCGTGGCAACCGCGTGCTGGTCGATCCCTACACCGGCAAGGTCATCGCCGTTCAGCCGCCGGGAACCAGTTCCAACCGCCAGGCGCTTCGCCGTGAACTGCGCCGCCAGGAGCTGCGCCGAGAGTACCGCCAGGGTGATGTCCTGCTCGGCCCGGCCGACAATGGCGACTATTATTCCGACAACTATCCTGCCCAGCCGTCCGATCCCTATGACGACGGTTATGGCAACGATCCCAATGCGTTCCCCAGCGCGCCCGGCCAGCGCTCGGTGACGCGTGAACCCATACCAGGCCCGGACGACCAGGTCGCCGTCGGCGAGACCACGCCGACCATCGTCGAAAAGCCGTTGGAGCCATCGATCGCGGTCAAAGGCCGTGAGGATGTCGCCGGCCTGCAGATTCTGCTCGACCGCGCCGGCGCCTCGCCCGGCGTCATCGATGGCCGTTTCGGCTCCAATGTCGACAAGGCGCTGGCCGCCTATCACGAGATCACCGGTACCAGCCTGAAGTCGACCGACGCCGAAGGCATCAAGAAGGCGCTGGCCGAGACGGGTGGCGATGCGTTCGCCAACTACGTCATCACATCAGAGGACGCCGCCGGCCCCTACATCGCCTCGGTTCCGACCGATTACAGCGAAAAGGCGCAGCTCGAGCGCATGTCCTTCACCTCGGTCACCGAGATGCTGGCCGAGCGTTTCCACATGGATGAGGCCTATCTCAAGGCGCTCAATCCTGAAGCCAATTTCAACCGTCCCGGCACCATCGTCAGGGTCGCCAATTTCGGCAAGCAGATCACCACGCCCGTGGCCCGCATCATCGCCGACAAGGGGCTGAAGCAGGTCCGCGCTTATGACGAGGCCGGCAAGCTGGTCGTCGCCTATCCGGCGACCATCGGTTCGACCGACACGCCGTCGCCGACCGGCATCCATGCGGTGTCGCGGATCGCGCTCGACCCCAACTACACCTACAATCCAAATCTCAACTTCAAGCAGGGCAACAACGACAAGATCCTGACCATTCCGCCGGGGCCGAACGGTCCTGTTGGTTCGGTGTGGATCGCGCTCGACAAGCCCACCTATGGCATCCACGGCACGCCCGATCCGTCCAAGATCGGCAAGACCGAGAGCCATGGCTGTGTACGCCTGACCAATTGGGATGCGCGCGAACTGGCCAAGCTGGTCAAACCCGGCGTGCCGGTCGAGTTCATCGAGTAAAACAGGCCTGCGACCGTGGATTGTCGTCCACGGTCGCAACTTCATTGCCCGCTGCTGCGGGCCTTCACGCCGGTTTTTTCGGCAGCGCCATCACAAACACCAGGCTGACCGCCACGCCTGCCGCCGCGAGCCAGAACGCCACCTGGATGCCGTCGGTCACGGCCAGCTTCAGCGCATCGCCGGACAAGTCGCCGACATGGCTGTTGGCAACCGCGATGAGCGCTGCCATGCCGATGGCGTTGCCGACATTGAGCGTCGTCGAAGCCATGCCCGAAGCGACGCCCTGTTCGTCGTGGTGGACGCCGGAGGCGGCCGCGATCCACATCGCCGTCCAGACGATGCCCTGTCCGATGCCGGAGACAACAAGGCCCGGTGCAATCGCGAGATAGCTGCTGTCGGCGGTGGTGCCGAGCGCCATAAATGCAGTGCCGACAGCGCCGATGATCATGCCGGTGACCAGCGTCGAGCGGGTCGAGAAACGTGTAGCCAGCCGCTCGCCGACCTGCGTGCCGGTGGCGATGGCTATCGAGGGGACGAGGAAGGCGAGGCCGGTCTGCAGCGCGGTGAAGCCATACACCGTCTGCAACAGCACGGTAAGGAAGTAGGGCAGCGCCCCGAAGGTGGCCATGAACATGAAGGTGATCGTCATGCTGCTGACCAGGCTGCGGTTGCGGAACAGGCGCAGCGGCATCAGCGGATCGGCGCTGCGGGCTTCGATCACGCCAAAGGCGATCAGGAAGATGGCCGCCAGGGCCGTGCTCGCGACAATCGGCGTCGAGCTCCAGCCATATTCGGGTCCCTGCACCAGCGCGAAAACCAGAAGTGTCGCACCCGCGGTCACCGTCAGCGCGCCCGGCAGGTCGAAGCTGCGTTTTGCCTGCGGCTTGGGATCACGCGGAATGACGGCGAAGGCGGCGATGATGGCGAGCCCGGCCAAGAGCACGTTGACGTAGAACACCGATGGCCAGCCGAAGGCACTGGTCAGAAAACCACCGGCCAGCGAGCCGAGCGTCAGGCCGCTGGCGCCGGCGCCGCCCCAGACGGCGAGCGCCCGGTTACGTTCCTGCCCCTCGGCAAACAGCCGATTGATCAGCGACAGCGTTGCCGGAAACAGGAAGGCGCCGCCGATGCCCTGTACCGCGCGTGCCGCGATGATGACTTCCGGTGACCAGGCAAGACCGCCGACAACCGACGACAGCGCATAGAGCCAGAGCGCGAAGATGAAGACGCGGCGCTGGCCGATCAGGTCCGCCGCGCGGCCGCCGAACAACAGGAAACCGCCGGTGAAGACGGTGTAGGCGCTGACCACCCACTGCAATGTCTGGCCGGAAAAGCCGAGGCTCGTGCCGATCTCCGGCAGCGCCACGAAAACGATGTTGAGGTCGAGGGCGATGATCAACTGCGCGAAGGCCAGCAACGCCAGCGTGGCGCCGCGCTTTGTGCCGGTGCCTCCTGCCATCGTTGCCGCTCCGAGCGGCGCTCCCTGGTCGATTGAACTCATGCTGTTCTCCATAATGTTGATTCTTTGTTGATCAGCAAAGAATTGAGATTTGCAATCCGGAGTCAAGCGTATTATTTGTTGACCGATAAAGAATGGAGGCTGCGATGGCGGGAAGGCCGCGGGAGTTCGATCGCGACAAGGCGCTGGCAAATGCGCGCGACGCCTTTTGGGCACGCGGTTATGAAGGCACGTCGATGGCCGATCTGGTCGCAGCCCTCGGCATCGCTTCGGCGCGAATCTACGCCGCCTTCGGCTCCAAGCGGGATCTGTTTCGGGAGGCGGTCGGCCTCTATCAGGCCGGCGACGGCGGCGTCGCCACGCGAGCCCTGGGCGAGGCGCAGACGGCCCGGCAGGCGATCGAAAAGATGCTGTTCGAAGCCATAGAAAACTGCACCAGGCCGGGGCGACCACAGGGCTGCATGATTGTTTCCGCTGCCACCAATTGCACCGCTGAAAATGACGAAGTGCTGGACTGGCTGGCCGAGCGCCGCATGGAGCAGACCGAGCGCATCATCGCGCGGCTGGAGCAGGGCGTCGCCGAGGGGGAACTGAAACCGGACACCGACACGCAGATGCTGGGCGACTATTTCGCCACCATCATGCGCGGCCTCTCGGTGCAGGCGCGCGACGGCGTGGCGAGCGCGCGGCTGCTGGGGTTCGTCCCCGTGGCGATGCAGGCGGTCGAAGCTGCACTTGCCAGCCAGCCGGCTGCGACCGGCAAAGCGTGATGATCCGGCCGGCATCCAGGGAAATCGCCGAGGCACTGGGCCAGCCCGAACTCCTTTCCGCAACCGTCATCGACGGCGGGCAGAACAACAGCATCCTCGACACGGGCAAGCTCATCGTACGGATACCCCGGCATGACGAGGCGCGGTCCGACCTTGTCCGCGAAGCGGTCGTCCTGGCCGTCCTGGCGCAAAGGCTGCCTTTGCCGGTGCCCGCGCCGCAACTGCGAGATGTCGGTCCGCTTGTCGTGGCCGTCCACCGCAAGCTGCCGGGCGAGCCGCTGCTGTCGCTCGATGGAATGGATGACGCGCAAAGCCGGGAACTGGCCCGTGACCTTGCGCTGTTCCTGCGCGCCCTTCATGCGCTGCCGGGCGAAATCCTGCCGGTGCCCGCGCCTGATGACCCCATGGCCGAATGGCGCGATCTCCTAGGGCAGGTCGAGGCGAGGGTTTTCCCGTTGGTGACGCACGATGTTGGCGCATCAATCGCAGCGCAATTCGGCCGGTTCTTCGCCAACGGGCCTTATCCACGCACCGTCATCCATGGCGATTTCGGCACAGGCAACATCCTGGTGCATGACGACAGGGCATCCGGGGTCATCGACTTCTCGGGATGTGGCATCGGCGATCCGGCCTATGATCTTGCCAGCCTGTCCGCCGGTCTTGGCGACGGCTTTCTCGACCTGATGCGTGACTATCCCGGCATCGCCGGCATGGCGGGGCGCATCCAGTTCTATCGCAATACCTTCCCGCTGCTCGACGTGCTGTTCGGGCTGGCGCATGGCGATGCGCATGCGCTCGAAGCCGGTTTGCAGGCATTGCGGCACCAGCCGCGCCGCTGACGGCGGCCTTCAAAGGTTGCGATGGCCTGCCATCCGGGGCATGTGTGCGCCCGATAAGCACATTGCCACGAGTGAGTTCCAGAGATGCCCCATCAAGAAGCCCGCAAACACTGGTCGATCGTCGAGTACCTGGCCGAAACGGTCAAGAACCCGAACATTCATATCCGCGGCCGCAACAGCTATTACAGCAATGCCTGGACCGGCTCGTTCGAGGACAGCGTTGTCCGGTATCTCTATGGCGACGAGTACAGCTTGGCTGCGTGGGAATCCCAGTGGCCGGTCGATCAGCTCCATATCGGCGACTATGTCTGCATCGGCGCCGAAGCCGTGATCCTGATGGGCGGCAACCACACCCACCGGACCGACTGGTTCAGCCTCTACCCCTTCGTCGAAACCATCGCCGAGGCCTATGTCGGCAAGGGCGACACCGTCATTGGCGACGGCGCCTGGATCGGCATGCGCGCCATGATCATGCCCGGCCTGACCATCGGCGAAGGCGCTGTCATCGCGTCGGGCGCCATCGTCACCAAGGATGTACCGCCCTACACCATCGTCGCCGGCAACCCGGCGAAGCCGGTCCGGCAGCGCTTTCCCTCGGCGACCGTCGAAGCCGTGCTCGCGCTTGAGATCTACCAGTGGGACAAGGCCAAGTTCGACGCGCTCAAACCGCAATTGTGCGGCGACGATTTCGATGCGCTGGCCACTGCCGCACGGCAATACGACGCCCGCTGAGCAGTCATCTTCAGGTCTATGAAGCTCGCCCTCCGGTTCTGTCGGAGGGCGTTTTCATTGGCTGCGGCCGGCAGTGCGACCGGCCTTTTTCGCATTTGCCCGCATTTCCGCTGAGACAACTGGTTCGCCTGGAAAGCAAACTTTAACCATATTTGTCCATCCTTTGGAGGTCACTCGGTCAAGTTGGGGACAATCCGGAAGTCGTGAAGCTTTGGTCGCCTGTCGACCCGAGGCCCTTTGCTGGCTTGCTGGTTTGGTATGCGTTTTGAGTAAAATCGTTCCTGCACGTAAATTGCGCCGCCTGTTGCGTCCATTGCTGATCACCTCCCTGGGCACCGCTTTTGCGGGCGCTGCGGTATGGTCGGTGGCAGGCATGGTGGCACTGGGCAGCACCACGGCCTTCGTGCCCGGCCAGCTCGCGCCCAAGCCTCATCCGCAGACGCTGAAGCAGGCCGCAGTGCACGCGCCGGTCGCCTATGTCAGCACCGACAAGAGCGCCCGCCCGGTCATCTCCAGGCTGGCTCCCGTCGTTTCCGCCAGCATTACCGGCAGCATCGGGAAATCCGCACGCCACGCCCAGGTCGCTGCCGTGGTCGCCAAGCCGACGCGTTTCGACACCGTCGTCAAGCAGGCTGCGCTCACGCCCGAAAAGCTCGCGAGCCTGTTCCAGCAAACCGATCCCGCCAGATCGCAGGACGTGGCCGCCGCCGGTCCGGCGCAGCCAGCCCAGCACCAGACCTTGCTCGCCTATGCCGATCCGACGCCCGGTGGCGCAAGCGATGCGGCGGGTACCGCGCTGTCGACGCTTCTGGTTGGCCCGCATGGCGAAGACCTGACCGCCCCGGCCCCTGAGGTCGAGGTCAATTCCGCCGCGATCGTTCCCGTTCCCGATTTCGAAGACACGCCGTCGGCAGCGCCGCTGCCGCAGCTGCGGCCAAGCGTCGAGCAGGCCGAAGCGAAGCCGGAGGCCCCTGTGGAAGCCAAGTCGGAGCCCGCCAAGGTAGAAGAGGTCGTGCCGGCCAAGCCACAGGTCGTCGCCTATGCCCGACCGGATACGCCTGCCGAAAAGAAGAGCAGCGGCACCATCGGCCAGACCCTACGCAACCTGTTCGGCGGCAACAGCGGCGGCACTGTTCGCGCCGGTGGCGGCGTCGCCGTCTACGACATCTCTGCGGCCAAGGTCTACATGCCCGACGGCAGTGTGCTCGAGGCGCATTCGGGCATCGGCAACATGGCCGACAACCCCCGCTACGTGAACGTCAAGATGAACGGCCCGACCCCGCCGCACACCTATAATCTCAAGATGCGCGAAAGCCGTTTTCACGGCGTCGAGGCCATCCGCATGCTGCCGGTCGACGGCAAGAACAAATATGGCCGCGACGGCTTCCTCACCCACAGCTACCTGCTGCGCGGCGGCCGCGAGGAGTCGCATGGCTGTGTCGCCTTCGCCGACTACCCGCGCTTCCTCGCCGCCTTCAAGGCCGGCAAGGTCAAGCAGATGGTGGTCGTGCCGAGCGGCGGGCGCGAAACCTTCCGCCTGGCATCCAACGGCAAGACGATCTGATCTCGCCGCCGGTTCGCGGGCGGTGACTGTACTCCGACCCTAGCCAGCCGCCGCCCCTTGCCGCTATGAGGCAGGGGCAAATGCATTCCGGCCGGGGATTTCAAGTGAACACCGCCTTCCGATCGATCCTGCTCGCATCCTGCCTCGCCACCGTCCCTGCGCATGCCCAATGGAAGCCGGTCGAGAAGATCGAGGCCTATGCGGTCTCCGGCACGTCGGGGCCTGAGCTCTATGCATCGATCGGCGAGCGCGGGCCCCAGGCCTCCACCGGCACACGCGCCATTGCCCATACCGACTTCAAGCTCACCTGGCAGCGCAAATACGAGCCGCAGCCCGACGGCGCCTGCACGCTGGTGTCGGCCAAGCCCAAGCTCATCATCACCTACAGGCTGCCCAAGCCGGCGGGCAAGCTGCCGCCCCACATCAAGCAGAACTGGGATGTCTTCGCCGCGGGCGTCGAAAAGCACGAGCGCGTTCATGGCGACCACATCGTCGACATGGTCAAGGCCATCGAGGCGCTCAGCGTCGGCTTTTCGGCGCCGGCTGATCCGAAATGCCAGAAGGTGCGTACCGAACTGACCAAGCGGCTCGCCGAACTGTCGCTGGCCCAGCGCCAGAAAAGCCGCGACTTCGACCGCGTCGAACTGAGCGACGGTGGCAACGTCCACCAGCTGATCCTCAACCTTGTCAACGGCGGCTGACGCCTCGCACTCCAGCAGCGGTTCGCCATGCACAGCTTCGACGGCCAGGAGCCGTCTTTGCGCGTGGCATCAGCGGCCTTCCTGCACTAACATTCCCTTGCGTCGCGCCCATTGCGCGCAACAACGTGTCGGATGCTGCGGAGGAATATGATGGAAGAAGCCGATCGGTGGCGCCACATGGCCAGTGCGCCGAGGGACGGCAGCCGCATCCTGGTGACGGTGAGGCCGGTGGAGCAGGGGCCGGCCGAAGTCGACGTGGCCTACTGGGCCCGCGCCGACCAGTTCGGCATCGAAGGCTGGCGCGCCGGCGATTCCTATCCCGGCTGCATCATCGGCTACGCCGAGCCGGAGTTGAAAAGCTGGATGCCGCTGCCACAGGCCAATCTCGGCAAGAAGCCCTCAGGCCCCGAATTGCCGGTGCCGTGGGAAGGCGACGAGATCGAGCTCGACGGCTCGGGCATCTGATCCCTCGTTCGTTCCGTTCGCTTGGCTTCCCCTGCGTCAGGTTGTAGCCTGAGCACCGGCGATCGGAATGGAGGGCGGGCCATGCATCTTCCTGCGAACCGTTGCAGCCGGCTTGCTCGGGCATTGCTGCTTGCCCCTGTGGTCGCGCTGGCTCCGGAGACTGGTGCGGCGCAAACTCTCGAGCCCGAACAGGTCACAGCGGCCCTGCCCGGGCTCGAGCAGATGGCTGAAAAGATCGTCGCCGAGGGCGGTGTGCCGGGGCTGGCCATAGGCGTCGTGCACGACGACAAGGTCGTTTACCTCAAGGGCTTCGGCCACCGCGTCGCGGGCAAGCCCGAAACCGTCGACGCCGATACGGTGTTCCAGATTGCCTCGCTGTCCAAGCCGGTGTCGTCGACCGTCGTCGCGGCACTGGTAAGCGAGGGGCTCGTGTCCTGGGATTCCAGGATCGCCGATATCGATCCGGCGTTCCGCCTCTCTCAGGCCTATCCGAGTGCCGAACTCACCGTCCGCGACCTGTTTGCGCATCGCAGCGGCCTGCCGGGCACCGCCGGCGACGACCTTGAGGATATCGGCTACGACCGCACGGAGATACTGAAGCGCCTGCGCTTCGTTTCGCCGTCGTCCAGTTTCCGTGCCGGCTACTCCTACAGCAATTTCGGGCTCACCGAAGGCGGTGTCGCCGCTGCCCGGGCGGCAGGGCTCGGCTGGGAGAATGCTGCCGAGCAAAAGCTCTACCGGCCGCTCGGCATGACCTCGACAAGTTCCAGGCATGCCGATTTCCTCGCTCATGCCAACCGCGCCTCGCTGCATGTGAGGATCGGTGGCAGCTGGACCGCGGCAGTCGAACGCAACCCCGATGCCCAGGCGCCCGCCGGCGGCGTCAGCGCGACAGTGGGCGATCTCGCGCAATGGATGCGCCTCGAACTCGGCAACGGCGTCTATCAGGGCAAGACATTGATTGCGCCGGAGGTGTTGGCGCAGACGCATGTACCGCTGATGGCGCGCGGGCGTAACCCGGTGACAGGGGCAGCGTCCTTTTATGGGCTTGGCTGGAATGTCGAATTTGGCCGCCACGGTCTGAGTTGGGGCCACGCCGGCGCTTTCAGCGTCGGTGCGCGCAGCTTGGTGACGCTGTATCCAGATGCCGGGCTTGGCATCGTCATCCTCGCCAACGCCTTCCCCACCGGCGTGCCCGAAGGTCTGTCCGACAGCTTCGCCGACCTCGTCTTCGACAAAAAGGCCGGAAAGGAGTGGCTTCAGCCGTGGAACGCTGCCTATTCCGGCATGTTCGATCCGGCCATCGAGGCAGCCAAGGCGACCTATGCGACGCCGCCATCTCCCGCGTCGCCGGCACGACCGGACGACGCGTATGCGGGAAACTACGCCAATGATTTCGTCGGCGACGCGGTTGTCTCGACCGATGATGGTGGCCTAGTCCTCAAGCTTGGCCCCAATGGCAAGCGCGCCTATCCCTTGCGCCATTTCGATCGGGACCTGTTTCTCACCAACCCGTCTCCCGAATTGCCCGACATGCCTGTTGCGGTGAGGTTCGTCATCGGCGCCGACGGCAAGGCCAGCGCGATGACGGTCGGCTTCCTCGACGATCACGGGCTTGGCACGCTGACGCGCAAGGCCGATTGAGCCGCGCCGATTGAGCTGTTCGGCGCTCAGTGTATCCCGGCGAATTCACGCGCCATCATTTCGACCAGCCGGTCGAAGCCTTCGCCGGTGCCGGCGATGCGGGCGGCCATGGCGTCGGCGCTGCCCAGGAACGCCAGTTGCTCGGTGAACTTCATCCGGGTCGCCTTGCCATCGGCGAGGAATTCGACCGTCGCCAGCGAGGCCGAGATGCGTTGTCCGCCCATGCTCATCTCGAAGCCGTAGATGATGCGCCTTGCCGCCTCGATGTCGAAATAGTCTGCGCGGAAGGTCAGTTCGTTGCCATCGGGCATGCGCCAGCGCTTGGCCTCGATGCCGCCGACGCGGAAGTCGAAGGCATCCTCAAGCACGATCCAATCGAGGTGGCAGTCGTTCCAGGCGCGCTTGAGCTCCTTGTCCGACCAGAAGCGGAAGGCATGTTTCGGGCTTGCCGGCAGGTCGCGCTCGATGACGAAGGTGGTGTGCTGGACCGCGTTCATTCCTGGTCGTCCTCTTCAGGCAGTGCCGACATCGCTTGCGCCAGCCGATCAAAGGCGGCATTCATCGCAGTCTTGCGCGCCCGCACCCATTCGTCCATGTCCCTGAAGGCGTCGGGCAAAATGGAATAGGTGCGAATGCGCCCGACCTTGCTCGAGACGACGATGCCGCCGTCCTCGAGCACCCGCAGATGCTTGAGCGCCGAAGGCAGTCCCATGCCCCTGGGGTTGGCCAGTTGTTTCACCGTCGCCGGTCCACGGCTCAGCCGCTCCACCATGTCACGACGCCCGGCATCGGCAAGGGCCACGAACATCCGGTCGAGCCGTTGCGCTTCCATCATCATGTTGCAACCTCGTCGTGGAGAAATCGCTCGGGCATCGCCTCGCGATAGGGGAAGAACGAGAAGTAAGGCCTGGCCTCGGCCAATGTCCGACGCACTGACGGCCGCGCCATCAGGCGCTCGAAATAGGCTTTTAGATTGTGCTGGTCGGAACCGAAAGGATGCACGATCGAAGCGTAGAACAGCGCTGGCGTTGCCGAACATTCCGATATGCCGAAGGCGTCTCCCATGGCCCATGTGCGACCGGCCAGCCTTGCCTCGATCACCGCATAGGCGGTGTCGAGCGTGCGGTGCGCGTCTGCCACCCCGACCGGGTCGTTGCCGCCCTCGGGCCGTATCCTGTCGGTCACGATCTTCTGGGTGGGAACGTTGACATAGAGGTCGAAAAAGCGCTCCCACAGCCGCGCATCGAGCCGCAGCTCCTCGTCGGCAGGCAGCATCGGCGCCGGCCCAGGGTAATGCTGCTGCACATATTCGATGATGATGCTCGTCTCCGGCACCACGCGGTCACGCCTTTCGTCATGCAGCACGGGGATCTTGCAAAGCGGCCATTTGGCCGTCAACGCCGCCCTTTCGCCCGGATCGCCGAGGTTCACGTTCACGGCGCGAAAGTCGGTGCCGTTCTCGTAAAACGCGATCAGCACCTTGTGGCAAAAGGAGGAGAGGGGGTGGAGGTACAGCGTCAGCGACATGATTGGGCCTGCCTTGATAGTTTCTGCATGCGGAAACTATGTTGGCGCGAAGCGGTTGGCAAGAAAAAGTTTCCGAAAACGGAAAGTGTTTTGGCGCAGGCCGTGCCCGGCTGAGCAGAAGGGGGTGCGAAGGAATGAGACGCTGATGATTGGCCTTCCTTGTTCGGCCCGAAATCATCCACCCCGCGGAGAAATTCAGCCCTTCTCCACACCCTCAAAACCCGCCGTATCATTGTCCTGGCGATCTTCCACGGGCCCCTAGGCACGACCAACTCCCACTGGCTTCGCCAAAATCGTCATGCTGGTCGCTTCACCTTGGGGCAGGGGGCACATAGGCTCATCATCATGAATCAGCCAGCCGCCGCTCCGGTTCCAGTCTTCTGCCCACCCGATGCACGTCGCTATGTGCTGGTGTCGGCGATCCTCGCCTCCAGCATGGGGTTCATCGACGGCTCGGTGGTGTCGCTGGCCATGCCGATTATTCGCGAGGATCTCGGCGCCTCGCTTGTCGATGCGCAGTGGATCTCCAACTCCTACATGCTGTTTCTCTCCGCGCTCGTGCTGCTCGGCGGTGCCGCCGGCGACGTGTTCGGGGTGCGCAACATCTTTGCCGCTGGCATCGCGCTGTTCATGGTCACCTCGGCGGCCTGCGCGCTCGCCGTCGATGCCGACATGCTGATCGTCATGCGTGCGGCGCAAGGCATCGGTGCGGCGCTGATGGTGCCCGGCAGCCTGGCAATCATCGCCAAATCCTACCCCAATGAGACGCGCGGCAAGGCGATCGGCCAGTGGGCCGCCTTCTCGTCGCTGACCACGGCGATGGGACCTTTCATCGGCGGCATGGTGCTGTCATTCGGCGCGGAGTGGATGTGGCGGCTGATCTTCGCCATTAACGTGCCGATCGGCTTCGTGGCGCTGTATATGCTGTTTTCCAGGGTGCCGCAGGACCGGCCGTCGTCGAGCCGGCGGCTCGATCTCGGCGGTGCGGTGCTCGCCACCGGCGGCCTCGGCCTGATGGCGTGGGGGCTGACTGCCTTTGGCCTGCCGGCGGACATGCGTGCGGTGTCGCCCTGGATCTGGATCTTTGCAGGTGCAGTTCTTTTCGCCGGCTTCATCGTCTGGGAGAAATGGGCGCGGGCGCCCATGGTCAAGCTCGAGCTGTTCCGCTCGCGCGCCTTCGCGGGTGCCAATCTCTATACGCTGACCCTGTTCTTCGCCTTCAATGCGGTGCTGTTCTTTCTGCCGATGACGGTGATTTCGGGCTGGGGCGCCAAGGAGTGGGAAGCGAGTCTGCTGTTCGTGCCGCTGTCGCTGTTCATAGCGCTGCTGTCGAGCTATTCCGGCCGGCTGGCGGACGCGATCGGCCCGCGCTTGCCGCTGACTGTTGGTGCTGCGCTGGTCGGCATTTCATACGCCGGGCTCGCGCTTACCATGCCGCTGATGATGTTGTGGCAGGTGACGTTCCCGATCCTGCTGCTCAAGGGGCTCGGCATGGCGATCGTCGTCTCGCCGGTGTCGGCAGCGGTGATGCGGGCGACGCCGGAGGAGGACACGGGGCTGGCCTCTGGCATCAATAATGCGCTCGCCCGCGCCGCAGGCCTGATGGCGGTGGCGGCCCTTGGCGCAGTCGCCGGCATCGTCTTCGCCAGCGTGCTCGGCAATGCCGCGCCAGGCGCTGAATTCGGCGGGCTTTCCACTGCACCGCTCGATGCCGCCGCAGAGGCGCTGCGGGTGGCTGCGACCAACAACGCCTTTTCGGCAATCGCATGGATTGCGGCGGTCATGTGCTTCCTTTCGGCGCTGGTCGCCTGGATCACCCAGCCATCCTGGAAGCGGTCGGATGAAAAGGCTGGGACAAGCACGCCGGCAATCGTCGAATGATACAATTGTATGCGATGCGCTAGAACCCTGTTAGGGGTTTGGCGTGCTCTGTCGGTGCCAGAACAAGGCGGGAATCATGTCGGCATCCGATCTGCGTCGGCTTTCAGGCGAGACGGCCGGGACGCCGTGGAGCGAGTTCATCTGGCGAGGATACATGCCCTACGCAATCTGGCTGGTGATCGGTGTCGTGCTCTATGCCATCGACACGCAACTCGACATGTTCGAGCGTATCTACGAGCTTACCCGCACCTATGAAGAATGGCAGCTGGACGAGGCGATCTCGCTGCTTTTGTGGGCCGGCATCATCGGGCTCGTCATGCTGGTCATCCGTACCCGGCAGCTGAACCGCGAGATTGCACGCCGCGAGGCTGCGGAAAAGCTCGCCCATGATACGGCCCGCCATGACCCGCTCACCGGACTTGCCAATCGCCGCCGCTTCCGCGAGGCGATTCAGGCTTCGGTCGCTCGTTCGGAAAATGCCCTGGCGACCTGCGCCGTGATCTATATCGACCTTGACGGTTTCAAGCCGGTCAACGACCGCCACGGCCATGCTGCCGGCGACATCGTGCTGATCGAGGTGGCCGAGCGCATTGCCTATGCCGCGCCCAATGGGGCGACGGTCGCCCGGCTCGGTGGCGACGAGTTTGGCCTCGTCCTGTCCGATATCGGCAATCCCGAGGCGCTCGTGTTCCTCAGCCAGCGTCTGCAGCGCGACATCGCCAAGCCAATCACGTCTGACGAGGTGAAGCTGATCGTCGGCGCTACGGTCGGCATCGCGGTCTTCCCGGAGGATGGCGGCGACCCCGAGGCGTTGATCGCAGCCGCTGACCGGGCGATGTACATCGCCAAGCGCGCCAAATACGACGCCGCTGTTGGCGAGAGCTTGGCCCGGGCAAGCGTCGCGGGCTGATTTTTCCACGAAGTTTTCGGCTCGCAGCCGGTCCGGGCCGGGGTTAGCCGCTGACCTTGGTGCTGCTGGCGACCTTCAGGCCGTCCTTGTTCTCGTCCTTCAGCAGGTCGTCGATGCGCTCGCGCTCGCGCTTGAACGCGGTCAGCTCCTCGCCGCTCAGCACACGGCCCGTGGGCAGGCGGACGCGCATCGGGTCGACCTTGGTGCCGTTGACGATCAGCTCGTAGTGCAGATGCGCACCGGTCGACAGGCCGGTGGTGCCGACATAGCCGATGACCTGGCCCTGGCGGACGCGGGCGCCGGGCACGACATTGGGCGCGATACGGCTCTGGTGGTTGTACGACGTCTCGTAGCCGTTGGTGTGGCGCAGGATGGTCTGCTTGCCGTAGCCGCCAGCCCAGCCGGCCTTTTCGACGATGGCGTTACCGGCCGCGATGATCGGCGTGCCCGTGGGCGCCGACCAGTCGACGCCGGTGTGCATGCGCACATATCCGAGGATCGGATGTTTGCGGCCACCGAAGCCTGAGCGGAACTTGCCGTTGGGCAGAGGATTGCGCAGCAGGAACTGGCGCGAGCTGCGGCCGTCCTCGTCGAAATAGTCGACCGCACCATCGCCCATCTGGAAGCGATAGAAATTGCGCGTGGTGCCGCCGAAGGTGGCGGCGACATAGAGCAGTTCCGACTTGTCTGAGGCCTTGTCGTCGCCGTCCGGCTGCGAGAAGAACACCTCGATGCGGTCGGACGGGTTGAGGCGCGACTGGAAGTCGACGTCCGACGACAATAGTCTGACCAGCTTCTTGGTCATGTCCTGGGACATGCCGTAGGAATAGGCGGCGCGATAGATGCCGTCATAGACGGTGGGCAACGCGCCGCGCGAGGTCGTGGGAACTGCCGGCGTATCCTCGAAGGCGGTCGCGATCTCGGGATTGGGCTCCGGCTCGTCGCCGGGCACGAACTGGCCACGGTCGTCGAGTGCTATGGTCAATATGTGCTGGGTGCGGTCGTAGACGCTGGTGCGCACGATCTTGCCGACATCGCCGCGCACCTCGAGCCCGACACGCAGGACGGTGCCGGCCTTGAGCGCGGTCGCGTTGAGAAGACGCGAAATCGCGCTCGACATGCCCTTGGCATCGTCGCCCTCATAGCCGGAGGCCGCCAGCGCGTCGACGATCTTGCGGTCCTTGTCGAAGGCGATGATGTCTTCGGCATAAGACAAGGTCTCCGGGTCGACATCGGCGCGCGAAGTCACCGACACGTTTTCAGGTACGATCTTGATGCCGTAGGAACCGGCCAGCGCCTGATCGGCGAATGCGTCGCCGAAGCGCTGCGGGTCGATGTAATGGAGGGAGGCGACCTGGACGTCGCCTTCGGTCAGGTCGCCGCCGGCATCGCGGACCACCTTCTCGACCTCGTTGGCCGACAGTGCCGAGGTCTCGTCGAAGGCGGCCGTGTCGGTCGGGAAGTCGATGGTCTTCAGGCTCATCTCGCTCTCGACCTTGACGCCGTAGATCTGCCCGGCCGTGGCAGCACCCGCCGCCGGCTCAGGCGGGCCATCCTCGGCAAAGACCGTCAGTGGATCGAAGGCCGGATAGTTACGCGTCGTCGGATGGCTGGCGGCCAGCGCCATCTTGATCTGGACAAACGGCATTGTCTTGATCACGTCGCGGTCGCCCTGCTTGGTGACCATCGACACTTCCATGCGCCGCCGGTCCTTGGCCTTGGCGATCTGGCGCAGAGGCGCGAGGCGGGTGGTCTTGGCCTTCTGGCCGGAGTCGCCGCCATCCTGGGTGGCAAGCTCGGCGATTTCGGGCGGGGTGGCGAGTTTTTCGCGACCGTCGAGGGCGGCAAACAGTGCCACGCCCATCAGCACGCTCGAGGTGACACCGGTCAGGAATGTACCAGAGAGCCAACGCGCCGAAACCTCGCGGCGGTCCGGGGGACCAGCGCGACCGTCCGCGATAAGCGGCGGCTCATTGCCGAGCTCGGCTATGGTCTGGTCCGTATCCTGCATCCAGTACGGCTTAAGTCCCCGACGCTTTGCGCCCGCATGTTTTGTGGCCACGACATTTGCCTGTCATGGCGGCTCAAGTCAACGAAGCGGCGTGCTCGCTACGCCGACCTGTCCCGTTCTCTCCACTATGAAAGGCCGGATGGACTCACCTGGCGCCAGGGACGTTCCGACACATCTTCCTGCAATTGGGCGGGAATAGGGCTTGGTTCGGAGGCCGCGTTTTTGTCCCCTATATAGGCACGCGCGCGTGCGCGACGCGCAGGTCCGAAGAGACGTCTGCAGGGCGCGCTCTTGCCTGCCGGCCTTGAGGGGAGGGCGGCAGGCGTTTGAGCGTGGTCGCTTGCTTGGAGTGAGGAGAATCCTGCCGTGAATCACGGGTGAATCTCTTTTCGCGCGTCTGACTGCCAGCCTGGTCGAAGATTACTGGCCCCGGCTAATTGTTTTTCTGGTGGGACGCGCTGATTTCGTCAGGATTGCTGTGACGTTAAGGGCAGTTTCGCGCGTGGATTGCAGCTCGGCTGGCGGGGTCTGCGTTATGTGTGTTTGTCTTACGCAGGGTTTTGTTGGGGTTTGGGTTGTTGTCGCAAAAAATTCGCAAAAGTTGGAATTAGGTCGTTGACAGTTTGAAGGGGTGGCGACTATATACGCCTCAACAACGAGGGCGGCGCGCCGCTGGCGGCCCCGGAGTTCGCTTCTACGGAAGCTTCTTCGATCCCTAGTTGACCGAATTCAAGAGAGCCGCGTGAGCGACACTCGCTGGGGTCTGAAGCTTAAGGCGACCGACCCTCGACATTGCGTCTGATGCGATGTCTGTTCTTTGACAATTGAAGATTGAAGAAAGAGAAACGTGGGCGGCAGAGTTCTGCTGGACCCTCGGAGCTTGGGACTTAGGTCTTGAGTGAAGTTGGTCCGAACGAGACTTTGGCGGACACGTTTTTGAGAGAATAAGTCTACCAGGACGCTGGTTGT
>NZ_KB890024.1:3900000-4042500 GCF_000372965.1 Hoeflea sp. 108 | reverse complement strand
TAAGGTACTTGTAAAATCAGAGCAGTCGGCAAGCTTATGTTTGGCGGCTGTTGTGGTTTACAAGTATCGCTAATAGGTAACTTACCCTGAATAAAATAGGGGTAAAGTGGCGAACGCGGGGAACTGAAACATCTAAGTACCCGTAGGAAAGGACATCAACCGAGACTCCGCAAGTAGTGGCGAGCGAACGCGGACCAGGCCAGTGGCTTACATGAGACAAGCAAAACGATCTGGAAAGGTCGGCCATAGTGGGTGATAGCCCCGTATGCGTAATGCGAATGTAAGTCCTTGAGTAAGGCGGGACACGTGAAATCCTGTCTGAACATGGGGAGACCACTCTCCAAGCCTAAGTACTCGTGCATGACCGATAGCGAACTAGTACCGTGAGGGAAAGGTGAAAAGCACCCCGACAAGGGGAGTGAAAGAGTACCTGAAACCGGTTGCCTACAAACAGATGGAGCCTGAAATGGTGACATCGTACCTTTTGTATAATGGGTCAGCGACTTAGTGTGTCGAGCAAGCTTAAGCCGGTAGGTGTAGGCGCAGCGAAAGCGAGTCTGAACAGGGCGTTCAGTTCGACGCATTAGACCCGAAACCGAGTGATCTAGCCATGAGCAGGATGAAGGTAAGGTAACACTTACTGGAGGTCCGAACCCATAACTGTTGCAATAGTTCGGGATGACTTGTGGCTAGGGGTGAAAGGCCAATCAAACTCGGAAATAGCTGGTTCTCCGCGAAATCTATTTAGGTAGAGCGTCGACCGAATACCCTGGGGGGTAGAGCACTGGATGGGCTAGGGGTCCTCACCGGATTACCAAACCTAACCAAACTCCGAATACCCAGGAGTACTAGTCGGCAGACACACGGCGGGTGCTAACGTCCGTCGTGAAAAGGGAAACAACCCTGACCTACAGCTAAGGTCCCCAAGTTATGGCTAAGTGGGAAAGGATGTGAGGATCCCAAAACAACCAGGATGTTGGCTTAGAAGCAGCCATCATTTAAAGAAAGCGTAACAGCTCACTGGTCTAAATAAGGGTCTTTGCGCCGAAAATGTACCGGGGCTAAAGCCATACACCGAAGCTTAGGGTTTGCAGCTTGCTGCAAGCGGTAGCGGAGCGTTCTGTAAGCCAGTGAAGCCGTACCTGTGAGGGGCGGTGGAGGTATCAGAAGTGCGAATGCTGACATGAGTAACGTAAGGGGTGTGAGAGACACCCCCGCCGAAAGTCCAAGGGTTCCTGCTTAAAGCTAATCTGAGCAGGGTTAGCCGGCCCCTAAGTCGAGGCAGAAATGCGTAGACGATGGGAACCACGTTAATATTCGTGGGCCTGTGGGTAGTGACGGATCGCACAAGTTGTCGGGTCTTATTGGATTGATCCCGGCAGCGGAGCGGTTCCAGGAAATAGCTCCCACTTATAGACCGTACCCGAAACCGACACTGGTGGACTGGTAGAGTATACCAAGGCGCTTGAGAGAACTATGCTGAAGGAACTCGGCAAATTGCACGCGTAACTTCGGAAGAAGCGTGACCCTTTTGCGGGCAACCGTAAGAGGGTGGCACAGACCAGGGGGTAGCGACTGTTTATCAAAAACACAGGGCTCTGCGAAGTCGCAAGACGACGTATAGGGTCTGACGCCTGCCCGGTGCTGGAAGGTTAAGAGGAGAGGTGCAAGCTTTGAATCGAAGCCCCAGTAAACGGCGGCCGTAACTATAACGGTCCTAAGGTAGCGAAATTCCTTGTCGGGTAAGTTCCGACCTGCACGAATGGCGTAACGACTTCCCCGCTGTCTCCAGCATAGACTCAGTGAAATTGAATTCCCCGTGAAGATGCGGGGTTCCTGCGGTTAGACGGAAAGACCCCGTGCACCTTTACTATAGCTTTACATTGGCATTCGTAGTGGCATGTGTAGGATAGGTGGTAGGCTTTGAAGCCAGGGCGCCAGCCTTGGTGGAGCCACCCTTGAAATACCACCCTTATCTCTATGGATGTCTAACCGCGGCCCGTTATCCGGGTCCGGGACAATGTATGGTGGGTAGTTTGACTGGGGCGGTCGCCTCCTAAAGAGTAACGGAGGCGCGCGATGGTGGGCTCAGAACGGTCGGAAATCGTTCGCTGAGTGCAATGGCATAAGCCTGCCTGACTGCGAGACTGACAAGTCGAGCAGAGACGAAAGTCGGTCATAGTGATCCGGTGGTCCCGTGTGGAAGGGCCATCGCTCAACGGATAAAAGGTACGCCGGGGATAACAGGCTGATGACCCCCAAGAGTCCATATCGACGGGGTTGTTTGGCACCTCGATGTCGACTCATCGCATCCTGGGGCTGGAGCAGGTCCCAAGGGTATGGCTGTTCGCCATTTAAAGCGGTACGTGAGTTGGGTTCAGAACGTCGTGAGACAGTTCGGTCCCTATCTGCCGTGGGTGTAGGAATATTGAAAGGATCTGTCCCTAGTACGAGAGGACCGGGATGGACGGATCTCTGGTGGACCTGTTGTGGCGCCAGCCGCATAGCAGGGTAGCTATATCCGGACGGGATAACCGCTGAAGGCATCTAAGCGGGAAACCCACCTTAAAACGAGTATTCCCTGAGAACCGTGGAAGACGACCACGTTGATAGGCCGGGTGTGGAAGTGCGGCAACGCATGAAGCTTACCGGTACTAATAGTTCGATAGGCTTGATCGTTCTCATTACTTATGTTCATCGCCAACGCGATCAACGGCACGACAAAGACCAGCGAATAGAGAGTAGAGACTACTCAAAAACCCTATTCGCTCCAAAAGCTTCTCGAATACATGCCTTTTGCCGACCTGGTGGTTATGGCGGAGCGGCTGCACCCGATCCCATTCCGAACTCGGCCGTGAAACGCTCCAGCGCTGATGGTACTTCGTCTCAAGACGCGGGAGAGTAAGTCGCTGCCAGGTCTGCCAAGGGCATGTAAAAACATCGCAACGCGATGTCGGTCAATCAATCTTCTCTTTACAAAATGGCCCGCCAACGGGACCAACGGGCCGCGTAAGCGGCCCTTTCTGTTGGCAAAGCACAGAAACAAGGACATTTTGCCCAAGGCAGAAGTCCGATAACGCCCAAACAAGGACATTTTGCCTCCGGCAAAAGTCCGATGGCGCGGGGTGGAGCAGCCCGGTAGCTCGTCAGGCTCATAACCTGAAGGTCGTTGGTTCAAATCCAACCCCCGCAACCAAATCATAAAACGCCCGCTTGGTGAAAACCACGCGGGCGTTTGACGTTGAAGACCACACCATCAACGCCACGACAAAATCAACGCCAAGATCACATCACACACCAGCCAGACACGACAGCAAAACACCGCACAACAAAAAAACCACAACACCAAGAAAAACATATGGTCGCCCACGGCTTGGAGCAGCTGCGGCGGCCGACGCTAAGGGGGTAGGGGACTGCGGCCCCTAAGACCAGCCCCTGACAGAGGCGACTGGTTGTCTGGCGTTGCTTACCTGGCTGGGCTTGTGATGAGCGTGGATCGTCAGGTTCACGTGTCTGCCAGAGATCAGCTCGCTGGCGCTCTGGCGGCCAATTGGGCGCACTGTTGCTGAAACCGCACCCAATATGGAGCCCGTTACGATTGGCTGGCTGGCATCATGTTCCAGAGCCTCAGCCGCTATTCAGGCGCGTCGACTGCCCTGCCGGATCGAGCTCCGCGCGATCTGCTCCGGTGGACGCATCCTCACCGCTTCGCGACTATCGCGGGGGCCTCGATCGTATCAACGCCGCTACCAAGATCGGGCAGCGTGGTTAGGGGGCTCCGTTGCGTCTGTTCAGTCGCCGACGTAGCCGGTGATCTTGCCGTGGAGTTCTGAAACCCTGTTCATCCGGTCTTCGATCGTGACACCGAGTTCATTGAACACGCCGTTGATCAGCAGGTTGCCGAGGCTGGCCATCTGGGCAGTCGATTCCCAGAACATGCCGAACTCGGTCGGCACGACGAACATTTCGTCGACGAGGTCACGGCCCCAGTCGCAGAAGGCGTCGGTGACAAGCGTGATCGGGATCTTCGCCTTCTTGGCTTCCTGCGCCAGGATCAGGTTCAGACGCGAATAGCGGCGCGCCTCGAATATCACAAGGCAGGTGGATTTCGGCGGGCTCAGCAGAATCTCACTGAAGTTGCCGCCTGCGATGTCGGCGAGTTGGATGCCGGGCCGCAGATATTGCAGCTGGTTGGCGAAATACTGAGCGATGCCGCGTTCTGTCTGGAAGCCGGCGACAAACACCTGAGGCACAGTTGCTAGGCGCTTGACCGCGCGGTGCCATTCCTTGGTGCGCGCGATCTCGTAGATCCTCAGCAGACCGGCGATCTCCAGTTCCAGGCTGCGTGCCAGCGCATCACCTTCGCGGCTGCTGTCGCGGAATTCCTTCAGCCTGTCGCCGGCGAGCCAGGGCTGGGTGCCGATATTGTCCCTGAGGTCCGTCTTGAGGTCCTTGAAACGAGCATAGCCCAGTGCCCGGCAGAAACGCCCGACCGTCGGCTCGCTGACACCGACCTTGCTGGCCAGCGTGGCTGACGTCTCGAACGGCAGCCCGCTCAGATTGGCCAGCATGTAACTGGCCAGCGCCTTCTCGGCGTTGGTGGCGTTGGCGAGGCTGTCGGCAAGCCGCCGGCGGACCGATTCTGTCATGCTGATCTCCGTGGCTAATGGGGGTGTCTTGTAAGAATTCTATCACAGATGTGATTGACGTTTGTTTTTTTTCAAAATAGCTTGCCTCTGTCTCGTAGAGGAACGAGGAAGAGGATCGCTGCGATTTTTCCGACACCAGTCGGATCGTTGCAGCAATCGGGAGGAAGTATGCCCTGGAGTGACAGCTCATCTGTCATTGCGGGCTCGTGATTTCTTGGCCGTTACATCCAAAATGCTGCCTCCAAGCGGCAAGGCGGAGCTTTGTCAATTTACCAAAGGGAGGGTGGACATGAATCGACGTGAGTTTCTTGCATCGGTATCGGCTGTTACGCTGGCAGCTGGGCTGGGCCTGGATGCACGGCATTCAGCGAGGGCTTCGGAGAGCGAGGCGGTGTTCGTGCTTGCCAGTGCCGAGGTCGGCGCGGCGTCCCAGGATCCGATCCGGGCTACCTTGCTGAGCACCGTGGCGACGCTGATCTATGACCGGCTTATCGAACAGGATGTCGACCAGTCCTATCATCCCCACCTCGCAGAATCCTGGGAAACCAGCGCTGATGGCATGAGCTGGATCTTCAAGCTTCGGCAAGGTGTTCGCTTCCATGATGGTGAACCGTTCAACTCGGCAACCATAGCGTGGTGGATACCCAAGTTCAAAGGTACGCCCAACGAGTACCTGGTCGACGCCATCGATCGTGTCGATGCGGTCGACGACCAGACGTTCAAGTTTGTGATGAAGCGGGCGGATCCGAACCTGATCTTCAATCTGGCATCCGCTTTCATGGGGATACCTTCGCCGAAGGCCTACGATGCGGCGGGTGACAGCTATGGCGTGACGGAGGCCGTCGGTACCGGTCCCTACAAACTCGAGAGCTTTGCCGTCGGCCAGGAAGCTGTGCTGGTCGCCAATGAGGAGTACACTTGGGGCAGCGACCTCTCGGAGAACAAGGGCGCGCCCCACATCAAGCGGTTGACGATGCGCGAAATTCCCGACGCGTCGACCGCCTTCCTCGAGCTCAAGACCGGCGGCGTCGGCATGCTGCTGGGCGTGCCCAGCCAGTTCCTGCCGCAACTGGAAGCGGACGACAACATCAGCTTCCGCAGCCTGCCCGGTATGGGCGTGACCTATCTCGGCTTCAACACCCGCAAGGAGCCGTTCGACGACCTTGCCGTGCGCCAGGCAACCGCGCTGGCCGTCGACCAGGCCGCCATCCACAAGAGCGTCTTTAATGGTGTCGGTCTGGAATCGCACCAGTTCCTGATCAGTTCGCTGGCGGAATCGAAGATCGACCCGGCGCTGGAAATCCACCATGACCTGGGCAAGGCCAACGAGATTCTCGACAAGGCTGGATGGCAGCGCGGCAGCGACGGTGTCAGGACCAAGGACGGCAAGCCGCTGAAGATCAAGTTGACGGCACAGTCGGAGACCTCGTTCAAGCGCACCGCCGAAGTCGTCCAGGCACAGCTCAAGGCGATCGGCATGGATGTCGAGATCGTCATCTTCGACAACACATCCGTTGTCGACCAGCTCAAGAAAGGCGAGCACCAGCTCGCCGTGCGCCACTATGACTGGAACAACGCCGACATTCTCGACTGGTTCTTCAGCACGACCAACATTCCCTATCCGAATTCCACCGCTTGGCAGGACGAGAAGTCACAGTCGCTGCGCGACATCGCGATGACGCAGTCGAAGACGCCCGAAGAGCGCGTCGTGAATTTCAGGAAGTACCAGGAGAACCTGATCGCCAACTTCCTGTTCGCGCCGATCCATGAGCCGGTACAGAACTACGCCTTCAACAAGACGCTGCTCGACGTGCCGGAAAAGCTGCGCGGCACACAATTGGTGCAGGCGACAGTCGTCGACATCAAGGTAGTGGACTAGGCAGCCAGGCATAACGAAATGATCGGCTTTACATTGAGGCGGCTGCTTTTGCTGCTGCCCGTATTCTTTGTCGTCTCGCTGGTGGTGTTCTTCATCATCCACCTCGTGCCGGGCGACCCCATCGACAACCTGATGCGGGCCGGCTCATCGCCTGAGCAACGCCTCCAGATCGCCGCGAAGTACGGCCTCGACCGCAGCCTGGTCGAGCAGTACCTGACCTGGATGGGGCGGCTCCTGACCGGCGACCTCGGCACCTCGATCATCCAGGGGCGCCCGGTCAGTGCGCTGATCGCCTACAACCTGCCCTACAGTCTCCAGCTGGGCGGTGCGGCGCTGCTGTTTTCGACGCTGACCGGCATCGCTGCCGGGGTGATCGCGGCGAGCTATCAGGGCACCCGCATCGACGATGCCATCACCGGCTTCATCCTGCTCGGCTCGACGGTGCCGAGCTTCTGGCTCGGTCTGCTTTTGATCCTGGTCTTTGCCGTCTGGCTCGGCTGGGTCCCGGTTTCGGGTGCACGCGGATGGAACTCTCTCATCCTGCCGGTCATTGCCGCAGGGCTGGGGGGCATAGCACTTGTGGCGCGGGTGACGCGGATCGCCATGATCGAGACGGCGCGGCAGGATTTCGTCATGCTGCTGCACGCCAAGGGGCTGCCGCCGTTCATCATCCAGCTGCGCCATGTCCTGCGCCACGCCATGGTTCCTGTCGTGACGATCCTCAGTCTGCGCATCGGCTGGGTGCTCGGCGGCGCGGTGACCATCGAATACGTCTTTGCGCGACCAGGTCTCGGTGCGCTTTTGATCCGGGCGCTGAACCAGCGCGACTATCCCCTGGTTCAGGGTTGCCTGCTGATGCTGGCCATGGCCGTCATCATTGGCGCCCTGATCGGCGACATCGTCCAGGCGGCGATGGATCCCCGCCAGCGTGAGGCACGGTCATGACAAGCTCTCGTATTCGGGCCCTTCTCAAGGCAATCTCCACCTTCAAGGGCGGTATCTCCGGTGCGTTCCTGCTGCTTCTGGTCATCGGCGCCTTGTTTGCTCCGTGGCTGGCGCCTTACCCTTATGACCAGCAGGACCTGGGGATCATGAACCAGGCCCCGTCGATGACGCATCTGTTGGGCACCGACGAGTTCGGTCGCGATGTGCTGTCGCGCATGATCACAGGCGCTCGCACCTCGCTTTCGGTCAGCATCACCGCGATCGGCATCTCCGTGCTGCTCGGTCTGGTGCTGGGGGCAACCTGCGGCTACTTCGGCGGTGCGTTCGACCGCATGGTCATGACTGTGGTCGATCTGACCTGGTCATTCCCCGAAATCCTGATCGCGCTGATGCTGGTCGCCATCATCGGACCCGGCCTGGAAGGCGTGGTCATCGCTATCGCCATCGCTTATCTCGCCCAGTTCACGCGGCTGACGCGCACCCAGATCATGTCGCTCAAGAACGAAACCTATGTCGAGGCAACGGTCAGCCTCGGCGCTGGCCATACCCACATCCTGTTTTCGCATCTTCTGCCCAATGCGCTGGCGCCGGTGCTGGTGGCGGCGATGCTGGCGACGGGCGATGCCATCATCCTGGAGGCGACGCTCGGCTTCTTCGGCCTGGGCGCGCAGCCGCCGACGCCGAGTTGGGGCGCGATGATGAGTTCCGGCACGGCCCAGCTGTTCATTGCGCCATGGGTGATCCTGCTGCCGGGGCTCGCAGTGGCGCTGACGGTGGTCTTTCTCAATCTGTTCGGCGACGCGGTGATCGCAGCGCTCGACGTCCGCACCAAGTTGAGGGAGGCGTAAGATGCTGCTGGATCTGGACAGACTGAAGATCAGGTTCGGCGCGTTTTCGCCGGTCGACGAGGTCTCGTTGAAGGTCGATCGCGGCGAGATATTGGGCATTGTCGGCGAATCCGGCTCGGGCAAGTCTTTGACCGCAACCGCGATCATGGGACTGCTGCCACGCATCGGCGGCCAGGTCGCCGCGGGCACGATCCGTTTCGACGGCACCGAGCTGGTCGGCCTGCCCGAACGGCAACTGCGCCGGCTGCGCGGCGGGCGCATAGCGCTCATTACGCAAAACCCGATGACCTCGCTCGATGCCCTGATGCGGATCGGACCCCAGATCGACCAGGCGGCTCGACTGCATCTCGGCCTCGACCGCAGTGCGGCGCGGACCCGGAGCCTCGAACTGATGGCCGACCTCAGGATCCCGGATCCGACATCGGTCTATGAGCTCTTTCCGCACCAGCTTTCCGGCGGCATGAAGCAGCGCATCGTCATTGCCATGGCACTGGCCGGAGATCCTGAGCTGCTGATCGCCGACGAACCGACCACCGCGCTCGACGTCACTGTCCAGGCTCAGATCGTGCAGATCCTCGTTGACCTCGTGCGGCAGCGAGGGCTTGGTCTGATCCTGATCACCCATGACATGGGTGTCGTCGCCCAAGCCTGCGATCGCGTCGCGGTCATGTATTGCGGGCGCGTGGTCGAGTTGTCGGAGGTCGATGCGCTGTTCGAGCATCCCCGCCATCCCTACACGCAGGCGCTGATCCGCTGCATTCCGCGCCGCGACATGGCACCCGGTACGATGAATGCCATCCCCGGCTTTGTTCCGACCGCGATGACGCAGCCGCCAGGCTGCCGGTTCAACCCGCGCTGCGCCCACGCCATGGACCGTTGCCGCGTGCAGGCGCCGGAGCTTCAGGTCGCGTCAAGCGGCAACGGCGTGGCCTGCCATCTGGCGGAGGCAGCATGAGCGATCTTCTTACCGTCACTGGTCTCAGCCGCCGTTTTGCCGATGGCGGGCTGTTTCGCAAACGTAAGGTGTTCCACGCCGTCAGCGATGTCTCGTTCAGCCTGAAACGCGGCCAGATCCTCGGTGTCGTCGGTGAGTCCGGATGCGGCAAGTCCACGTTGGCGCGGCTTGTGCTGCGCCTGATCAACGCCAGCGAAGGACAGGTCACGTTCGACGGCGTGGACATGGGCGCACTGTCGCGCGGCGACTTGCGCCGCCTGCGACAGCGCATGCAGCTGGTCTTCCAGGACCCATATTCGGCAATCGACCCGCGTTATTCGGTCCGGGACGCGTTGCTCGAGCCGTTCAAGGTGCAGGGGGTGAAGCTCCAGGCGGCCGACGAGACAGTGGCATCGCTGCTCGACATGGTCGGGCTGAACACCTCGCTCGCCGGGAGCTATCCGCATCAATTGTCTGGCGGCCAGAAACAGCGCGTCGGCATCGCGCGGGCGCTAGCGCTCAATCCGTCGCTGGTGGTGCTCGACGAGCCGACTGCGTCGCTCGATGTTTCGGTGCAGGCGCAGATCGTTTCACTGCTGGAGCGGCTGCGGCGAGAGCTTGGGCTGACATATCTCTTCATCTCGCACGATCTCGGACTGGTTCGCTATTTCTGTGACCAGGTGCTTGTCATGTATCTCGGCCGCGTCGTCGAGGTCATGCCAAGCGATGCCGAGCCCAGCCATCCCTATACGCGAGCGCTGCTCGACAGCACGTTCGAGCCCGATCCGCGCCAGCGCCGCACCATCACCCGCCTCTCTGGCGAGGTCCCGAGCGGCTACGACCTGCCGTCCGGCTGCGCCTTCGCCAACCGTTGCCCGCGAGTTTCCGAGCTGTGCCGGCGCGTCCTGCCGCCGCTGGCGATGCAGGGCAATGGCCAGCAGGTCGCCTGCCATCATCCGCTCGCGCCTGAGCTCGATGAGGGCGCAGAACGCAGGTCGGTGGCGTGAGGAGCTGAGGTGATGGACTTGAAAACCAGGGAAATCGACATGGACCTGACTGAAGAACTCGACCGGTATCTCCAGGCAGAGGTGGAGAGCAGCCAGGTTCCGGGCCTTGGCGTTGCTGTCGTTCGCGAGGGCGAGATCGTCCACCTTGCTGGCTATGGCCTTGCCAATGTCGAGAACCGGGTGCCGGTGACACCTGATACCGTTTTCCACTCCGGCTCGACCGGCAAGATGTTTACCTCGGCGTCGGTGATGTTCCTGCTGCAGGACGGACGCATCAAGCTCGACGACCCGCTGAACCGCTACATTCCCGAGGGGCCGGAGAGCTGGGCTGGCATCACTATCCGTAATCTGTTGTCGATGATGGCCGGCTTCGGCAATTTCGACATCGTCTTTGCATCCGGGGTTGGCGGGGAGGGCGGTGCCGTGCCGCTCAATTTGTGGCAGGACCACAGCGATGAGCAGCTGATCGACCTGGCGCGCCGTTCGCCGTTCATGTTCCGGCCGGGCGAGGGCTATCGGTACAGCAATACCGGTTACATCCTGGTCGGGCTCGTCGTCGCGCGCATCGCGGGCAAACCTTATTACGAGCTGCTTCGCGAACGGCTGTTCGAGCCGATCGGTATGGCGACAGCGCGCGAGGCGTCGTGGTTCGACATCGTGCCGAACCGTGCTGCCGGCCACTGCATACGCGACGGCAGTTTGGAGAACCGCTACTGGGCCGCGCCTACGCTGCAGCGCACCGGCGACGGCGGGCTCTATTTCTCGCCGCGCGACATTGCCCATTGGTTGCTAGAGCTGGACAGCCCGACGGTGCTGTATCCCGATAGTGTCGCGCTGATGTCCGAGCCGGTGCTGATGAAGAACGGCCAGCCGTCGTTCAACAACTATGCCTTGGGCTGGCAGAATTCCGCGATCCGCGGCCATCGCAAGATCCGCCATGGCGGGACCTGGGACGGGTTCCGCGCCGAGATCGCGCGTTTTCCTGAGCGCAAGCTGTCGGTCTGCGTGCTCGCCAACACGGATGAGGCCCAGGTCGCCCGGATCGGCCAGAAGATCGCCGGGATCGTCGATCCGGCGCTGGCGCCGTATGAGCCGATTGCGGACGGCAACGAAGCTGTGACCAGACGCGACCACGAGTTGCTGCAGGCCATCGTCGATCGCCGCGCGCCGCGCGAAGGCTTTGCGGATGAAGCCTGGCGCCTTTGGAGCAATGGCTGGTTCGAGCAGATCGCCGCAAGCGGTGTGGCGGTGGCCGGCGTGCCGCTCGAGCTGACCGATCAGGAAGGCGACGGCGGCAGGCGCTACCGGCTGGAGATGGGCGGTTACCATCTGCATTGGACGATCAGCCGCGACACCGAGGGCCGGGTGAGCGATATGCGCTTCCACATGGAGTAACCGTAACTGACCTGGAGCGGCCTCTGTTCCAGTACGTCAACCAACTGCTCAGCCTGGTCAGGTGCTGCGTGTCCCTCGGCGAGGGACGCCACGGCGACGTGCGCCCGATCTATCCGAAACGCCTGAACGACCCCATGGAGACCGACAATGACCTTTCGTGTTCTGACTGCCGAATTCGCGCATGAGACCAACACGTTCAGCGTCCGCAAGACCGACTATGACGCGTTCACCGTCGAAGGCGTGTTGTTCGGCGACGACGCCATTCGCGCGCGCGGCGAAGCGAACACCGAGATCGCCGGCTTCCTCGACATCGGACGCAAATATGGCTGGGCCATCGAGCATGTGCTGAGCACCGCGGCCGAACCGGCGGGGCCGGTGACGCGCGATGCGTTCGACCGCATCGGCGGCGCCATTGTCAAGGCGGCGGCCAACAACAAGGGCCAGATCGACGGTATCCTGCTCGGCCTGCACGGCGCGATGGTCACCGACTTCTCGCCCGATGGCGAAGGCGAGCTGCTGGAGCGGCTGCGCGCCGTGGTCGGGCCGGAGTTGCCGATCGCCGTCACGCTTGATCCGCATGCCAATGTGACGGCCAAGATGTGCGAACTCGCCGATATCCTGATCTCGTTCAAGACCTATCCGCATATCGACATGCGCGAGATCGCGCACCACGCGGGCGAGCTCCTGCAGCAGACGATGGTCGGCGAAATCCGTCCCAGAACGCTTCTGGCGCGTCGGCCGATGCTGGAAGAGGCCAATGCGGGGCGCACCGACATCGGCCCGATGGTCGAGTGGATCGCGCGGGCGCGTGCCTATGAAGAGACTGCTGGTGCGCTGGCGGTCAGCATCAACGGCGCCTTTCCCAACGCCGACATTCCTGAAGTTGGCCCGACGGTGCTCGTCACCTATGACGGCGACCCGGCGCGGCATCAGGCCTTTGCGGAAAGCATCGCCGACGAGATCTGGGACAACCGTTTCAACGTGCTGAACACTTTCCATACGGTGATGCAGGCGGCTGAAATCGCGCATGACTATCGCGGCGACCGGCCGTTGATCATTGCCGACTATGCCGACAATCCCGGCGCCGGCGGCTATGGAGACGCGACGGCGTTGCTCGGAGCCCTGCTGGACGTGGGGATCAGCGATGCCTGCTTCGGTCCGATCGTCGATCCGGAGACGGCCAACCAGCTTCACCGCGCCACCGTCGGTGACACCGTCAAGCTCAGGCTCGGCGGCAAGACCGATCCGCGCTTCGGCGGCGATCCGCTCGAGGTGACAGGCAAGCTGCTGGTCATCAGCGACGGCAAGCTCATCGGCGATGGCGAGCAGCTGGGTGGGTTGGAGTTTTCGTTTGGCCCGACGGCCGTCGTGCAGATAGACGGCATCGCCGTGCTCGTCGTCACCGAGCCGTCGCAGATGCGCGATCTCCAGCAGTTCCGGGCCTTCGGCATTGATCCGGCGCACTATCGCGTCGTCGGGCTCAAGTCGATGCAGCATTTCCGCGCCGCTTTCGAACCCATCGCCGGCAAGGTCATCGTCTGCGACAGTGGCGCGCTCTGCACCATGGACTATTCCAGGATGCCGTATCGCAACGTTGCACGCCCGATCTTCCCGCTCGACCGCGACATGACACTCTGAGCGCATGGCAATGACATCAAGGAAGCCGATGACCGAGCCACATATCCAGCGAGCCGACGTTGTCGTTCTCGGTGCCGGCATCATCGGCGTATCGGTCGCGCTGCATCTGCAGCGGCGCGGCCGTTCGGTCGTCCTCGTCGATCGGCGTGATCCCGGGGAGGAGACGAGTTATGGCAATGCCGGTCTGATCGAACGCTCGAGCGTCGTGCCTTATGGAGCGCCGCGCGAGTTCGCGAAGCTGCTGACCTACGCGCTGAACCGTTCGGCGGACGTGCATTTCGACTGGCTTCATATGCCTCAGCTGGCGCCATGGCTCTGGCGCTTCTGGCGGGAGTCGGCGCCGAAACGGCTTGCGCGTGCCGCAGCGGACATGCGGCCGCTGATCGAGAACTCGGTCAGCGAGCACGAAGCGCTGATGGCGGAGGCGGGCGTGCTGCCGCAACTGCGCAAGACCGGCTGGATTGAGGGCTATAGAAGCGCGCGGGCATTCGAGCGCGGTTGCGTGGATGCCGCAGCCCTTCACCCTTTCGGCCTGAGCTATGAGGTGCTCGACCAGAAGGCACTGCAACAGCGCGAACCGCATCTGTCCGATACGCTGGTGGGTGGGGTGCATTGGCTCGACCCGGCCACGGTGGCCGATCCAGGGGCGCTGGTAAAAGCCTATGCAAGCCATTTTGTGGATCGCGGCGGGCTGCTCCTGCGCGGCGACGCGCGTGGCCTCAGGCAGGACGATGGCCAGTGGAGTGTGGCGACCGACAACGGGCCTGTGTACGCATCGGAAGTGGTGGTGGCCCTGGGACCGTGGTCCGGCACCATCTTAAGCTCGTTTGGTTACAACGTTCCGCTTGCGATGAAGCGTGGCTATCACGTCCATTTCGAAGCCGACGCGAACGCCTCGCTCAATCACCCGGTCGTCGATGTCGAAGGCGGCTTCGTGCTCGCGCCGATGGCCCAGGGCCTAAGACTGACGACGGGCGTCGAGTTCGCCTCGCGCGACAGCAGGCCGAACCCGGTCCAGCTCGACATGACCGAACCTCGCGCCAGGGAGATATTGCCGCTCACGCGTCGTATCGAGCCGACACCCTGGATGGGATCACGGCCGTGCCTGCCCGACATGCGTCCGGCGATCGGGCCCGGTTTACGCCACAAGGGGTTGTGGTTTGCCTTCGGTCACAATCACCACGGCCTGACGCTCGGCCCGGTTACCGGGCGGCTGCTGGCCGAAATGATGACAGGCGAACCGACCTTCACCGACCCGGCGCCTTATGCCCTGGGACGTTTCAGCTAGGGCCTGGAGGCAGACCTGTTGCCTCTTGGCCCGTCGCGCTCGCGATCCCACGGGCCATGAGCGCATGCCTATCCCGGATGTGAGGAGGTGGCCGATCATCGACCGGCCACCTCGAGAAATCCGCATTGGATCTGCTGGCTATTCCATATGGAAACGCATCACCGCGATGCGGCCATCGCCCTGCCGGTCGATTGTCCAGTGCATGTGGTAGCGACCTGTCGCGAGGCGATAGCGCCGCCGTGTCCCGGCGTCTTCGACAAGCTCCATGGGGGCTGCGCCAAGATCGGATTCGCTTTCGGCGATCACCTGGTCGAACCATTTGTCGGACCATTGCCGCCAGCATTCCTCGCTGAAGGCGTCAGCAGGTGCGGTGCGCGCGGCAATTGCCCTGATCAATGAGCTGTCGAGCCTGGTGAGCGCGGGATTGATGTCGGCGACGGGCTCATATGGCGCGACCGTTGCATCGACGAAGCCGGCGACCTTATGGGCGATGCGGGCGACCTGGGCGGAATCGATGTTGGCCAGCACTGCCACCGAAAGCCGCTGGGCCGGGAAGCGGGCGAGTTCGGCGCGGAAGCCATCCCAGGTGCCGCCGTGCCTGATCTTGCGATGACCTCGAACCTCAGAGTTCTGCCAGCCCAAGCCATAGCCGTTGATGGCGAGGCGACCATCGGACATCAGCGTCGGCTCGAACATCAGCTCGATCATGTCCGGCTGGAAAACCTGCGCCTGGTCCAGCTCGACGAACCAGTGGGCAATGTCGCGCGGCGAAAAATGCAGCCCGCCATCACCGGTGCGCAGCATGGTCGGTGCTGTCCAGTGGCTGTTGCGCAGCTGGCCAGCATCGAGGCTGTATCCGCTGGCCCGGTTCGGCACGATGTCGCGACCGCTGGCTTCGCGTGCGCTTGCCATGCACGCAGGGGCAAACAGCCTTTCGCGAAGCAAGGCGTAATAAGGTTTGCCGGCGACGCGCTGGACCACAAGCGACGCGACGATGTAGCTGATGTTGGAATAGAGGTAGCTTTCGCCCGGTGCGAAGGCCAGCGGCGACAGGCTGGCCAATGCAAGCAGCTGGGCGTCGCTGTGGTCCTGCCACAGATTGACCGGAACGACGTTGTTTTCGATCGGCGACGGCGCAAAGACGTCGCCGAAGTTGCCGAGGCCGCTGGTCATCGACAGCAGGTGGCGGATGGTCATGCCCGCCCAGCTTTTCGGCACCTCGGTCAGGTAGCGATCGACGGGATGGTCGAGTTGCACAAGCCCATCCTGCACCAGAAGAAGTACGGCGGCTGCTGTGAACATCTTGCCGGTCGAGCCGGAGTGGAAAATGGTGTCGGGCGTCGCCCTGGCGCCATGTTCGACATTGGCCAGCCCGTAACCCCCGAGATGCAGAATCTCGCCGTCGCGCACGATTGCGACACCCAAGCCCGGGATTCCGTGCGCTGCGATTTCGGCCTCGAGATAATGGTCCAGCTTGGCGGTGGTGTCGGGGTCTTTCATCATGTCCATGGTTCTGGCCTTGCTGTTACTGCGCCGGCTTGATGTCGACGATCGAATAGGGCGCGCGGAACGACTGGGGCGCTGCGAGGCGGGTCTTGTTGAATGCCATCGTCTGCGCCGGTTCGTGCACCGGGGCGGCGACGAAATTGGCCAGCAGATGGGCGTGGTAGTTGCGGAAGTTCGCCACGCGCTCGTCCCAGGTCCTGGAGCTGTACATTGCGAGGTCGTGCAACTCTTCGGATTTGGCGTCGTCCCACATCGACAGATTCCACGAATCCAGTCGCTTGGCGCTGAAGAACCAGTCGAGAATATCGGCGTTCGTCCATGAATAGGGCTGCAGCACGAGCTCGCGCTCGGGCCTGCGGAACTGATCGCGATAGGTGCCGGCGTCGAAGACTGTGATTTCGGTGGCGATCCCAATGGCTTTCAGCTGCGCCTGGATGATCTCGGCCGTGCGGCGGTACTCGGTGTCGGCCCTGGCCCAAAGCTTGACCTGCAGCGGCTTGCCGTCCTTGCTGCGGATGCCGTCGGCACCTGGCGCCCAACCTGCCTCATCGAGCAGCTTTGCGGCCCGGGCAGGATCGGAGCGGATCTCAATGGCCGGATCGACCTTGGATTCCTGCAAGGTGCTGACCAGCAGCTGGTGCGCTTCCTTGCCGACACCGCCATAGACGCTCTTGAGGATCGCGGCCTGGTCGATGGCGAGCGCGGTCGCCTGCCGCACGCGGATGTCGGTGAACGGCGCGGCCTGGGTGTTGATCGCGACGAAAGTGATGCCGTAGCCGGGCAGGTCGCGCATGTCGATGTCGGCCTCGGACCGGATCTGCGGCAGGAAGTCGGTCGGCAGATCTAGCAGCATGTCGACGCCCCCGGTCCTGAGTTCGAGGAAGGCGGTGGATGCGTCGGGGAGCTCGCGCACCGTCAGGCGCTTGATATGCGGCGCGCCCTGGTTTTCCGACAGCGGGCTGCCCCAGGCATAGTCCTCGTTGCTGACCAGTACGGTCTCCTGGCCAACCACGAAGTTCTCGAGCTTGTAAGGCCCGGTTCCCACGGCCTGGATCACGCCATAGTTGGTGCCTGCCGCGTCGAACGCCTTCGGACTGGGGATGCCCATATTCATCATGGCCAGATTGAAGATCAGGTTCGGCTCGGGCCGCTTCAGCACGAAGCGCACTGTGTGCTCGTCCATGGCCTCGACGCGGTCGATGGCGTCGACCATGTATTCGTTTTCGGTGCCCTTGAACTTGGGGATCCACCAGACGATCGTTGCTGCGTTGAACGGCTCGCCGTCAGTGAAGCTGACATTCTTGCGGAGCTTGAAGGTCCAGCTCATGCCATCGGCGCTGGTTTCCCAGGATTCTGCCAGATGGGGGTGATAGGACTGGTCGACGGCCTGTTCGATCAGGCGGTCGTAGATGAGGCCGGCAGCCATGTTCAGGGTCACGGCGCGGATCGGATCGTAGCTGGCGGCCCCCTGTTCCTGCCGGGCCAAAACGATGACGGCTTCCGTTGCGCTTGCTTGGGCTGACGTCATCAGGCCCGTCGCCGCGACGAGCGAAAGCAGCGATGCCGAAACAATGAGTTCACGTCGGTTCATGTCAAATCCTCCCTGATTTGCTGTTATGTGTTGTCTGGAAAATGAGCGCGTCAGCGTTCGGGTCGGCCGGCATGGCCGACGAACTCGCCATAGAGCTCGGACATGCGGTCGAGCCGGGCCTCGACGTCGGCCCCGAGTTCGCCGATGACGCCATTCAATATGAGATGGACAAGCGAGAGCATCGGCCCGTTGGTGTCCCAGAACAGGTTGATCTCCGACGGCAGCGCGAAGACCTCGGAGGTGGCGCCATGGGCCCAATCGCAGAACTGGTCGGTGATGAGCGTGACCGGCATGCCGGCATCGGTCGCGCGGCGCGCCAGAACGGCGGCCTGGCGGGAATAGCGCCTCGCATCGAACATCACGAGCGCCGTCTTGCTGGGATCGGCGAGCAGCACTTCCGAGAAATTGCCGGCGGAAAGATCGATGAGATGCACGCCGTCGCGCACATATTGCAGCAGGTGCGCCATCGTGACGGCGATGCCGCGCTCGCTCTGGAAGCCGATGATGAAGATGCGCTGGCACGCAGTAAGCCGATCGACGACTGCCTTGAAATGCGCCGATCCGGCCAGCTCGTAGACCTTCACCAGTGCTGCCATTTCCAGCTCCAGGCTTCTGGCAAGGTCGCCGCCGCCCTTCTTGCTCGTCGCCTGGAACTCGCGCAGCCGGTCGCCGATCAGCCATGGAGTGTCGGCGATGTTGGTTCTCAGATCCGCCTTGAGGTCCTTGAAATGCTGATAACCCAGCGACCGGCAGAAGCGGCCGACGGTCAGCTCGCTGACCCCCACCTTCTCGGCCATGCTCGAAGCTGTCTCGAATGGCAGCTCGGTGAGGTTGGTGATCATGTAGGTGGCGATGGTTCGGTTCGAGCGCGATCCCTGCTTCAAAGCGGCAGTCAATCGCTCGCGCACGGTTCCTGTCATCGTTCCCTCCTCGTTTTCGTCATCTGACATATTTCTATCATCGATGTAAAGAATGATAGTTTATTGTCATTTGGCAATCGAGGGGAGAACAAGCCCGCGCGCAGAAATGGCGCGGGCGTCTTGTGTTGCCAGGCGCGGAAATAGACGCTCAGCCAACCCGGAGCGGCAGTTCAGCTGACAGGCGACGGGTGCACAGGGTCAATCGCCCGCCGCGCCTGACCGCGCGGGCTTGATGGGCAAGATCACAGGTTCAATTCAGCCAACTGTCATTGGCTCAGCCTCAGGCAGCAGGGCGCCTGGCCTCAGTCAGGCTGCGAACAGTGCCAGGCACCATCGCTGCGTTGCGATGCATCGATGCGATCGCCGCAAAGGTTAGTGCCAGGCTCTGCAAATTGCCCCGCGCGCCGTTCAACGGTTCGCGCTCCTCCTCGATCGAAGCCAAAAGCTCCCCCATCGTCCCGCCAAAACCATCGTTGAACCAGCTGCCTTCTAGCGAAGGCCGAGCCGATCCGGCGACGGTTGTCAGCTCGACAGACTGGCTGCCGAGGTCGGGGCCGATGCTCGAGAGGCTGCCTAACGTGCCTGATATGTAGGTGCGGTCCTGCGGGCCGAAAGCAGTGGCGCCGTCGAAGACAAGCGATGCTTGTCCGCCTGGGAATTCGACCAGTGCCTGGGCGAGCAGGGGAGGTCTTGCTTCCTGGCCGGCGGCGCGGGCGCGGGTGGCGTGGACCGAGGTGGCGCGATTGCCGATCAGGCTCGCTAGGAAGTCGAACCAATGGACGCCGAAATCGTAGAGGACAAGGTCGTCGATCTTGTCGAAGGGCGTGCCCTTGATCCAGCCGTGGTTCCAGTGGATCGAGACGTGGCAGGAGACGAGCTCGCCGATCAGGCCGGTGCGAACTGCCTCGCGCATCCAGGCGAGATGTGGCGCCCAGCGGCCGTTCTGGTTGATGGCGAGCTTGACGCCTTGGCGATCGGCGAGATCGGCGAGGCGTTCGCCGGTGTCGAGATCGAGCACATAGGGCTTTTGCGACAGGACATGCTTGCCAGCGCGCAGCGCGCGCTCGATCATGTTTTCGCGCTCGGCCGGGTGCGTGGTGATGTCGACCACCTCGATGTCGTCGCGGGAAAGCACGTTGGCCAGGTCGTCGGTGATCGACGCCTCGGGGAAGAATTCGTCGCGACGGTCGGCGGCTTTTGAGAGCGTGCGGTTGCAGATGACGGCTACGTCGAAGCCTGCCTTGCGGTAGGCGTCGAGATGGGCGAACGAAATTCCACCGGCGCCGACCAAGGCGATGCGCGGCGCGTAGGTCTTTGGACGGGGTGGGCGATAGGCGAGATCAGGGGCCTCGACCAGCCTGGTTTCGGCGGACTTCAGCGCATAGGCGTCTTCCCCGGGCGTTCCGCTCATGGCAGCAGCTCGACGGTGCGCTTGAGCTCGGCCGCAAGGGCAGCGCTATCAGTAATCTGCTGGCCGACCCGCGACATCGCAGGTGAGAGCGGGCCGGTGATGAGCGTGTTGTTTGCGAGGCAATCCAGCACATATTCGACCGGCGCGCGGCGGCCGAGGGGCAGAATGTCGACCGGGATCTGGTGTGCCTCGGGATGGGCACGGGTCTGCAAGGTGACGTGTGGCTCGTAGTCGTAGCTCGAGATCGTGCCATCGGTGCCCAGGATGACGAAGCCGCATTTCGGCTGAGGCTGCAGCGTCCACGGGTCGGTGAAGGTGCCCCAGCGCGTTTCGAATTTGGACAGGCCGTTGGCATAGCGGCAGACGGTGATCGAATGCTGGTCGACCTCAATGCCCGGCGTCTGGTCGACGACTGACGTCACTTCGATCGGCTTCTCGCCATTGCGGAACCACGTGGCGAGAGTGACGCCATAACCGAGATAATCGCGCAGGCTGCCGCCGCCCGATGCCTTCTTGTACCACCAGGAGGAAGGCTTGGCCGCTTCGACTTCCTCCGGCGTCACCTCGACCTTGTCGGCGAGGTGATAGAGCGGGCCGCGGTTGCCGTCGTAGTAGTGGACCTCGATGACATCGCCGATGGCGCCGTCGTCGATCAGGCGCTTGGCGGTGTTGTGGCTCGGGTACCAGGCGAGTGGCCAGTTGATCGCCATCTGGCGGCCGGCTGACTTCATGGCCGCGATCATGCGGTCGGCGTCGGCAAGCGAGGAGGCAAAGGGCTTTTCGACCAGGACATGCACGCCGTGGCGCGCCACGCGCTCGACATGGTCGGCGTGCTCTGCTGTCGCCGCGCAGACGACGACCAGGTCGGGCTTCGTCGCCTCGATGCAGGCGTCCAGGTCGGTGAAGACGCGCTCGGCCGGGATGGAAAAATTGGCGATCGCGCCTGCCATGCGCGCGAAGTCCTTGTCGTAGATGCCGACGATCTCGGCTTCGGGGTGCTGGTGCACCTCGCGCAACAGGTCACCCATATGCATGTGGTCGAAATTGATGCCGGCGACGCGCCATCTGGCCATTCTTTTCCCTCCCCAGTATCGGCTCTCCCAAGCCGTTTCCCGATCAGACCTGCGGTGTCCTTGCCATCTCCGCCAGGAAGCGATCCTGCTCTGCCGCGTCCATGCGGACAAGATGGCCGGCTGCCGGATAGGCGCCGCTTGCCACATCGGCGGCATACTCGCGGAAGGCTGAGATGCGCTCCTGCTGGAGGCGCTGATATTGCGAATGGAAGTCGCGATAGACCTTGGAGTGACGCGGATAGTGGCCGTTGTGCTCACCGAGCACGTCGGTGGCGAAGAGATATTGCGCGTCGCAGCCGGCGCCTGCGCCCATCGAGATCATCAGCAGGCTGGTGCGTTTGGAGATCGCCTCGGCAATGGCCGGCGGCACGACCTCGATCTCGGCGGCAAACGCGCCAGCGTCTTCCAGCGCTTTTGTCTGCTGCCAGACCATCATGGCGCTATCGTAGGTCTTGCCCACGGCCTTGAAGCCGCCGGTCCAGGTGCGACGCGACGGGACCAGGCCGACATGGCCGACGACGGGAATGCCTTCGTCGCGCAGGCGCCTGACGATGCCGAGGCTCGCACCGCAATAGACGGCATTGGCTCCCAGCTTCAGCAGGCGGAAGGCAACACGGAGATAGTCGTCCTCGGTGATGTAGGCGCCGGGCTCGAGACCGCCGACGACGAAGGGATTGGGGCAGACGGCACGGAAACCCTCGAGCGCAAGCACCTCAGGCGGCACCGACAGCATGTCGATGCCGGCAGCGTTGGCGGCCGCGGCCTCGTCGAGCGACTCGACCCTGAGCTTGGTGAGCTGGCGCTTGCTCTTGAGCGCAAGCAGGTCGGCGACGGTGGGCTGGGAAGACTGCATCTTTGATCTCGCGGCTGACGTTCGGGCTGGCTTGGAAAGTTGCTCAGGCGAGCATGATCATCACGCGTCCGTCCTCGACCTTGACCGGGTAGGTGGCGAGGTCGACGCAGACCGGAGCGCCTTTGGCCTTGCCCGAGGTGAAGTCGAAGCGGCCATTGTGCTTGGGGCACTCGATGATGGTGCCCATCACCAGGCCGCCTGACAGATGCACCTTTTCATGCGTGCACAGGCCGTCGGTGGCGAAGAAGCGGTCGTCCTCGGTGCGGTAGAGCGCGAAGGTGCGGCCATCGTGATCGAAGCGGATCACGTCGTCCTGGTCGATGTCGTCTGCGTCGCAGGCGTTGATCCATTGTTCCGGCATGTGGGTCTCCGAAGGCCTATTCGGCCGGATTGATGATGGCGCCATGGTTGTAGGGCACGGGCACCTTGCCGTCGGGCAGGCGCCTGATGACGTGGTAGGCGGGTTCGCGCACCTGCCTGAAAATGGTCGGGATGATCTCGCGGTAGGCTGCGATGGTGCTTGGATAAGGTTCGGGGCAATCGGCCTTGATCGCCTGATGCAGCCGGGGCAACGCGTGATAGGGCACCATCGGGAACATGTGGTGCTCCACATGGTAGTTCATGTTCCAGTACAGGAAGCGGAACAGCGGGTTCATGTAGATGGTGCGGGTGTTGAGGCGGTGGTCGAGCACGTCCTCGGCGAGGCCGGCATGCTGGGTCAGGCCGAAATAGATGGTCATGAAGCCGCCGTAGAGGCTGGGCAGGCCGACCAGCATGGCCGGCAGGATGCTGCCTATCCAGAAGCAGGCGACGATGACCGTGGCAAAGATCGCGAGATAGATGCGCGCCACCAGATAGACTTTCCAGCGCTCCATCTCGGGGATGAAGGTCGCTTCATCCGGCTTCAGCCGGCCGGCGGCATGGATGAACAGCGACTTCAGCGTCATAAGGCTGCTCTTCAGGGCAAAGATGTTGAGCAGCAGGCCGGCGACGTCAGGCGGACGGGGCACGGCGATCTCAGGGTCGCGGCCGACGATGATGGTGTCGGTGTGGTGGCGGGTGTGGCTCCAGCGCCAGACGGTCGGCTCGCGCAGGATCATGAAGCTGGCGACGTAATAGAGCACGTCGTTCATCCAGCGTGTCTTGAACGCCGTACCGTGGCCTGCCTCATGCCAGCGGCTGTCGCTCGATGAGCCGTAAAGCACGCCGTAGACCAGGAAGAAGGGGACGGCCCACCAGCTGCCCCAGAAATAGATGCCGCCAGTGGCCGACAGGACAAGGGCCGCCACCCAGATGGCGGTGTCGCGCAGGGCAGGGCCGTCGCTGCGCTTCATCAGCTCCTTCAGCTGCTTGCGCTCGATGGGGCAGGAATACCATTCGGCGGCGGCGATGCCGTTGGCTTCGGCCAGCGCCGCGTCGCGCCCGATCAGGCTGTAGTCTCTCGGTGTCGGCGTCATGGGCAGCTCGGCGGAACTTTGGACTTGATGCATCATTATGATGTTTCATTTTGATGCTATCGACTGGAAATAGTATGCGTCAAGCCTTGGTGGAGGCAATTGCGGCCATGTTTCGTTGGGATTCTCGTGCTGTCGCTCTCAAATCGTCATTCCTCATCAAAAAGCATCATTTTGATATGAAGGTGACGTTGACCCATCGAAATGGCCGCCATAGTTTGCGCCTGTTGCAATGCCGGTGAGGGAACATCAGTTGGCCAGTTCGCGACCGAAAATGGATGAAATCGCGCGGCTGGCCGGCGTCTCGAAGGCGACGGTCGATCGGGTGCTCAACAACCGCGCCGGGGTGCAGGATCATACGCGCAAGCACGTGCTGGCGATCGCCGCCAACCTGGCCGGCGAACCGGCGCCTTCGTCGTCGGGCACAGTCTGTCTCGATTTCGTGCTGCCTGGCGGCAGCAATGCCTTCATGGCGGATCTGGTCAACCAGATCGAGCGGCGGGCGGAACTGCGCGGCGATGTCGATGTCGTCATTCATCGTGTTGCCGGCGTCGATCCCGAGCAGACGGCTGCCGCGCTCGGCGGCCTCAGGGCCAATTGCCAGGGTGTCGGGCTGATCGGGCTGGACAGTCCTTCGGTGCGCGAGGCGGTGCGGCGGCTGATTGCATCAGAAGTTCCTGTTCTGACGCTGGTGTCCGACATCAGCCATGTCGGGCGGATGAATTATGTCGGCATCGACAATCGCGCGGCGGGTCGCCTTGCCGGCTATCTCATCGGGCGGTTCCTGCCGGGCGCTTCCGGCAAGGTGGCGCTGCTCGCCGGTGCGCTTGCCTATCGCGGCCATGAGGAACGCGAAATGGGCTTCCGTCACGTGCTGTCGGAGAGTTTTCCGAAGCTTGATGTCGTCGCCGTGCGCGAGGTGCACGAGGATCCCGACAAGGCGCATGACGAGGTGCGGGCGCTGCTCGACGAGCACGATGATTTGCTCGCGATCTATTGCATTGGAGCAGGTCAGGACGGTGTGGCGCGGGCGCTTACGGAAACGGGGCGGGAAAAATCTGTGATCTTCATCGGTCACGACCTGACCGACCAGACCCGGCAATATCTGCTGAGCGGGGTGATGGATGCGGCGATCGACCAGAACGCCCAGGTGGAGGCGCGCGAGGCGATCGACCGGCTGGTGCGGGCCGTGCACAACGAGCCGAACATCCCGACAACGACCATCCGCATCCAGTCGGTGTTCCGGGAGAATATCCCCAGCGAGGTCTGAGCGCTGGGCTCTGATTTCGGTGTGGTTTCAGGGTCATAGGGCATTCCACATGGATCTGATCTCGGCCGACGGCATCTCGTTGCATTTCAATCGCGAAGGCGGGGTGATCGACGATCTGGCGATCGTTTCAGGCGGGCGGACGGTCCGGCCGCTGCATCGCGCGCCATGGCTGGACAGCGCCGAGACGCTGCCCGACAGCGTGGCGCCGGTGGAGCGGCGGCTGGCCGGCGATTTCTTCTGCGCGCCCTTTGCCCGCAGCGAGCCAGGCGTGCCGATTCATGGCTGGTCGGCCAATGGCGATTGGGAAGGCGGCGAACAGGCGGTCGTGGCCGGCGCCGTCGTGGCGAGCTACCGGCTGAAGCAGCAAGTGTCTGGTGCGCGGCTCGAGAAGACGATTGCCCTGCGGCCCGGCGAGCCGGTGGTCTACCAGACCCATGTGTTCGAGGGCGGGGCGGGCAGGTTGCCGGTGGCGCATCATGCCATGGTGCGCGTGCCGGGCGGAGCGCGGCTGAGCTTTTCGCAGAAGTCCGGCGGCAGGACCATGGCCGCACCGCCCGAGACCGACCCGGCGCGGGGCCGCTCGATCCTGCTCTATCCGCAATTCTTCACCGATCTCTCCGCCGTCCGTCAGCAGGACGGCGCAGTGGCGGATCTCGGTCGCTATCCGTTCCACCGGGGCCACGAGGACATCGTGGTGCTGTCCGAGCAGCCGGGGCGTCGCGTCGGCTGGTCGGCTGCGCTGGCTGCTTCCGATGGCTTTCTGTTTTTTGCGCTGAAGGATGCGCTGATGCTGCCGCAGACCGTGCTGTGGATGAGCAATGGCGGGCGCAGCTATGCGCCCTGGAATAGCCGTCATGTCGCCGTGCTGGGCGTTGAGGAAGCCGCGACCGATATTCATCTCCAGCCAGGTGAGGATCGGCCTGACGGGGTGCCGACCGAAGTCGAACTTGGCGCGGGGTGCACGGTCATCCGCTATGCCTTCGGCGCCGTCGTGCCGCCCCAGGGGTGGAGCGAGATTGCCGACATCACCGTTTCCGGCGACACGCTGACGCTGGTGGATCGTGGCGGCGGGCGGCTGATGCTGCCGTTCGACGGCGGTTTCTTCGCCGTCTGATCGGCCGCTCGCGCAGCAACTGTCCAGACCAGGCGACGAGTGCTGTGCCTCAAAATGAGGCGTGGCAGCGCATCTGTGCGTGCCCATCAGCGGGCTGAAATCCCGGCTTTCCATCTCGAGCCATCAAAACGCCTGCCGCGCGGGATTCGCGCTTGACTCACATCTGACCTTACGCCACTTTTCTAACATCAAAATGATCGTAAAAAAGCATCATTTTGATCATTCGTCGTACCGGAGGAATTGTGCGGCGGTGGAGGGCCAATCCATCAACGACAGTGCAGGCGTCCTGATCTCGGGCCGCTCGGCGATGTCGTTGGATTGAGGAGTGGAGCGGGGGCATCCCGCCCCGGATGAGGAGGAGAATAACCGTGCTGAAAAGGACAATTGCCGTCGTCTCGGCGGCGCTGGTGGCGACCAGCCTCGGGCTGGCAACGACCGCTTATGCGCAGGCCAAGAAGACATATTACTGGGTGTCGCATGGCTCGCCCGCCGACCCTGTCTGGACCTATTTCCTGGCGGGAGCCAAGCAGTGGGCCGACGACACCGGCAACACCGTCAATACGTCGTTCCACAACGGCGACGTGCCGGCGCATCAGGAGGCCATTCGCGCCGCGATCGCGGCCAAGGCGGCCGGCATCGTGACCTCGAGCCCGGATCCGGGCAGCCTGGTCAAGGTGGCGGAGGAAGCCCGCGCCGCGGGCATTCCGATCATCAACATGAACACGCCCGATCCGACCGCCAACTTCAACGCCTATGTCGGCGGCAACAACGTCGCCTTCGGCAGAGGCTGGGCGCAGTACCTGGTCGACAAGAAGCTGGTGAAGGAAGGCGACTTCGTCTGGATGCCGGTCGAGGTTCCGGGCGCCACCTATGGCGTGCAGGAGGAAGAAGGCATCGCCAGCGTCTTCAAGCCGCTGAACATTACTTGGGAAGTTACTGACGCCACGCTCGACCAGGCGGAGATCATCACCCGCATGGCCGACTACCTGACCGCCAACAAGGGCAAGGTAAAGGCGATCATCGGTCTCGGCGACCTCGTCACCGGCTCGATCAAGCGGGTCTTCGACCAGGCTGGCGTCAAACCGGGCGAAATCCCCGTCGTCGGCTGGGGCAATTCGCGCGACACCACCCAGGAGGTGCTCGAAGGTTACGTGAATGCCGCCCAGTGGCAGGACCCGCAGGCAACCAGCTACATGGCGCTGTCCATGGCTGCGATGGCTGCCAGCAAGATCCCGCCCGGCTTCGACATCATCGTCGGCTCGCTCTACGAAAAGGACCGGGCGCAGCTCTACGACGACATCCTGTCGGGCAAATAAGGCCAGCCAAGCCTCCGGCCCGGATGTCCGGGCCGGAGGATCTCCGACGATGCCATTCGGTCTTGCTGCAGCCGTTCCAGTGCCGCTCCAGCCCTAGGGCATGTGTCCTGCGCGGTGCGCACCCCACGCCGCCCGCGGCCAGCCATTCCACCTGACGACCAACGTCTTTCACGGATCAGTCATGGACAATCGATCACTAGTGCAGCGCTTCGTCGCGAAGCCTGAATTCGGGCCATTGGTCCTGCTCATCCTGGAAATTGCGATCTTCTGGTCGATCAATCCGGACTTCCTGTCACCGCTGAACATCTCCAACACGCTCGCCTTCACGGTCGAACTTGGCCTGATCGCGCTGGCCATGACGCTCTTGATGACCTCGGGAGAGTTCGACCTGTCGGTCGGCTCGGTGTTCGGCCTGTCGGCCGTGGTGATGTGGACGGTGTTCAACACCGGCCTTGCGCCGCTGCCGCTGGCCTTCCTGATCGCCATCGGCCTTGCCATGCTGATCGGCTTCGTCAATGGCTGGTTCGTCACCCGCCTTGCCATCCCATCCTTCCTGGTGACGCTGGGCATGCTGTTGATCGCGCGCGGCTCGGCGCTCTACATCACCGACGGTTTCCCCCAGCGCACCTGGAACGCCGAGGGACAGTGGCTGGCGCAATTGCTGGTCGGCGAGTTCTATGTCGGCGGCTTCCGCGTCTACATGTCGTTGCTGTGGTTTGCGCTGTTTGCCTTCCTTGCCCACTACCTGCTCACCCAGACAAAGGCCGGCAACTGGATCCAGGCGTCCGGCGGCAACCCCAACGCGGCCAGGGCGCGCGGCGTCAACGTCAACCGCACCAAGGTCGCGCTGTTCATGCTGTCGTCGGCGATGGCGGCCTTTGCCGGCATCATCAGCTCGATCCGCACTTCGGCGGCCAACCCCAATAGCGGCACCGGCTACGAGCTCGAGGTCATCGCCATGGTGGTGATCGGCGGCACGGTGCTGACCGGCGGCCGTGGCACCATCATCGGCACCGTGCTCGGCATCTTCATCCTGCGCATCATGCGCAACGGCATCGTCATGATCGGCGTGCCCGGACTTGCCTACAACATCTTCATCGGCGCGATCATCCTTGGCATGATGGCGCTGCATTCCTGGCTCGAACGCCGACACAATGCGGGAACCTGAGCGATGACCGAAGAACTCGTCCGCATGCAGAACATCAACAAGTTCTACGGCCGCATCCACGCGCTCCGTGACGTCTCGCTGACCGTCAACACCCACGAGGTGGTGGGCCTTCTCGGCGACAACGGCGCCGGCAAATCGACCTTGATCAAGGTGCTGTCGGGGGCGGTGCCGATGACCAGCGGCCAGATCTTCGTCAAGGGCAAGGAGGTGCAGATGAAAAGCACCACCGACGCCATCGAGAACGGCATCGAGACGATCTACCAGGACTCGGCCTTGGTGCCGCAGCTGTCGATCGCCCGCAACCTGTTCCTCGGCCGCGAGCCGATCAAGGGCTCGGCCCTGTTCAACCGCCTCGACCACGAGACGATGAACGAGGTTGCCCGCACCCTGCTCAAGCGCGTCGGAATCAGCAAGAACATCCCGCCGAACACGCCGATCGGGGCGCTGTCGGGCGGCGAGCGCCAGGCGGTGGCGATTGCGCGCGCCATGCATTTCGACAGCAACCTCATCATCCTGGACGAGCCCACCAACAATCTCGGTGTCGCCGAGACGCAAGGGGTGCTGCGTTTCGTGCGCGAGGTGCGCGACACCGGCCATTCCTGCATCTTCATCGCCCACAACATCCACCATGTCTTCCAGGTGGTGGACCGCATCGTGGTGATGCGCGGCGGCCAGGTGGTGGCCGACAACATCGATCCGAAACAGTCGACCATCGAGGAGGTCGAGCGGGTGATCACGGGCGAGCACCTGATCGAGGCGCTGGGCCTCGAACACTGAGTGCATCGGGCGGGAGAGCAAAGCATGCCAGACAACAAGAAGCCGCTTGTCCTCTCAGCACCCTGGCCACGGACGCTGGAACTGCTCTTCACGGCTCCGGCGCTGGCGAAGCTCAGGGCCGAAAACGAGGTGCTGGAGGTCGAGCCCGAGGAGATCTCAAGGCTCGCGCCCGAGGTACTCGGCCGCGCGCGCTATCTGATCGGCCAGCCGGCGCTTTCGCTCGAGATCTTACAGGCAATGGCGTCGCTGCACTGCATCTTCAATGTCGAGAGCAATCTCCTCGACAACATGCCTTACGATCACCTGTTTGTGCGCGGCGTGCATGTGGTGACGACCGGTCAGGTCTTCGCCGAGCCGGTGGCCGAGATTGGCCTCGGGCTTGCGCTCGACCTTGCCCGCGGCATCACCGATGCGGACCTCGCCTTTCGCGAGGGCCGCGAACTCTGGGGTGCCGACGGCAACGTTTCGGCCAGGCTCTTGTCCAGGGCCGATATCGGCTTCATCGGCTTCGGCGATCTCGGCAAGGCGCTGAACCGGTTGCTTCTGGGTTTCCGCACCCGCGTCAAGGCGTATGATCCTTGGCTGCCACCTTCCGTGCTCAGGGAAAATGGCGTCGAACCGGCATCGCTCGACGAGGTCCTGTCGGGCAGCGACGTCGTCTTTGTGGTGGCGTCGGTCACCAGCGAGAACCAGGGTTTTCTCGACGCGCATTCCTTCGCCCGCATGCGCAAGGGAGCAGCCCTCATCCTGCTCAGCCGAGCCGGCGTGGTCGATTTTCCCGATCTGATCGAAGCCGTGCGCAGCGGTCACATCGTGGCTGCCAGCGACGTCTTTCCCGAGGAGCCGCTGGCGCTCGATCATCCGGTGCGCAGGCTCAAGGGCTTCCTGCGCTCCGCCCACCGGGCAGGTGCGCTCGACGTCGCCTTCAAGCGCATGGGCGACATGGTGCTGGAGGACATGGCGCTGATGGATCGTGGACTGCCGCCGATGCGTTGCAAGCGGGCCGAACGTGAAACCGTCTCGCGCATGCGCTCGAAGCCGGTCGAGCGGAACTGACCAGCGCGCTTGGGATCGCGCGCGATGCGGCTGCGCCACCCATTGGCCAGCCGCTTGGCCTCATATTCAAGCTCTCCTGGTTGTGACGAAAGTACCGGTCAGCGACCATCGTTGATCCGCCCATTTTCGCGTTGTAACGCCTGCCGTTGCCGGGAAGCGCGTCGTCCAAAATCGTCACATCGCTGTGGCGATGGATCGTTAAGCACAGGTCATGTCTGGTTAATTTGTGCTGGACAGCCCGGCTTTCGATGCGCAACATCGGGCCTGATCTTGGAAAGTTACGTGCTGGAATTCTAATCTTTCGACTTCTGTCGAACTGAGAGGAGGCTGCAATGATCAACTTCCTGCGTCATGTTCACTACCGTTCGCTCAAGGAGCGGCCAAGTTGAACCCCGCCGCCCGATCGGGCGGCCCCCCTGCCATTCTCTGAGGTTTTCAAGCGGCCTTCGCGGCCGAACCCTTTCGCCTGAGCGTCCTTCCGGCATCTGCAAAGGAGTAGTCTTATGAGCAACCGGTCCCCCTTTGAGCGGCTTTACGACGAGTTCAACGAAGAGATTTCCGAGGATCATTTCCCGCGCAATGGCATCTCGGCCTTCGCCGCCAAGGCGATCGTCAACAGCGAGGCCTGGTCCGACGCCAACCCGGTGATGAACCTGTCGTCTTTCGTCACCACCTTCACCGAGCCCGAGGCGCTTGAGATCGGCCGCGAGCATTTCCTCAAGAACTACATCGACCACGACATGTATCCGCAGCTGTTTGCCATGGAGCAACGCATGGTGCGCTGGCTGCATGAGCTGTGGAACGGCCCCAAGGGTGTCGAACCCTATGGTACCGCGACAGTCGGATCGTCGGAAGCCTGCATGCTGGCCGGGCTTGCGCACAAGTGGAACTGGCGGCAGGCGCGCGAGGCTGCCGGCAAGGACGCCACCAGGCCGAACATGGTCACCGGCGGCAACGTCCAGATCGTGTGGAAGAAGTTCCTGCGCTATTTCGACGTCGAGCCGCGCATCGCGCCGCTGAAGCCTGGCAACTACCGCCTGACCACTGAGCATCTCGACAAGCTGGTCGATGAAAACACCATCGCTGTCGTCGCCATCGCCGGCCAGACCTTCACCGGCGAGGACGACGATTTCCAGGAAATCCACGACTGGCTCGACGCCTATGAAAAACGCACCGGCATCAACATTCCGATGCATATCGACGGCGCTTCGGGCGGATTCGTCAATCCGTTCCTCTACCCCGACTACGAGTGGGATTTCCGCCTGCCGCGGGTGCAGTCGATCAACGCATCCGGCCACAAATACGGTCTCGTGCCGCCGGGGCTCGGCTGGGTGATCTTCCGCGAACGCTCCGTCTTCAACGAGGACCTGATCTTCTACGTCAATTATCTCGGCGGCGAGATGCCGACGGCGACGCTCAATTTCAGCCGCAACGCGGCCCAGATCGCCTATCAGTATTATGCCTTCGTCCGGCTTGGTTTCGACGGCTATCGAGAGATCATGCAGCATACGGTCGAAAACGCCCAGCATCTGCGCGATGCGCTGGTTGCGAGTGGCTATTTCGACATCATGAACGACACGCAACGCATTCCTGTCGTGGCGCTGACGCTAAAGGACAAGTTCAAGAACTTCAACGAGTTCGACGTCTCGTCCAAGGTGCGCGAGCGTGGTTGGGTGCTGTCGGCCTATTCGATGCCGCCCAATGCCGAGACGGTGAACAGCCTGCGCATCGTGGTGCGGCCGCATCTCAACCGCAACGTCATCAATGGGCTCGCCAAGGACATCATCAATGCCTGCAACTGGCTGAAGGAGCATGGCGGCACCTCGACGCCGCCCAAGCTGCATGAGCATCACACCGCGACGGTGAGCAAGTGCTAGGCGGTGCCGTCACCTGAGCTGAATGAAGCCGGCACGAGCCTGCGCGGTCCAAGCGCAGGCTCGACTGCGAGGGATGTGTTATGGTCTCTTTCCTGCAATATCTGGCGGCCAACCCGTTTGTGCTGCTGTTCCTGGTGGTCGGGTTGGCAGTGTGGGCCGGCGGCTTCACCATCAAGGGCTATGGGCTCGGCTCGGTGGCCGGCGCCATCGTGGTGGGAGCCGGCATCTCTGCGCTGGCGGCTTCCTTTGGCGTCACCTTCAAGCTCGACGATTTTGCCAAGTCGCTGTTCTACTATCTGTTCATGTACGGCGTCGGTTTGCGTGTCGGGCCGTCCTTCCTCAACTCGCTCAATGCCGATGCGTTCAAATATGTGACGCTGGCGGTGATCTCATGCGGCCTGGCACTGGCGATCGTTGTGTTCGGGGTGCGTTACCTCGACCTGCCGACGGGCACCGCCGGCGGCATCCTGGCCGGCTCCAACACCATGTCGGCAGCCATCGGCTCGGCCGAGCAGGCGGTGACCTCGGGCATGGTGGTGCCGCCTGCCGGCGGCAGCGCCCAGCAGGTGAGCGCGATGATCGCGCTGTCCTACGGCATCACCTATATCTGGGGCACTGTCGGTATCGTGCTTCTGTGCAAATACCTGCCGCGCTGGTGGGGTCTGGACGCCAAGGTCGAGGCCCGGAAATACGAGGCCGAGCATGGCGTCAGCAATGCCGACGATCCCGGCCTGACCGCATTCCAGCCTTATGGCACGCGCGCCTACCGCCTGGAAAACACCGGCACGGCTGGCGAGACCATCCGGCAGTTCCGCGCCAGATATCCCGAATATGCGATCCTCAACGTGCGACGGCAGGACGAATTGCTGGGCGCCGATCCCGAGCTCGTTCTCAAGCTCGGCGACATCGTCGCTCTGGGCGGCGCTGCCGAAAACCTGACCAGCAACATGGGGGTGATCGGTCCAGAGGTTCCAGGCAATCGTGTTCTCAACATTCCCATCGACCAGGCCGAGATCCTGGTGACCCAGAAGGACATGATCGGCAGGAAGCTGGGCGAGTTGCAGACCAACGATCTGGCCGGCCAGATCCAGCTGACAAGGCTGGAGCGGGCAGGCCATCCGCAGCCGATCGGCCGCGACGTCAAGCTGCAGCGCCGCGACGTGCTCTATGTGACCGGGCTCAGGCCGGCGGTGGACGAAGCGGGAAAGATCCTCGGCGTCATTGCCCGGCACAATACCTCGACCGATCTGGTCACGCTCTCGGTCGGCATGATCCTGGGCTTTCTCATCGGGGCGATACAGTTTCCCGCCTTCGGCGCCTCGGTCGGCCTCGGCAATGCCGGCGGCCTGCTGCTGTCGGGCATCGTCGTCTCGTCGATCTCGTCGCGGCTCCGCTATTTCGGCAACACGCCGAATGCCGCCCGCAACATCCTCGAGGACATGGGGCTGATCGTCTTCGTTGCCATCGTCGGGGTGAATGCCGGGGCCGGGCTGATGTCGGAAATCACTGGTGATCTCGCCCTCAAGATCCTGATCCTGGGTTTCCTTGCCTGCACCATCCCGCCGATCGTCGTGTGGATCGTCGGCTATCACGTCTTCAAGATGAATGCGGCGCTGCTGATGGGGGCGACGGCCGGCGCGCGCAGCCATTCGGGACCGGCGCGCGAAGCGGCCAAGGAGGCCGACAGCAACGTGCCATGGCTTGGCTTTCCGGTGGCCTATGCGGTGTCGGGCGTGCTGCTGACCGTCGGTGGCTATTTCGCCATGGTCCTTGCCCGATAGGGGCGTTCGGGTTTCGGGGCGGGGGAACCAATGCTGGAAGTGTTGCGGCCGATCGTGCAATCGCCCGAGGCCATGCTGTTTCTCACGGTTGCGTTGGGCGTTCGCCTGGGGCGCCTCAAGCTTGGCGATTTCTCCTTCGGCAATGCCGCCGGCACCTTGATCGTCGGGACAATTCTGGGTGCGATCCTCGGCGGGGCGGTACCGGAGCTTTCGCCGACGCTCAAGTCGGTGGCGTTCCTGCTGTTTGTCTTCGCCGTCGGCTTCCAGAGCGGGCCGCAATTCTTCTCCTCGCTCGGGCGTCGCACATTGCCGCTGGCCGCGATTGCTCTCGTCGTCACGGCCACCGGGCTGGTGACGGCGCTTTCCATGGGGCGGCTGCTCGGCCTCGACCAGGGCAGTACGATCGGGCTGGCGGCCGGCAGCCTCAGCGAGACGGCGATGCTGGGCACCGCCTATGGCGCACTGAGCGGTCTCGGGCTGTCGCAGGATGCGTTGCTCGATGCGCAAGGGCAGGCGGCGGTGGCGTTTGCGCTGACTTATGTGTTCGGCACCATCGGCGTCATCCTGTTCTGCTCGCAGCTTGGGCCGCGGCTGATCGGCATCGACCTCAGGGAGGAAGGCCACAGGTTCGACGCCGAGCAAGCGCAGGTGGCGGTCGGCGGCGGGCAGCTGCTCGACGTGCGTTCGCTCGTCGCGCGCGCCTTTCGCGTCGACGCAGCCGACGGGGCAACCATCACGCAATTGCGCGACCGCATCGGCTCGCTGGTTTCGGTCCAGCGCGTCAGGCGCCACGGCAAGGATGTGGAGCTGTCGCCCGACCTGGAGCTGAAACGTGGCGACCTGATCGCCCTGCAAGGCTACCGTCCGGCGATCGTCCGGGCGGCGCCGCGCATCGGCAAGGAGGTGGTGGCGGACGAGCTGGTGCGCGATCTCCTGGGCCACGGCGCCGAGGTGGTCATTGCCCAGCGCTTCGCCGGCAAGACGTTGGCCGAGGCGGTGCAGCTGCTCGGCGATGCCGGGCGCGGCATCTTCCTGCGCGGCATCAAACGCCAGACACAGGAAATCCCGGTGACGGCGCAAACTGTGCTGCTGCCGGGCGACATTCTGAGTCTTGCCGGCCCGCCGGAGCGGCTTGAGGAGGCGCTGCCGCATGTCGGCGAGAGCGTGAACACCGGAAAGCGCTCGGATATCTCGTTTCTCGCCGCCGGGCTTTTTTGCGGGGCGCTGATCGGCCTCGCCACACTGATGGTCAATGGGCTGCCGATCACCCTGTCCGCGGGTGGCGGTGCGCTTGTCGCCGGGCTGGTGTTCGGCTGGTGGCATTCGCGCCATCCGGAGCGCTCCAACGTGCCGCTGGCGGCGACCCAGATCATGTGGGACTTCGGACTGGCGACCTTCTGCGCGCTGGTTGGACTGACGGCCGGCCCGCAAGCGGTGGCCGCCCTTGCCGCCAACGGGGCTCTGCTTCTGGGCGCAGGCGTGGTGGTCACGCTTGTGCCGCAGCTGGTGGGCCTTCTGGTCGGGCACTACTTGCTGAAGGTCGACCCGGTGCTGCTGTTCGGCGCGCTGGCCGGTGCGCAGACGCAGGACGCGGCGATGCTTGCCGCCAGCGACGTGGCCGAAAGCTCGGCCCCGGCGCTGGGCTTCACCGTGCCCTATGCGATCGGCAACATCCTGTTGACCATCATGGGACCGATCATCGTGGCGCTGACCTGAGGCTTCAGACTGCTTCGGAGGTGGCCTCTTCGGCACGCGTGGCTTTGCGTGCCACGATCCAGCCGACAATGGCCGCAAACAGCAGGACGGCTGCGGCGATGTAGAAGGCGAGACCCGGGAAGGGCATCGGCGTGCCGTCGCGCACCGTCCAGGCATAGAGCGCGCCGAAGAACAGCGGCGAGGCGACGCCGGCGATGCTGGCGACGCTCATATTGGCGCCCTGCAACTGGCCCTGTTCGGATTCGGAGACACGCTGGGTCATCAGCGACTGGGTCGTCGGCATGGCCAGGCCCCACAGCGCGTTGGGGATCATCGCCACAGTGAACCAGATACCCGTCGGCGCAAAGCCCATAAGGGCGAGGCCGATGGCGCCGCCGAACAGGCCGAACACCATGGTCGCCCGGTCGCCGAAGCGCTTGACGACAGGGCCAACGATCAGGCCCTGGACGATCATGTCGAGCACGCCGACCATGGCAAGCAACACGCCCACTTCCCAGGCATGCCAGTTGTAGCGGAAGGCGGCATAAAGCACGAAAACCGCCGAGAAGACGTGGTGGGAGAAGTGCAGGAGGAAGGTCACCGAGGCGAGGCCGGTGAGCTCGGGATGCGAGCGCAGCAGCATCATCGCGCCGAACGGATTGGCGCGGCGCCATGCGAAAGGCATGCGCTTTTCGGGCGCGAGCGACTCCGGCAGGACGAAGGCGCCATACAGGAACGCAAGGCCGCTCATGGCAGCCGCCACCCAGAAGGGCGCGCGTGGCGAGATTTCGCCAAGGAAGCCGCCCATCAACGGGCCGGCGACGAAACCGGCGCTGAAGGCAGCGCCGATCAGGCCGTAGGCGCGGGCGCGGCCCTCCGGCGGGGTGATGTCGGCCATGTAGGCAAAGACCGTGGTGAAGCTCGACGAGGTGACGCCTGCGACGATGCGGCCGAGCGCCAGCCACCACAGGTTTGGCGCTACCGCCATCAGCACATAGTCGGCGGCGAGGCCCGCGGTCGACAACAGAATGACCGGACGGCGGCCGTAACGATCGGACAGCGAACCGATGATCGGCGAGCAGACGAATTGCATGCCGGCCCAAAGCGCCACGAACACGCCATTGATCCAGCCGGCATCGGCGTTGGAGCCGGCGAACTCCTCGATCAGCGAGGGCAACACCGGAATGATGATGCCCATGGCGACGATGTCGAGAACGGCGGTGACGAAGATGAAGGCGATCGCCGCCTGGCGACGCGAACCTGTGATGGACATGCAACTGGCCTCGATGGAGGGGGGCTTATAAGGGTAACGCTGCGTACGATCCACCCGGCGCCCCCAAGATTAGCAAAACCTACTGACATTGTGGCACCGGTTGGCAAACGCTGACCCAGGTCTTCCCGCTCGAAGGTTGCCGGCCTAAAAATGCGGTCGGATTCAGGACACGGCTGTCGCATGCGCCGGTCTAGAACACTGTCAAACAGGGAGCCTGCCATGCTGCGCAAGACGAAGTTCTTCATTGACGGAAAGTGGGTCGCGCCCGATGTGGCGAAGGAGCTCGAGGTTATCAATCCTGCCGACGAGCAGCCCTTTGCGGTGATTTCGTTGGGTTCCGCCGCCGATGTCGACAAGGCCGTTGAGGCCGCACAGCGCGCCTTTCCGTCGTGGAGCACGACGAGCCGCAAGGAGCGGCTTGCCCTGCTCGAAAAGCTGCTCGCCGCCTACAACAGGCGCATGCGCGACATGGCCAATGCCATCTCGGCCGAGATGGGCGCGCCGATGAAGCTGGCGCTCGAATCCCAGGCGGCCTGCGGAGCCGGTCACATCAAGAGCTTCATCGAGGTGCTGCAGAAGTTCGAGTTCGAGGAGGCGCTGGACGAGAAGAACCCCGGGGAGCGCATCGTGCGCGAGCCGATCGGGGTGTGCGGCCTGATCACGCCGTGGAACTGGCCGATGAATCAGGTGACGCTGAAGGTGGTGCCTGCACTTGCCGCCGGCTGCACGGTGGTGCTGAAGCCGTCGGAGATCGCACCGATGTCCTCCATCGTCTTTGCCGAGATGATGGAGGAAGCCGGCTTCCCGGCCGGTGTGTTCAACATGGTCAATGGCGACGGCCCGAGCGTCGGCGAGGCGATGTCGCGCCATCCGGGTATCGACATGATGTCGTTCACCGGCTCGACTCGCGCCGGCATCGCCGTGACCAAGGCCGCGTCCGAGACGGTCAAGCGGGTGACCCTGGAGCTTGGCGGCAAGTCGCCCAACATCGTCTTCGCCGATGTCGATCTGGTGGATGCGGTGACGCGGGGGCTCGCCCACTGCTTCGAGAACACCGGCCAGTCGTGCAATGCGCCGACGCGCATGCTGGTCGAGCGCCCGGTCTACGACAAGGCTGTCGACATCGCCGCGAAATACACCGCGACGGTCAAGGTCGGCGATCCCTCTGAAGATGGCGACCATATTGGCCCGCTGGTCTCGGAAATGCAGTTCGACAAGGTGCAGGGGTTGATCGAGGCCGGCATGAAGGAAGGCGCGCGTGTCGTTGCCGGCGGGATCGGCCGTCCCGAGGGCTTTAACCGTGGCTATTTCGTGCGGCCGACGGTCTTTGCCGACGTCAACAACGAGATGCGTATCGCCCGTGAGGAGGTGTTCGGCCCGGTGCTGGCCATGATCCCGTTCGAGACCGAAGAGGAGGCAATCGCCATCGCCAATGACACGCCCTACGGCCTGTCGGCCTATGTGCAGTCGGCGGACAAGGCGCGCGCCCAGCGTGTCGCGCGCAAGCTCAGGGCCGGCATGGTGCAGATCAACGGCACCGACCGCCCCTATGGCAGCCCCTTCGGCGGCTACAAGCAGTCGGGCCTCGGCCGCGAGGGCGGCAAATGGGGGCTTGAGGACTTCCTCGAGGTCAAGGCGATCAGCGGGTTCGAGGAGGGGCTGGGCTGACATCCAGCGGGTCGTTGATCTCTACCATGCAAGTAGGTCCCCCTCACCGGCGAGGGGGGCTTGGCGCAATTTGAAGACCCTTATTCCTCATTCCGTCTCAGATAATCCTCTGCGATCTCGCGCATCCTGGTTCCGTCGATGCTGTCGGCGTGGCCGCCGTGAGCGATGCGAACCGGCAGGCCAATGAGCCGGCGCATGGTGGCGCAATAGGCTGTGCGGTTGGAATCCGGCATGTCGTCGACCAGGAAGCCGCCATGGATGGCGTCGCCCGAAAACAGCGTGCCGTTAAGTTCGTCGAACAGGCCGATGGACCCGGGCGAATGTCCGGGCAGGTGCAGCACGGTGAAGCTGCGGTCGCCGAGATCGATGACGTCGCCCTCGTCGAGCAGGCGCTGAAGTGGCGCCGGCGCGATCATGTAGTCGGCCGAGTGCCAGTCCGGGCAAGGCAACTCCGAAACCGCACCGGGGAAGTTGCGGAACATGTTGGCGTAGGTGGCCTCGTCCGGCATCGTTTCAAAGAATGAAGCCTCGATGCGCGGGCCAGCCCGCCAGCCAAATTCATGCAGCGAGCCGACATGGTCGAGATGGACGTGGGTGGCGACAGCGAGCAGCGGCTTGCCCTGTGTCGTCTCGATTTCGGGCGCAAGCGGGCAGATGCCCATACCGGTGTCGACCAGCAGGTCAATGTCGCTGCCGCGCACATGCCAGATGTTGGCGCGGCAATAATCGGTGACGAATGGCTCGGTCAGCATCGTCGTCGTGGTGTCGACGATGCTTTTCGAGAACCAGCCGGGGCGGCGGATCAAACGAAAGGCCTGCCGATATTGAAGCGGCCGGGCACCAGCCGGCGCAGATAGTCCATGCCCTTTTCCGACAGGTGGTTGGTGTCTTTCAGCATGAAGTCGTTGGGCATGTGGCGCGTCTTGCCGGCGACATTGGCGAGCGGCACCAGGCGGATCACTGTCTTGCCGTTTTCATATTTCAGCGCCACCGAACCGCCGCCCTTGTCGGCCGCCTCGACGGCGAAGGCGCCAGCGTCGAAGGCTTCCTGTGCATCGACGGCGTTGACCGCGCCGATATAGCCACGCGGCATGTAGCCCAGCGCATCGACGCGGGCGCGCTTGCCGGGCAGGCCTTCGGCCAGCGCCTGTTCGAAGGCACGCGGCAGATCGCTGCCCGACAGCTTGATGTTGCCGTGGGCGTCGCGTTCCAGCTTGTCCGCCGGCACGATGCTCTCGACCAGCGCGCGGCCGTCCTCTGTCGTAACGCCTTCAGAGACGGCAACGACGCAGCGGCGGTGGCGGGCGAGCGATGCCTTCACGTCGTCGATGAAGCGCGGCACAGAGAAGGCGCGCTCGGGCACGTAGACGAGGTGCGGGCCGTCGTCGTCATCCTGGCGCCAGGCAGCGGCGGCGGCGGTGAGGAAACCGGCATGGCGGCCCATGACGATGCCGACATAGATGCCGGGCAGGGCGCGGAAATCGAGGTCGACCGACAGGAAGGCGCCGGCGACGAATTCGGCGGCCGAGATGAAGCCCGGCACGTGGTCGTTTTCCTCAAGGTCGTTGTCGATGGTCTTGGGCGCATGCACGAAGGCGATGCTGCCTTGGGCAGCATCGCTCAGGATCTGCTGGGTGCCGGCGGTGTCGTTGCCGCCGATATAGATGAAGGCCTGCGCGTCGGCCTTCTTGAGGCCTTCGAGGATCACGTCGCAATAGGCGGCGTCGGGCTTGTCGCGGGTGCTGCCGAGCGCGGCACTCGGGGTTGCAGCGATGCGCAGGAGCTGCTCCTCGGCAATGTCGGTGAGGTCGACATAATCGCCGTCGCGAATGCCGCGGACGCCGTGGCGAGAGCCCAGTATGCGCGCCTTGGGGTGGCGGCGACGGATTTCGAGCACCGCGCCCGCCATCGTCTGGTTGATGACAGCGGTGGGCCCGCCGCCCTGGGCTATCACGAATGTCGAGGGCATGATGGTCGTCCTCCCAAGGGTGCCGTTTTTCGGCACATTCGCCCTTCTTATCTCAGGACGCAATGGGCAGATCGAGCTAGATTGAAGCTGTTACGCCGGGAAACGGATTTCCCGGCACAGGCTCAGCCGACGACGACAGGGGTCTTGCCGTTGACGCGGCTGTAGAGGTCGATGATGTCCTGGTTGATCAGGCGCACGCAGCCCGAAGACATGGCCTGGCCGATGCTCCACCATTCCGGCGAGCCGTGGACGCGGTAGCCGGTGTCCTGGCCGTTCTGGAAGATGTAGAGCGCACGCGCACCCAGCGGATTGTCGAGGCCGCCGGGCTGGCCGCCGGCCCACTTCACGAGCTCCGGCTTGCGCGCGATCATCTCGCGCGGCGGTGTCCAGGTCGGCCACTTCTTGCCGTACTGGATGTTGGCGCGGCCGGACCAGCGGAAGCCGTCGCGGCCGATGCCGACGCCGTAGCGGATGGCCTCGCCACCGGGCTGGACGAGATAGAGGAAACGTTCGTCGAGCTTGACGACGATGGTACCAGGAGCCTCGCCAGTCGGATCGACCACGATCTGGCGGCGATATTTGGGATCGACCTTCTTGTAGGGCACCTCAGGCAAGGTGAAGCCCTCGTCGGTGAACGAGGCATACATCACCTCGGGGCCGGTGACCTGCTTGTCGACGCTGATCTGCGGACGGATCGAACCGGTTGACGTGGTGTCCAGGCCCATGGCCGGAAGTTCGAAATCCATGCTGCGGCTGCAACCGGCGAGCAGGCCGGCGGCGCCGAGGCCGAACAGCACCTTGCGGCGTGATGCGATCATGGGTTCGGGGCGGTCGTTCGGGCCGGAGACCGGCGAAGCAGGCGATTTCGACACGGCACAATTCCACTCGTTGTACAGGGATCGGATGCATGGCGAAGTCCGACCAATAGGCGGCATTTTCACCATTCATGGTTGAGAAAGAGTGAATATGACGTGCCGCCCGTTAAGGGCTTTACAAGCGCGCGGAGCCGGAGCTTGATCCCGCTTCCAATGAAGGAGAGTTGTCATGTCGTTTGAAAGCTGGGTCGCCTTCGCTGCTGCGTCCGCGGTGCTTCTCGTCATTCCTGGCCCCACGATCCTGCTGGTCGTATCCTATGCGCTCGGCCAGGGCTGGCGCACGGCGTTACCGATGGCCGTCGGCGTGGCGCTGGGCGATTTCACCGCCATGACGCTTTCGATGCTGGGCATCGGCGCGCTGCTTGCAGCCTCGGCAACAGTCTTCACCATCGTCAAGTGGATCGGTGCGGCCTACCTTATCTATCTCGGCATCAAGCTGTTCCGCGCCGGCGGCACGCTCGACGCCAAGCCGCGCACCGATGCCGCGTCCGCCGTCAAGATGATGGCGCATGCCTGGATCGTCACGGCGCTGAACCCCAAGAGCATCACCTTCTTCGTCGCGTTCCTGCCGCAGTTCCTTGACCGCAACGGCGATTTCTGGACGCAGATGCTGATCTTTGAGCTGACCTTCCTGACGCTCGCCTTTGCCAATGCCTTCGGCTACGCGCTGGTGGCAGCTCGTGCCCGCAGCGTGGTGTCCAATCCGCGTGCGATCCGCATCTTCAACCGCACCGGGGGCACGCTGCTAGTCGGCGCGGGCATTGCCGCGGCTGCCGCGCGCTCGGGGCACTGAGGATTATTGGCCGTGATGAAGGATCGGCTCGGGCTCACGCTTTCAGGGGCGGACGAGACTGCCGCCGCCCATTACGAGCGCGGGGTAAGCGAACTCCAGCGCTTCGTAGGCGATCCGGTCGGCTCGGCTGACAAGGCGATTGCTGACGCGCCCGACTTCGTCATGGCGCATGTGCTGAAGGGCTGGCTCTATGGCCTGTCCACCGAACGCGAGGCGATGGCGATCGCGCGGGACTGCCATGCAGTCGCTGCCGGGCTCGCGGCAACGGCCCGCGAACAGGCGCATGTCGCGGCCCTCGGCCGTCTTGTCGACGGGCACTGGCACGATGCAGGCCATATCCTCGCAGAATTGACGGCGGAGCATCCCACCGATGCCCTGGCGCTGCAGGCCGGACACCAGATCGACTTCTTCACCGGCAATGCCCCGATGCTGCGCGACCGTATCGCCAGGGCGATGCCCGCGTGGGACAGCGGCATGCCCGGCTATCACGCCATCCTTGGCATGCAGGCCTTCGGCTTCGAGGAGATGGGCGATTATGCGCGTGCCGAAGCGCTGGGGCGCGAGGCGGTCGGGCTGGAACCGCGCGACGGCTGGGCCCAGCATGCGGTGGCGCATGTGATGGAGATGCAGAGCCGCCAGCGCGATGGCATCGCCTGGATGCGTGGCAACACCGAAGCCTGGACGAAGGATAGCTTTCTTCAGGTTCACAACTGGTGGCACCTGGCGTTGTTTCACTACGACCTCGGCGAGACGGGCGAGGTGCTGGCGCTTTATGACGGGCCGATCTACGGCGCGCAGTCGAAGCTGGCGCTCAACATGGTCGACGCCTCGGCGATCCTGTGGCGGCTCAATCTCGGTGGCGTCGATGTGGGGGCGCGCTGGGCCAGTCTTGCCGCGAATTGGGCACCCAAGGCGGCCGCCGGCAACTACGCCTTCAACGATGCGCATGCGATGATGGCCTTTGTCGGCGCCGGGCTCGAAGCGCCTGCGAAGGCGATGCTTTATGCCCAGCGCGAGGCGATCGCCCGCGATGACGACAATGCCGCCTTCACAAGGGATGTTGGCCATCCCATTTCACTGGCGATCAAGGCCTTTGGTGAAGGGCGCTATGGCGAGACCGTGCGGCTGCTCGAGCCGGTGAGATCCATCGCCCACCGCTTTGGCGGCAGCCACGCCCAGCGCGACGTGATCGATCTGACGCTGATCGAGGCGGCATTGCGCGACGGCAACGATGCGCTTGCCGTGAAGCTCGCCTCCGCGCGCAACCACGCGCGGCCGGCAAGCCCGCTGTCAGGCCTGTTCGTCCAGCGCGCTGCACTTCTGGCGCATGGCTGACTGAGGTCGAAAGCGCGCCAGCGAGGCGTCCGATTTATTTTTTACGAGTTCCGAAATAAATATCGACCCGACCCCGCAATGTTTGCTAATAAGCAGCGTCCGTCGGAGGAACGGGAAGTTGGCTTAGCCGTTTTCACCTGTTGGTGATGAAGGCCGGCCAGTGCGTGAGAGGATGGGCGCAACCAGCGTCCGCGTCGCTCATTCGGGAGGAATGGCATGTATCTCGGGCTTGATCTCGGCACATCTGGCGTGAAGGCGCTGCTGATGGATGCCGACCAGAAGATATCAGGCTCCGGCCATGGTTCACTCGATGTCTCCAGGCCGCATCACGGCTGGTCCGAGCAGGAGCCTGCCGACTGGATCCGCGCCACCGAGGAGGCGATCGCCGAACTCAAGGCGGCACATCCGCGGGAAATGGCTGCCGTGCGTGGCATCGGCCTGTCGGGCCAGATGCATGGCGCGACGCTGCTCGATGTCGCGGGCAAGGTGCTGCGCCCCTGCATCCTCTGGAACGACATGCGCAGCTTTGCCGAGGCGGCCAGGCTCGACGCCGATCCACGTTTCCGCAAGATAACAGGCAACATCGTTTTCCCCGGCTTCACCGCCCCCAAGCTTGCCTGGGTGAAGGCCAACGAGCCCGAAATTTTTGCCCGGGTGGCGAAGGTGCTGTTGCCCAAGGACTATCTCAGGCTCTGGCTGTCGGGCGAGTACATTTCCGAAATGTCCGACTCCGCCGGTACCTCCTGGCTCGACGTGGCAGTGCGGCGCTGGTCGCCAGAGCTTCTGAGCGCCACAGGTCTCGGCACCGAGCACATGCCGTCGCTGGTCGAGGGCACTGATCGAGCCGGGACGCTGCGCAGCGAACTGGCGGCGAAATGGGGCATGGGGCAGGGCGTGGCGATCGCAGGCGGTGCCGGCGACAACGCGGCTTCAGCCTGCGGCATGGGCACGGTCAAGCCAGGTGCTGCCTTCGTGTCGTTGGGCACTTCTGGCGTGCTGTTTGCCGCCAACGGCGCCTACCTGCCCAATCCGGAAAGTGCCGTCCACACCTTCTGTCACGCGCTGCCGCAGGCCTGGCACCAGATGGGCGTTATTCTGTCGGCGACGGATTCGCTCAACTGGCTGAGCGTGATCACGGGCAAGGATGCGGCCGAGTTGACCGGCGAACTCGGCGACGAACTGCGTGCTCCCACCGGCGTCACCTTCCTGCCTTATCTGTCGGGCGAGCGCACCCCGTACAACGATGCGGCGATCCGCGGCTCGTTCATCGGTCTCGCGCACGAGATCGACCGCGCGGGCTTGACCCAGGCCGTGCTCGAAGGTGTGGCCTTTGCTTTCCGTGACAGCCTGGAAGCCCTGGCCACGGCCGGAACGACGCTGACACGCGTGACCGCCATTGGCGGCGGCTCGCGTTCGCGTTACTGGCTGAAGTCGATCGCCACCGCACTCGGCCTGCCGGTCGACATTCCTGCCGACGGCGATTTCGGCGCGGCCTTCGGGGCCGCGCGCCTCGGTCTCATCGCAGCCGAAGGCGCCGACCCGCACCAGGTCTGCACGCCGCCTGCAACTGCCGAAACCATCGAGCCGGTGGCGGCGCTGGCAGGCGCCTATGACGAGGCCTACCAGCGTTACCGCAAGCTCTATCCGGCGATCCGGGGGACGATGTGAACGCCCAGGCCAGATCAGCCCGGCACCTTGTCGAGGAAGCCGGTGATGAGGCTCAGGCGCCCGTCCTTCAGGGTGGCGAAGTCGGAGCCTTCGATCACGGCTTCCGCGCCGTCAGGGCCGAGGCCCCAGGAAAAGCGGATGTTGTCGCCGAAGCCATCGGCCTTGCCCTTCAGCTTGAAGCGGAAGCCGGGGAATTGGCTGTGCACGCCCGCGATCAGCGTATCGATGCCAGCGTGGCCGTCGCCCTGCATGATCGGGTCGCGATAGCTCACGCCCGGGGCGAAGGCAGCGTCGACAAGCGCCTTGCGGGCGGCCGCATCGGTTTCGTTCCAGGCGGCGAAGTAGGCTTCGGCGATTGCGTTGTAGTCGGTCATTTCTGCTCTCCGTCAGGTTCGTCTTTGACAACGCGACCCTTTTCGCAGCAGCTCCGACTGAAACCAATTACGTCTCAGGTAATCGAATACGGAAATTCGGCGACTGCCCCGTGAGGGGCGGTCATGCGTACTCACTGAAAGGAGTTCTCCCATGAGCACCGGCTATTTCGGCGACATCAAGCCTGTCCGCTACGAAGGCCCCGACAGCACCAATCCGCTGGCCTATCGCCACTACAACGCCGACGAGGTGGTGCTGGGCAAAAGGCTGGAAGACCATCTGCGCTTCGCCGTCGCCTATTGGCACACATTCGCCTGGCCGGGCGGCGATCCGTTCGGCGGCCAGACCTTCGAGCGGCCCTGGTTTGCAAAGACTGGGTTCGGCGAGACGATGGAGAACGCCAAGCTGAAGGCTGACGTCGCCTTCGAGCTGTTCTCGCTGCTCGGCGTTCCCTATTACTGCTTCCACGACGCCGACGTGCGGCCCGAGGGTGCCAACTTTACTGAGAGTGCAAAGCGCCTCGACGAGATCGCCGACCATTTCGAAGCCAAGATGGCCAAGACCGGCGTCAAGCTGCTCTGGGGCACTGCCAATCTGTTCTCCAACCGCCGCTTCATGGCTGGCGCCGCGACCAACCCCGATCCCGACGTCTTTGCCTATGCGGCAGCGACGGTGAAGCACTGCATCGACGTCACCAAACGACTCGAGGGCGAGAACTACGTGCTGTGGGGCGGCCGCGAGGGCTATGAGACACTGCTCAACACCGACATGGGCCGCGAACTCGACCAGCTCGGCCGTTTCCTCAACCTTGTCGTCGACTACAAGCACAGAAGCGGCTTCACCGGCACCATCCTGATCGAGCCGAAGCCGCAGGAGCCGACCAAGCACCAGTATGACTACGACGTCGCCACCGTCTACGGCTTCCTGAGGAAGTACGGGCTGGAGAAGGAGGTGAAGGTCAACATCGAGCAGGGTCACGCGATCCTGGCCGGCCACTCCTTCGAACACGAGCTGGCGACCGCCAATGCGCTCGGCATCTTCGGCTCCATCGACATGAACCGCAACGACTATCAGTCGGGCTGGGACACCGATCAGTTCCCCAACAACGTGCCCGAGATGGCGCTGGCCTATTACCAGGTGCTGCTGGGCGGCGGCTTCAAGACGGGCGGCACCAATTTCGACGCCAAGCTGCGCCGCCAGTCGCTTGACCCTGAGGACCTGCTGGTCGCCCATATCGGCGGCATGGACGCTTGCGCCCGTGGCCTCAAGGCAGCTGCCAGGATGATCGAGGACAAGGCTCTGTCAGGTCCGCTCGACGCCCGCTACGCCGGCTGGAACTCGACGGAGGCCAAGGCGATGCTTGCGGGCGAACGCAGCCTCGAACAGATCGCCGCGCGCGTGGTCACCGATGGCATCGAGCCGCAGCCGAAGTCGGGCCGGCAGGAATATCTGGAGAACGTCGTCAACCGCTACGTCTGACGGCTTCGAACCGCGATGAATGATGGCGCCGGCCCCAGGGCTGGCGCCATTTTTTGTACACGCTGTCCGATGTTCAAAGGCAGGGCCGATGCTAGACGGACGCCTCAAGAGCAGGAGCGACAGCATGGACAAGCGTAACATCCTGGTGCGGCCGGCGAAGACAGCTGATTTCGCCCAAGTGAAGCAGGTGTTGGCCGACACGTTCGAAAGCACCTGGCGGCCGGAAATCAGCGCGGCGTCGGCCGGGCGCTATCTCTCATCCGATATCGGCGGCCGTTATGTCGATCAAAATGGTCTCGCCTTCTGGGTGGCCGAAGTCGACGGCCGTGTCGCCGGCATGGTCCACTGGAGCGGCGACTTCATAGAGGCGCTGCATGTTGCGGGGGCCTATCAGCGCCTTGGCCTCGGCCGGCAGCTTCTGGCGCGGGCAGAGCAGGAGATCGGCAAGGCCGGCTTGGAAAAAGTGCGGCTTGAAACCGACACCTTCAACCAGCAGAGCCAGACCTTCTACCGCGCCATGGGTTATGCCGAGACGGCGCGTTATCCCGACGAGGAGTGGGACAGCGGGCTGACCACCATATTGTTTGAAAAACCGCTGGTTGCGGGCTGAGGAACCGGCCAGGACTCGGCCTGATTGAGCCCGGCGGCGGCGCACACGCATGCCCCTGAATTGCCTCTTTCTCGCCCTTAAGAGGCCCGTCGAATCAGTGACTTAGCGTCCCATGAGACGGGAACAAAAGACTTTCACCAAAGATATCCATGACCCGGCGATCGATGCCCTGTTGAACACATCAGGGGATGCTTCGTTCGTCGACAGGCTGATGGCGTTGCCGCCGCCACTGGAGCCTGAACTGTCCGACGAGTGGACCCGGGCCGTGACGACGCGGCTTGAGGCCGTGCTGGCGCAGAGCATGCGCGCGCATATCGATACCGATGGTCGCGCCGTGGCCTGATCCCGACAGAGTGGTTTGACTGAGGGGGCGGGGACCGCCATGCTCCTCGCATGATACGCGCGGTTCTGCTCGACCTCTCGGGCGTCGTTTATGACGGCGATAGACCGATCCCGGGTGCTGTCGCGGCCATCGGGCGGCTTCGCGCCGAGGGCCTGCCGATCCGCTTCGTCAGCAACACGACGAGGTCGCCGCACCGGGCGATCGTTGCCCACTCGCGAGCCTTGGTGTTGCAGTCGACCGCGACGAGCTGTTCACCCCGGCGCGTGCCGCGGTCGATTGGCTCGCACGCGAAGGCTGCTCGGCGTATCTCCTGGTGCATCCCGATCTCGTGCCCGAATTCGCCGGCAACAAGTTTGGTGACAGGAGGGCGGTGGTGGTCGGCGATGCTGCCGAGGCCTTCACCTATGCGGCGATGAACGCCGTCTTCCGGCAACTGATCGACGGTGCCGAATTCCTCGCGCTTGCGGTCAATCGCACCTTCAAGGATGCCGATGGCGGGCCAGTCTCGATGCCGGGGCTTTCGTCGCAGCACTGGAATTCGCTGCCGGCAAGCAGGCGACGGTGCTGGGCAAGCCGTCTCGCGACTTCTTCCATGCCGCACTGGCCGGGTTGGATTGCCCGCCTGGTTTGGCGGTGATGGTCGGCGATGACGCCGAAAGCGACGTGTGCGGTGCCTTGAAGGCGGGGATCGGAACAGCCCTTCTGGTGCGAACCGGCAAGTACCGCGCTGGAGACGAAAGCCGCTACGCGCCGCATCCGACCGCCGTTGTCGACGATCTCGAGGCGGCGGTCGAGTGGATCCTCGCCCGTAGAGGTTAGCCCTTGCGCATCCTCACCGGTGCGGTGCCGAAGGCTTTCGAAAAGCTGCGGGAGAAGGCCGCGGCTGATGAAAATCCAGTGCGCTCCGCAACCTCGGCCATGCTGACGCGCGTGTCGACCACGAGCCGGCGCGCGGCGCTCAATCTCAGCCTGAGATAATAGGCCCCCGGCGTCTCGCCAATCGAGGCGCGGAAGATGCTTTCGAGCGTGCGCGCCGTCACGCCGGCGCGTTTTGCAATCGCGGCAATCGTCAGCGGCTGGTCAACATGCGCTTCCATCAGCCGGATCGCCTGGGCGAGGCGCGGGTCGTAGCCGTCGAGCCGGCCGAGCGAGACCAGCGGCTGTGCGTCGGTGGCGGCGCGCGACTGGTCGTAAATGAAGACGCTGGCGACATCGAGCGCGGTCGCCATGCCCAATCGCGAACGCACCAGATGCAGCATCAGGTCGAAAGTGGGGGCGGCGCCGCCCGAGGTGAAGACCGGGCCGTCGATGATGTAGCGGTCGGGGCGAACCTCGACGTCGGGAAAGGCAGAGGCAAAATCCTCCATGTCTTCCCAATGGGTGGTGGCGGCGCGGCCTTCCAAGAGCCCGGCGCGAGCGACCAGCCACGTGCCGGCCTCGATGCCGCCTGCGGCACGCGCCTTGCGGGCGCAGCGCCTTATGCCGCCGAGCAGCTTTGACGTGGCGTAGCCTTGCGTTCCGAAGCCGGCGATGACCATCAGCACGTCGCAGGCCCCGTCGGGGTCGAAGGCACCGGAGACTGCCACCGGCAGGCCGCAGGTGGTGATGGCCGGCTCGCCGGTGCTCGACACCAGCCGGTAGTCGAACAGGATTTCGCCCGAGACACGGTTGGCGGCGCGCAGCGGGTCGACGGCCGACGCCACACACATGATGGACGCGCCGGAGAAGACCAGCATCGTCACCTTGAGCGGTGTACGTTCTTCGCGAAAGATTGTCGGCTTTTCGCTTTTTACCATTTGCCTTTCGTAAAACGCAAAACAAGCCAGCGCAAGCAGCGCAATCATGGGTTCGGAATTGCTGCTGGGAGGAATGCGATGCCGCTCGAAATGAACCGCGAGGTCTTCATTACCTGTGCCGTGACCGGGTCCGGCGGCACGCAGGATCGCAGCCGGCTGGTGCCGCGTTCACCCAAGGAAATCGCCGACTCGGCCATCGAGGCAGCCAAGGCCGGTGCGGCCATCGTCCATTGCCATGTCCGTGACCCCGAGACCGGCAAGCCTCGCCGGGACATCCATCTTTACCGTGAGGTGACCGAGCGCATCCGCGAGGCAGACGTCGACGTGGTGCTGAACCTGACCGCCGGCATGGGTGGCGACATGGTGTTTGGCGACGTCGAAAACCCGCTGCCGCTGAAGCAGGCCGGCACCGACATGGGAGGTGCCACGAACCGCGTCGAGCATGTGCGCCAGTGTCTGCCCGAGATCTGCACGCTCGACTGCGGCACGATGAACTTCGCCGAGGCCGACTATGTCATGACCAACACACCGGGCATGCTGCGCGCCATGGGCGGCATGATGACCGCGATGGGCGTGAAGCCGGAGATTGAGGCCTTCGACACCGGCCATCTGTGGTTTGCCAAGCAGCTGGTGGAGGAGGGCGTGCTGGCGCCCGACGCACTGGTGCAGCTGTGCATGGGCGTGCCGTGGGGTGCGCCGGACGATCTCAACACCTTCATGGCGATGGTCAACAACGTGCCGAAGAGCTGGACCTTCTCGGCCTTCTCGCTAGGCCGCAACCAGATGGCCTATGCCGCTGCCGCGGTGCTCGCCGGCGGCAATGTGCGCGTCGGCCTCGAGGACAATCTCTGGCTCGACAAGGGCGTGCTCGCCACCAATGCGCAGCTGGTCGAGAAGGCGGTTACAGTCGTCGAGACCCTGGGTGCCAGGGTCATCGGGCCCGAAGAGGTGCGCAAGAAGCTCAACCTCGTGAAGCGCGCGCCGCTGGCGGTCTGATCGCTGACAATCTGCCGGGAGGGGCATGCTCATGAACACAATTTCCAAAGCAGCCGCCATTGGCGGCGGGGTGATCGGCGCGGGCTGGGTGGCGCGGCTTTTGCTCAACGGTATCGACGTGTCGATCTTCGATCCCGATCCGGAGGCCTCACGCAAGGTCGGCGAGGTGATGAAGGGCGCGCGGCGCGCCTACAGGCAGATGGTGCCAGGCGGCCTGCCCAAGGAAGGCAAGCTGACCTACGCCAAGACCATTGCCGAGGCCGTGGCCGACGCCGACTTCATCCAGGAAAGCGTGCCTGAGAGGCTCGACCTCAAGCACAAGGTGCTGGCCGAGATCGACATGCACGCGCCGGCCAATGCGATCATCGGCTCGTCGACCTCGGGTATCAAGCCGTCCGACATGCAGGTGGCGATGAAGAAGCACCCTGAAAGGCTGGTGGTCGGCCATCCGTTCAACCCGGTCTATCTCCTGCCCATCGTCGAGATCGTCGGTGGTAGCAAGACCTTCCCCGAGGCCATCGAGGTGGCCAAGGAGATCTATTCCTCCATCGGCATGAAGCCCGTGGTCATCCGCAAGGAGATCGAGGCCTTTGTCGGCGACCGCCTGCTGGAAGCGGCCTGGCGCGAGGCTTTGTGGCTGATCAAGGACGGCATCTGCTCGGTCGAAGAGCTCGACGACATCATGCGCTACGGCTTCGGCCTGCGCTGGGCCCAGATGGGCATGTTCCAGGTCTACCGCATCGCCGGTGGCGAGGCGGGCATGCGCCACTTCATGGCCCAGTTCGGCCCGTGCCTGGAGTGGCCATGGACCAAGCTGATGGATGTGCCGGAGTTCAACGACGAGCTGGTCGACTTGATCGCCGGCCAGTCCGACGACCAGTCGTCGAAATGGTCGATCCGCGAGCTGGAAAAGATCCGCGACGACAATCTGGTCGCAATCATGGATGCGCTGTCGAAGCAGAACAAGGGCAAGGGCTGGGGCGCCGGTGCGCTCTACAAGGACTACACCAAGCAGCTCGCCTCCCAGGCCAAACCCAAGGTTTCGAAAGCTGCTGAAAAGGCCAAGGCGAGCAAGCCGGTGAAGAAGGCGGCGAAAAAGGCTTCGGCCAAGAAGAAGGGCTAAGCCATGCATTTCGGTCTGTCCGAAGAACAGCAGCTGATCGTCGACACGACGCGCGCCTTCGTCGAGAACGAGCTTTATCCGCATGAGCAGGAGGTCGAGCGCACGGGCCATCTCAGGCGCGAGCTGATCGAGGAGATCAAGGGAAAGGCGATATCTGCCGGGCTCTATGCAGCCAACATGCCATCAGATGTCGGTGGCGCCGGGCTCGATACGCTGACCTGGCTGCTCTACGAGAAGGAGCTCGGCCGCGCCAACTATGCGCTGCATTGGACCTGCGTGGCGCGCCCTTCGAACATCCTTCTCGCCGGTACGGCGGAGCAGCGCGAAAAGTACCTTTTCCCCTGTATCCGCGGCGAAAAATCGGACTGTCTCGCCATGACCGAGCCGGGCGCCGGTTCGGACTTGCGCGGCATGAAGGCGAGCGCCGTCGAACAGGGCGGCGACTGGGTGCTCAACGGCACCAAGCATTTCATCTCCCACGCCGATATTGCCGATTTCGCCATCGTCTTCATGGCCTCGGGCGAGGAGGACAGTCCCCGTGGCAAACGCAAGAAGATCACCGCCTTCTTCGTCGACAAGGGCACCCCCGGCTTCACCGTGCGGGAGGGCTACCGCAACGTCTCGCATCGCGGCTACACCAATTCGGTGCTGGAGTTCGACGACTGCCGGTTGCCGGCGAGCCAGATCCTTGGCGAGGTGCACAAGGGGTTCGAGGTCGCGAACTCCTGGCTGGGGGCCACCCGCCTGCAGGTCGGTGCAACCTGTCTCGGCCGTGCCGAACGCGCGCTTGGCCATGCCATCGAATATGCCGCCCAACGCGAACAGTTCGGCCAGCAGATCGGCAAGTTCCAGGGCGTGTCCTTCAAGCTCGCCGACATGGCAACCGAGCTCAAGGCGGCCGAACTGATGGTCATGGAGGCCGGCTGGAAATACGACCAGGGCACGGTCACCGACCAGGACATGGCGATGGCCAAGCTCAAGGCCACCGAGATGCTGGCCTTCGTCGCCGACGAGGCGATCCAGATCCATGGCGGCATGGGCCTGATGGACGACCTGCCGCTGGAGCGCATCTGGCGCGACGCCCGCGTCGAGCGCATCTGGGAAGGCACGTCGGAAATCCAGCGACACATCATTTCGCGCGCGCTGCTCAGAGCGGTGGGCGGATGATTTTGAGGCTGCGGAAGCGGCAGACAAGTTTGACCTTGCTCTTCGGGGCAGGGTGGCCCGCAGGGCCGGGTGGGGGTGGAAATGAGTAGCTCGACTTTGACCACCTCCACCCCGAAGCCTTCAGGGCGAACGCGGCTCGAGCGCCTGCTACGGCCGAAGTCGATCGCCGTGTTCGGCGGCTCGCAGGCGGCGGCGGTGGTCAAGCAATGCCTGAAGATGGGGTTTGCCGGTGACATCTGGCCGGTGCATCCGACTAAGGACGAGGTCGAGGGCATCAGGACTTACCGCTCGGTCGCAGAGCTGCCCGGTGCCCCCGACGCCGCCTTCGTCGGCGTCAACCGCTTCCTGACCATCGAGGTGATCTCACAACTCTCCGCACGCGGCGCAGGCGGGGCGATCTGCTTTGCCTCGGGCTTCCTCGAGGCTGGCAACGACGATGCCGACGGCGAGCGGCTGCAGGTCGAGCTGGTGGCGGCGGCCGGTGGCATGCCCGTCATCGGACCCAATTGCTACGGCCTGATCAACTATGCCGACGGCGCATTGTTGTGGCCCGACCAGCATGGCGGCCGGAGGCTCGCGACTGGCGGGCGCGGCGTTGCCATCATAACGCAGTCGTCCAATATCGCCTGCAACCTGACCATGCAGAAGCGTGGCCTGCCGGTGGCCTTCCTGATGACGGCCGGTAACCAGGCGCAGACCGGACTCTCCGAGATGGCGCTTGGGCTGATCGAGGACGAGCGCGTGTCGTGCCTCGGGCTGCACATCGAGGGGTTCGATACCGTCGACGGCTTCGAGCGGTTGGCGGCGCGGGCGCGCGAACTGAATAAGCCGATCGTCGCCATGAAGGTCGGCCGCTCCGAACAGGCGCGCAAGGCGACGATCTCGCACACCGCGTCGCTCGCAGGCTCCGACGCCGCATCGGATGCCTTCCTCAGGCGGCTCGGCATCGCCCGCGTCGACACCATCCCGTCGCTGCTCGAAACGCTGAAGCTGCTGCACGCGATTGGCCCGCTGCCCGGCTTCGCGCTGTCGTCGATGAGTTGCTCGGGCGGCGAAGCCTCCGTCATGGCCGACAGCGCCGAGGAGCGACGGCTGCGTTTCCCTGCACTGACGCCTGAGCACTATGCGAGGGTCAAGTCGACGCTCGGCGCCTTCGTGGCGGTCGCCAATCCGCTCGACTACCACACCTTCATCTGGAACGACGAACCGGCGATGACGGCCACCTTCACGGCGATGGCGTCGGGCGGCTTCGACCTCAACATGCTGGTGCTCGACTTCCCACGCAACGACCGCTGCTCGGATGCCGACTGGTGGCCGACCGTGCGCGCTTTCGAGGCTGCGCTGAAGGCCAATGGCGCGCGCGGCGCCGTGGTGGCGTCGATGTCGGAGAACCTGACCGAAGAGCATGCCGCCGACCTGTTTTCGCGCGGGATCGTGCCCTTGCAGGGGATATCAGAGGCAATGGACGCGGCGGAGGCGGCGGCGGCGATTGGCGAGGCCTGGGCCAGGCCGATTGCAGCATCGATTGGCGGTGGCACCTGCACACCTCTCTCCGGCAGGCCAGAGGGGGACGTTTCCCGAACCACCTTCGATGAAGCCGCCGCCAAATTCCTGTTGCGCGACGCCGGCCTTGCTGTACCGTCGGGCCGACGCGCGGCAAGCGTGACCGAGGCCATCTCAGCCGCCGAGGCGCTGGGATATCCCGTGGCGCTCAAGGCACTCGGCGTTGCCCACAAGAGCGAACTCGGTGCCGTCAGGCTGAATCTGAAAACCGCCGAAGATGTCGGCACGGCAGCGGCAGCCCTGCTGCCGCTCGGCTCCGGCCTCTATGTCGAAAAGATGGTCTCGGGCGGTGTCGCCGAGCTGATCGTCGGCGTCACCAGTGATCCGCTGTTCGGCCCTGTCATGACCATCGGTACCGGCGGCGTGCTGGTCGAAATCATCAAGGACAGCGCGACGCTGCTCTTACCGGCCTCGCGCAGCGAGGTGGAGGCGGCGCTGCAGGGGCTGAAGATGTATCCGCTGCTCGACGGCTATCGCGGCCGCGCGAGGGCGGATGTTGGTGCTGCCGTTGATGCGATCATGGCGATCGCCGGCTTCGTGTCCAATTATGTCGAGGCAATCGAGGAACTCGACATCAACCCGCTGATCGTCTGTGGCGAAGGGCAGGGAGCCTGGATCGCGGACGCGCTGCTGGTCGTGAATGGCCCCTCTGCCGGACTTTCTTTCGGTGAAGGACGGGGAGAGGCAAGCCGGCCGCAACGTTGACGCCTCCTTCGCCCCATTCTTCACGGCGAGAGGGCAAGGGCGAGGGGCTATCCCGCCCACGGCTTTGAAAGGCTTGCCCAGGCATAGGTCTGGGCAAGGGCAATGGAGGAAAAAAAATGTCCGACGTCGTGAAAACCCGCAGGGAAGGTGTGATCCTCGAGGTCACGCTCGACCGGCCCAAGGCCAATGCCATCGACCTTGCGACCTCGCGGCTGCTGGGCGAGACGTTCAAGGCCTTCCGTGACGATGACAGCCTGCGTATCGCCATCGTGAAGACGGCGGGCGAGAAGTTCTTTTCCGCCGGCTGGGACCTGAAGGCGGCGGCCAGCGGCGACGCGGTCGACGGCGACTATGGCGTCGGCGGCTTCGGCGGGTTGCAGGAGTTGCGTGACCTCAACAAGCCCGTGATCGCCTGCGTCAACGGCATGGCGGTCGGCGGCGGCTTCGAACTGGCGCTATCCTGCGACCTGATCTACGCCTCCGAGCATTCGAGCTTCGCACTGCCCGAGATCCGCGCGGGCACGCTGGCTGATGCCGCGACGATCAAGTTGCCCAAGCGCATTCCCTATCACGTGGCGATGGATCTTCTGCTCACCGGCCGCTGGATGGACGTGGCCGAGGCCCATCGCTGGGGCCTGGTCAACGAGGTGCTGCCGGCCGACAAGCTGGAGGACCGCGTCTGGGAGATCGCCCGCCTGCTCGCCGGCGGCCCGCCGCTGGTCTTCGCTGCCATCAAGGAGGTGGCCCGCGCCGCCGAGGTGATGGGCTTCCAGGAAACGATGAACCGCATCACCAAGCGGCAATTCGCAACCGTGGACGAGCTCTACGCCTCGGAGGACAATCTCGAGGGCTTCAAGGCGTTTGCCGAGAAGCGCGACCCGGTGTGGAAGGGGAGGTAGGGATAGGAGGCATGGTGGAGTTTCTTCGCGCCCCTTTCTGGTCTGCCGGCCATCTCCCCCATGAGGGAGGAGATCACTCGCGTTGGCCTCCCGCCATTTCCTGCGGCGCAAAAGGGCCTCGACTGGCTGGGAGACTTGCGATTGGACGAGAGGCCGATGGTGGCCTGATCTCCCCCCTCGAGGGGGAGATGGCCGGCAGGCCAGAGGGGGGCGTGACGAGGCGCGACCCCTGCCAAGGGCCCCTCCAATGACCGACTACGCCACGCTCATCGACGCCGAGACCTGGGCCTTCATCGAGCGGACCAATTCCTACTATCCGCCTGACACCATCGACTACACCATCGCCCAGCAGCGCGAGATCTACGACCGCATGTGCCGGGAGTTCTTCGCCGGCTACCCCGATGGCGTGACGGTCGAGACGACCGCCATTCCTGCGTCTGGGCGGGACGTGCCGATCCGCATCTACCGCCTTGCCGATAAGGCCCCGCAGGCGATGCTGCTCTATTTCCACGGCGGCGGTTTCATCCTCGGCGGGCTCGACAGCCATGATGACGTTTGCGCCGAGCTGTGCGGGCGCACCGGCTACGAAGTCGTGTCGGTCGACTACAGGCTGGCGCCCGAGCACAAGCATCCGGCTGCCTTCGACGATGCCATGGCCGCCTTCGAATGGGCCGCGACCAGATACGGCCAGCCCATCGTGCTCGCCGGCGACAGCGCCGGCGGCAACATCGCGGCCGCCGCCAGTCATGCGACGCGTGGGCACGCCAGGCGCCCGGTCGGGCAAGTGCTGGTCTATCCGGGCCTTGGCGGGGATCGGATGCGCGGCTCCTACATCGTCCATGCCGAGGCGCCGATGCTGACCATGCGCGACCTCGAATTCTACAAGGACATCCGCACCGGCGGCGAGGACCGTACCGGCGACATCACGCTGTCGCCGCTGGCCGACGCCGATTTCGCCAATCTGCCGCCAACAGTCGTCATCACGGCCGAATGCGACCCGCTGTCATCAGATGGCGAGGCCTACGGCGAACGCATAGTCGCTGCCGGCGGCAAAGCCTTCTGGTTCGAGGAGCCGGGACTCGTCCACGGCTACCTGCGCGCCCGCCACACCGTCCGCCGCGCCCGCGCCAGCTTCACGCGCATCGTCGATGCGGCGGCGGCGCTGGGGCGGGGTGAGTGGGTATGGTGACGAACTTCCTTCTCCCCGTTCACGGGGAGGTAAGATAGGTCCGCGCAGCGGACGAAAAGCCAAATACTTGGCTTTTCGAGTATCGAACGCCGGCAGTCGGATGAGGGGCGGCGCCCAGCTTTCCGGCATAGAGCTGCCCCTCACCCGGCCGCTTCGTGGTCACCCTCTCCCCGTAAACGGGGCGAGGGAAGGGCGGCATCAATTCCCAGCGCTCGCCATCCTGCGTCCGCCGATGGCCTTTTCCAGCCAGCCGATTTCCATTTCCGGCACCGACGACAGCAGCAAGTCGGTATAGGCGTCGAAGGGCGGCTTCAGCACTTCCGACTTTGGGCCGTAGCGTACCACCTCGCCGCGATACATGACGGCGATGGAGTCGGCGATGGACTTCACCGTCGCCAGATCGTGGGTGATGAACAGATAGGCGACGCCTTCCTCGGCCTGCAGTCCGAGCAGCAGCTTGAGGATGCCGTTGGCGACCAGCGGATCCAGAGCGCTCGTCACCTCGTCGCAGATGATCAGCCTCGGCTTGGCCGCGAGCGCTCGCGCGATGCAGACACGCTGCTTCTGGCCGCCTGACAGTTCGGCCGGATATCGGTCGATGAAACCGCGGCCCATCTCGATCTTGTCGAGCAGTTCGGCGACCCTGGCATCGCGCTCCTTGCCGCTCATGCCGAAATAGAATTCCAGCGGCCGGCCGATGATCGTGCCCACAGTCTGGCGCGGGTTCATCGCCACGTCGGCCATCTGGTAGATCATCTGCAGCTCGCGCAGGTCGTCGCGGGTGCGGTCGGCGAGGCGATTGGACAGGGTACGGCCGGCAAAGGTAATGCTGCCCTGCTCGGGCGGCAACAGGCCCGTGATGGCGCGCGCAAGCGTCGACTTGCCAGAGCCGGATTCGCCGACGACGGCCAGCGTCTGGCCGGGCAGGATGTCGACCGAGACGTTCTTGAGCACCTTGATCTTGCCGCCGCCATAGGCAGCCGTCACGTCTCTGACCGAGAGGAAGGGGGCCGCGCCCGGTTTCTTTTCCTGATGCTCGATCTCGTGCACGGAGACGAGTGCCGAGGTGTATTCCTGGCGGGGCTCCTTGATGATCTGGCGCGTGCCGCCCCATTCGACCAGCCGGCCATGGCGCAGCACCATGATCTCGTCCGATACCTGGGCGACGACGGCTAGGTCGTGGCTGATGTAGAGCGCTGCCACGCCGGTGTCGCGGATGGCCTCCTTGATCGCCGCCAGCACGTCGATCTGGGTGGTGACATCAAGCGCCGTCGTCGGCTCGTCGAAGACGATCAGGTCGGGCTCGGAGCACAGCGCCATGGCTGTCATGACGCGCTGCAGCTGGCCGCCGGAAACCTGGTGCGGGAAGCGCTTGCCGATATTCTCGGGGTCGGGAAGACTGAGCTTCCTGAACAGCGCCACGGCGCGTTTCTCGGCCTCCTCGCGGGTCGTAACCCCATGCAGGATCGAGGCTTCCACCACCTGGTCCATCAGGCGATGGGCCGGGTTGAAGGCCGCCGCCGCCGATTGCGCAACATAGCAGACCTCACGGCCACGCAGGGCGCGCACGCCTTGCGTGCCGGCCTTGAGGATGTCGCGGCCGTTGAACACGACCTCGCCGCCGGTGATGCGCACGCCGCCGCGGCCATAAGCCATGGACGACAGGCCGATGGTCGACTTGCCCGCACCGGACTCGCCGATCAAGCCGAGCACCTGGCCGCGCTTGAGGCTGAGCGACACGTCGTGGACAAGCGTAATGGTGCGCGGCGCCTCGCCGGGCGGGAACACCTTGGCCTCGATCCTGAGGTTGCGGATGTCGAGCAGCGTGTCGGAGCCGTTGGTGCCGGGTTTTGCCTTGGCCTCCATTTTGGCATCAGCCATTGCCGCGTCCTCCCTTGAGATCGGTGGTGCGGTTGAGCACCCAGTCGGCGACGAGGTTGACCGAGATTGCAAGGGCTGCAATCGCGGCGGCGGGGATCAGGGCTGCGGGAATGCCAAAGACGATGCCGTCCTTGTTTTCCTTGACCATGCCGCCCCAGTCGGCATCCGGCGGCTGCACGCCGAGGCCGAGGAAGGACAGCGCAGAGAGGAACAGCACGGCATAGATGAAGCGCAGGCCGAGTTCGGAGACCAGCGGCGACAGCGCGTTGGGCAGGATCTCGCGGAAGATGATCCAGGCCTTGCCTTCGCCGCGCAGCTTGGCCGCCTCGACAAAGTCCATCACGTTGATGTCGACCGCCACCGCCCGCGACAGGCGGTAGACACGGGTGGCGTCGAGGATACCCATGACCAGGATCAGCGTGAGCAAGGTCGAAGGCAGGACCGACAGCACGACGAGCGCGAAGATCAGCGTCGGGATTGCCATCAGCAGGTCGACGAAGCGCGACATGGTGGTGTCGAGCCAGCCGCCGACGGTGGCTGCGGTAAAGCCGAGGATCGAACCGAGTGAGAACGACAGCGCGGTTGCCATCACGGCGATGAAGATCGTCGTGCGGGCGCCATAGATCATGCGTGAGAGCAGGTCGCGGCCGAGATTGTCGGTGCCGAGCCAGAACTGCGCGCTTGACGGCGCCCAGACGTCGCCGACGATTTCGGCCTTGCCGTAGGGGGCAACCCAGGGCGCGAACAGGGCCGCGAACAGGAAGCAGGCGGTAAGGACCAGTCCGATCCAGGCGCCCAGGGAGATGCGTTTGAAATCGAGCATGGCGCCGTCCTATTTCGGGTGCCGGAGGCGCGGGTTGGCGATGATGGCGGCGATGTCGGCGACCATGTTGAGACCGATATAGACCGCAGCGAAGATCAGTCCCACCGCCTGCACCACGGGCACGTCGCGCTTGGCGACATGGTCGACGAGATATTGCCCCATGCCGGGATAGACGAAGATGACTTCGATCACGACGACGCCGACGATGAGGAAGGCGAGGTTGAGCATGACCACGTTGATGATCGGCGCAATGGCATTGGGGAAGGCGTGCTTGCGGATGATGTCGAAGGGCGACAAGCCTTTGAGCTCGGCCGTCTCGATATAGGCCGACTGCATGACGTTCAGGATCGCTGCGCGCGTCATGCGCATCATGTGGGCGAGCACGACGAGCGTGAGCGCCGTTGCCGGCAGGGCGATCGCCTTCATGCGCTCGAGGAAGGGCATGCCGTCATAGACGGTGGAGATGCCGGGGAAGATCTGCCACTTCACGGCGAAGAAATAGACGAGCAGGTAACCGACGAAAAATTCCGGCAACGAGGTCGAGGCAAGCGCCAGGCCGGAGATGGTCTTGTCGATGAAACCGTTGCGGTAGCGCACCGCAAGCAGCCCGAGCAGGATGGCCAGCGGCACGGACACGACGGCCGCCCAGAAGGCGAGGAACAGCGTGTTCCAAAGGCGCGGGCCGATGGAGGCGGCGATGTCCTGCCGGCTCGACAGGGCCGTGCCGAGGTCGCCCGTCAGCACGCCGCCGAGCCACCTGAAGTACCTGATATAGGCCGGGTCGTTGAGCCCGAGGGACTCCCTGAGGTTGGCGAGCGCCTGGGGCGTGGCCGACTGGCCGAGAATGGATTGGGCGACGTCGCCGGGCAGGATCTGGGTGCCGGCGAAGATCAGGACCGAAACGGCCAGAAGCAGGAGAAGGCCCAGCGCAATGCGCTGGGCGATCAGTTTCAAGATCGGGTTGGACATGCCGCCGGCGCCTTGCTCAGGCGTTCAGCCAGCACTTCGACAGCGCGTAGCCGCCCATCATCTCCTGGTTGCCGTCATCGACCCAGCCGCCGACCTTGCCGCTGGTGGCGTCGATGAAGTCATTGAACATCGGCGTGATGACCCCGCCTTCGTCGCGGACGATCTGGCCCATGTCGGCATAGAGCTTCTTGCGCTTGTCCTTGTCGAGTTCGGCGCGTGCTGCAAACAGCATCTTGTCGAAGTCCTCGCGGAAGAAGCGCGTGTCGTTCCAGTCGGCCTTGGAGTAGTAGGCGGTGGAATACATCTGGTCCTGCGTCGGGCGCCCGCCCCAGTAGGAGGCCGAGAAGGGCTGCTTGTTCCAAACTTCCGACCAGTAGCCGTCGCCCGGCTCGCGCTTGACCTCGAGCGTGATGCCCGCCTTGGCGGCACTCTGCTGGTAGAGCTGGGCGGCATCCACGGCGCCGGGGAAGGCGACGTCGGAGGTGCGCAGCAGCACCGAGCCGGAATGGCCGGATTTCTTGTAATGGAAGGCGGCCTTGTCGGGATCGTACTTGCGCTGCTCCATCTCGGTGAACAGCGGATAAGCCTTGTTGATCGGGGTGTCGTTGCCGACCGAGCCGTAGCCCATCAGGATCTTCTGCAGCATCTCCTCGCGGTCGAGCGCATATTTCAGCGCCAACCTGAGATCGTTGTTGTCGAAAGGCGCGGTGTTGCAGTGGGCGATGAAGACATAGTGGCCGCGGCCGGCGACGTTGCGGATGACAACGCCGGGCACGCGCTTGATCAGCTCGACGATCTTCGGTTCGACGCGGTTGATAATGTCGACCTGGCCGCCCTGCAAGGCAGAGGTACGGGCCGTAGCGTCGTTGATGACGATGATCTCGATCTGGTCGGCGAAGCCGCGGTCGTCGCGCCAGTAGTTGGCGAACTTCTCGCCGCCAAGGCGCACGCCGGCCTCGTTGACGGTGACCTTGTAGGGCCCGGTGCCGATGCCGGCATCTGGCTTGTCCTTGCCGCCGTTCGGCTGGATCATCAGATGGTAGTCGTCGAGCAGGAAGGGCAGGTCGGCATTGGCGTCCTTCAGCTCGAAGACGACGTTCTGGCCGTCCTTCTTGACCGAGGCGATGCCGCCCATCAGGCCGAGTGCACCTGATTTCGCCTTCTCGTCGGAATGGCGCTCCATGGTCGCCACCACGTCGTCAGGCGTCATCTCCTTGCCGTTGTGGAACTGCACGCCCTTGCGGATCTTGAAGGTCCAGGTCTTGGCGTCGTCGGATGCGCCCCATTCTTCTGCAAGGGCAGGGTGCACTTCGCCGGTCGGCGAAATCTGCACGAGCTGCTCGCCCCACTGGCGGCCGAAGAAATAAGGCACCTGGCTCGACCAGGATGCCGGGTCGAGGCTGTCGGTGGCAGCACCCCCTTGCATGCCGGCGCGAAGGGTGCCGCCCTTGACAGGGCCTTCGGCCCTGGCGGCATTGGAAAGCAGCGTATTGGCGAAGGCTGCGGAGACACCGAGGGCTGCGGCGCGACCCAGAAAGTCGCGCCGGTTCAACTTGCCTTTGGCGACACGGCTGCTCAGGAATTCAAGTTCATTGGACATTGGAAGCTCCTCACTCTGGCGGTCGGTTATTGCTCGACTTCTGATGGCAATATTGACCGTAACGTAAGGGCATCGGCAAGGCCGAATGCGACATCAGGTGGCGCAATCCACGTGTCGCATTTGGACCAAAATCTTCTGCGTCAGATGTGGTCGCGGGCGACGATTTCGGTGAAATCGCGCTCGAAAACCAGTTTTTCTCCCTCATAGGCCTCGATGCGGCCGGTGAGATGGAAATTCTCGCCGTCCGCGCGCATGGTGGTGAAGGCTTCGGTCCTGACCGACCAGCTGTCGCGTTTCAACGTCTGGGTCCAATGGGTCTCGCCGTAGGCCGCCAGAGGGTCGGCAGGATCGATGGTCCAGGCCTCGCGGGCGACCTCGCCGACCGCCAGTCCGTGGTCGAGATCGCGGGTCTCGCCGAAGTCGTCGACGATGCTGAGCGTGACCTTGCCGTCCGTGCGCTCGATCTTGCGGCTGTGGCTGTCCTCGCGGATCGTCTCGATCTGCCAGGGGGTGGCACCCTCCGGTTCCTCGAACGTCCATTCGTTAACTTCGCCCGAGGGACGCACCGGCAGATCGATGGCGCCATCGTGGATCGTCAGCGTCACCTCTTCCGGTGATGGCCACACCAGCGGCCAGTAGGTCGAAGAGATGGAGACACGCAAGCGATTGCCCGCGGCTGCGCGGTAGGCGATGTCGTCGAGCTTGAAGGCGATATCCATCGCCTTGCCCGGCACCACGTCCTCCGGGAATTCGTGGCTGTTGCGATGACAGAGATTGAGCACGCCATAGGTGATGCGCGTCGAAGCGCCGTCCGGCTGGACGTCGCAGAGGCGCACGGCGACCATCGCCCGCCTGCGATTGGCCGCCAGCTTCAGCCTGATGACCGGGCTGCCGACGACGTCGAGCGGGGCGTCGAGCACGGCACCATCGAAGCAGGCCGATTTGGCGTCGTCGGTGCGCTGGTCTCCCGGCAGTTCCGGTCCAAGCCAGATGGCGCAATATTCACCGCCGTCCATGCCGCAATCCTGCGGCGAGTTGATCGATACGGTTGAGTCCAGCTTGCCACCCTCGGCAAGCGTGCCGTTCGCGCCGAGGGCCAGGGTCTTGATGGCGATGTCGGGCGAAGGCCATTGCTGTTCCGCGATCCAGCGTCCCTGGCGCTCGAGATACCATTCGCGCGGCGGTTCGGAATTCATGACGTAGAGCCGCATTGCCGGGTCGTCCTCGACGCCGGTTTCCTTGCCCTTGAGCCAGTGGTCCCACCAGCGCAGCGCCTCCTGCAGGAAACCGATGGCCGGCTTCGGTACGGCGAAATGTGGGTACTTGTGCACCCATGGGCCGGCGATGCCCTTGACCGGCGCCTTGAGGTTGCTGACCAGGCGCGAGACGGTGTTCTTGTAGGAATCGCCCCAGCCGCCGATGGCGAGCACCGCAGCCTTGATGGCTGAATAGTTTTCGTTGACCGAACCACGCTTCCAATAGGCGTCGCGGCGCTGGTGGTTCAGCCAGACGGCGGGCAGGAAGGGCTCGTGCTCAAGCCGGTCAAGCCACATGTCGCGCCAGGCGTCGCCGACCAGTGCCGGATCCGGCGGTCGCGACGAATAGGACAGCATGGTCGCGCCCCATCCCATGTTCTCGTTGAGCAGCAGGCCGCCCTTGTAGTGGATGTCGTCGGCGTAGCGGTCGTCGGTCGAGCACAACGTGATGATCGCCTTCAGCGCCTTGGGCTGAAGGGCCGCGACCTGCAGGCCGTTGAAGCCACCCCAGGAGATGCCCATCATGCCGACCTTGCCGTTGCACCAGGGTTGGCTTGCGGCCCAGGCGATGACGTCGCATGCATCCTGCCACTCCTGGTCGGAGTATTCGTCGTCCATCAGCCCTTCGGAATCGCCGTTGCCGCGCATGTCTACGCGGATCGAGGCATAGCCGTGGCCAGCGAAGTAGGGATGGGTCAGGCAGTCGCGCGTCGTGGTGCCGTCGCGCTTGCGATAGGGCAGGTGTTCTAGGATCGCCGGCACCGGGTCCTGGTCGGCATCCGCCGGCATCCACACCCGGGCCGACAGCCTGGTGCCATCGGGCATGACGATGCCCATGTCAGGAAATTCGACGATGTCGCGCGGAAACTCGGTGATGGTTTTCATGCTTGGCTCCCTGCGCCATCACTACAGCGCCGCGCGTCCTGTCGACGCGCAAAGGACGCTGTAGCACTTAAGTCTGTGCATGATCCTTGGCCGAAAATCGACCTCGATTTTGGGGCATGCACACGGCGCAGGGTGGCCGAAGCAAGGGCTAAGCGTGGGCCAGCGAACGGAATTCACTGGCCAATTCGCGTCAGTTCAGCGGGATGTCGTTGTCGCCCTTGCTTTCCTGATAGGTCTCCGACATCTCGTCGTAGCGCCTGGAGATCCTGGCGACGCGCTCTTCCAGCCGCTTGCGGTCGGCTTCGGGCAGTTCGCGCACCAGCTTGCGCAGGGAGAAGCTCTTCCAGTAGGCGTTCTCGGCGTTGTAGCCGCCCGGCTCCAGGGTGAAGACCTCTTTCAGGATCTTCAGGTCGTGCGGGATGGCGAAGCTGTCGCGCGAATCCTCGTGGCTGAAGAGGTAGTAGAAATTGTCGAAGCCGGCCCAGGTGATAGCCGACAGGCACAGCGAGCAGGGCTCGTGGGTCGACAGGAAGATCAGGTCCTTGGTTTCGGCGCGGGTCGCCTTGGGCATTTCGTAGAAGCGTTTCAGGCAATGCATCTCGCCGTGCCAGAGCGGATTTTCGAGCTCGTTGTTGGTCTCGGCGACGACAAGCGAGCGGTCGTCCTTGGCAAGCAAGGCGGCGCCGAAAAGCTTGTTGCCCTTCTTCACGCCTTCGGCAGTCTTGGGCACGATGTCGTGTTCGATGACGTCGAAGAGGCGTTCGATGAGCGAGAGTTCGGCCATGTGTCAGAAACCTTCCGGAAGGGTGATTTCGTAAGGGTGCGAGAAGTGGAACTCTTCGAGATTGGGGCCTGTGCCGCCGCGGTCGACGACGACGAAGTCCTGGTTTTCGCCGATTGGCGTCAGCACCGCATGCCAGAGGTTGCGTGGGTAGTTGACGCCCTGGCCGGGCGCCGTGACGAAGGCGTGTGGTTCGCCCGGGCCGTCGCCGATGTCGTGGCAGACGACGACGAGATAGGGGCGCGGGGTCAGCGGAATGAACGCCTGGCTGCCGAAGGGGTGTCGTTCGACCATCGAAAGCTTCAGCGGGAAGTCGTAGGGCGTTCCCTTGAAGATGTTGATGATGACATGGCCGTCGGGGCCGGCTGCCTCGGCGCGGGCGAGCGCATGGAAGCGCTCGCATTTGCCTGCATTGATCGGGTAGTGACTGTCGCAGTTGGTGTCGATGACCTCGCCGAACTCGGCGAAGTTTTCCCGCGTCAGCGGTTTTGCGACGATCCGCTTCATCTCACCCGACATGACTGATCCTCAGCGACGGCGCGTGGCGTTGAAGGCGCCGAGCTGCGCGTGGCGGTTGACGTCCTTGTAGAGCAGGTAGCGGAAGCGGCCAGGGCCGCCAGCATAACAGGCCTGCGGGCAGAAGGCGCGCAGCCACATGAAGTCGCCGGCCTCGACCTCGACCCAGTCGTTGTTCAGCCGGTAGACGGCCTTGCCTTCGAGCACGTAGAGGCCGTGCTCCATGACATGGGTTTCGGGGAAGGGGATGACGCCGCCCGGCTCGAAGGTCACGATCGTGACATGCATGTCGTGGCGCAGGTCGTTGGGATCGACAAAGCGTGTCGTCGCCCAGGTGCCGTTGGTGTCCGGCATGGCGTTCGGCTCGATGTCGTTGTCGTTGAGGAACAGCGGATCGGGCGCGTCGAGACCGTCTACATATTCATAGGCCTTGCGAACCCAGTGGAAGCGCGCGGTTTCCTGGCCTGCATTGCGCATCGTCCAGCCGCTTGCCGGCGGCAGGTAGGCATAACCACCAGGGGTTAGCACATGGCTTTTGCCTGATATGGTCACGGTCACTTCGCCTTCGACGACGAAGAACACGCCCTCGGCGCCTGCATCGGGTTCGGGCCGGTCGCTGCCGCCGCCGGGCTGCACCTCCATGATGTATTGCGAGAAGGTCTCAGCAAAGCCCGACAGCGGACGAGCGATGATCCACAGCCGGGTCTTGTCCCAGTTGGGCAGAAAGCTGGTGACGATGTCAGAGAACTCGCGCTTCGGGATCACCGCATAGGCTTCGGTGAAGACGGCGCGGTCGGTGATCAGGTCCGTCTGGGGAGGCAGGCCGCCTTTCGGCGCATAATAGGAGCGTTTTGTCATCTGTCTTAGCGTGGGTCTTAGCGGGGAAGGATGTCGTTGAGGCGATACCAGGCGATGCGCTCCACCTGCTTGCAGGCGGTGGCGAATTCCTGGTCACGGTCGTTGGCGATCCGGGTCTCGAATGCCTTCAGGATGCTCGCCTTGTCGTTGTCTCGCACGGCGATGATGAAGGGGAAGCCGAATTTCTGGACATAGGTGGCATTGAGCTCGGTGAAGCGGCTGCGCTCGGCGTCGGTGAGCGCGTCGAGGCCGGCGGATGCCTGCTCCTTGGTCGACTCCTCGGTCAGCCGCTTGGCCTGGGCCAGCTTGCCGGCAAGGTCAGGGTGGGCGGTCAGCACGCCAAGTCGCTCGGCATCGGTGCCAGTGCGGAAGGCGCGGCAGAGCGCGTTGTGCAGCCCACCGGCGCTGTCATGAGCGGGTCCGAGCTCGAGATCGAAGGCGCGTTCGGCGACCCAGGGCGAGTGCTCGAAGATCGAGCCGAAGCGCTGGACGAACTCCTGGCGCTCCATGCGAGAGGGGCGCAGCGCCTGCGGCTGGTAGGGATGGTTTTCGCGCCAGTGCCTGGCAATGTCGGTGCGGCGGGCGACCCAGACCTTGTCGTGGCTCTGCACATATTCGACAAAGCGGCGCAGTGCTTCGGCACGGCCGGGGCGGCCGACGAGACGGCAGTGCAGGCCGATGCTCATCATGCGTGGCCGGCCGGCGGCACCTTCGCGATAGAGCGTGTCGAAGCTGTCCTTCAGGTAAGCGTAGAACTGGTCGCCCGAGTTGAAGCCTTGAGCGGTTGCAAAACGCATGTCGTTGGCGTCGAGCGTGTAGGGAATGACCAGCTGCGGGGGAATGGCGTTGCCGTGGCCGTCATGGTCGAGCCAGTAAGGCAGCTCGTCGTCATAGGTGTCGGAAATCCAATCGAAACCGCCTTCGGCGGCAGCGAGGCGCACCGAATAGACCGAGGTACGGCCGAGATAGAGGCCGGTCGGGCGTTCGCCGACGACTTCGGTGTGCAGCCGGATGGCTTCGATCAGATCGGCGCGCTCGTCGGCTTCGGCATGGTCGCGATAGTCGATCCAGCGCAGGCCATGTGATGCGATTTCCCAGTCGGCCTCCTGCATCGCCGCCAGCTGGTCGGGCGAGCGGGCGAGCGCGGAAGCGACGCCATAGACGGTCACCGGTACATTGGTTTCGGTGAACATGCGGTGGAGCCGCCAGAAGCCGGCGCGGGCGCCGTATTCGTAGATCGATTCCATGTTCCAGTGGCGCTTGCCCGGCCACTGCGCCGCGCCGACGACCTCGGAGAGGAAAGCTTCCGACGCCGCGTCGCCATGCAGAATGTTGTTTTCGCCGCCCTCTTCGTAGTTGACCACGAATTGCACGCAGACATTGGCCCCACCGGGCCATTTCGGATCTGGTGGGTTCGCGCCATAGCCGCGCATATCTCTTACGTAACGCATGGTCCCTCGAAAGCGGTCTATTACTGCCACTTGAGCAGGATAGCGGAAGGTACGTCAGACATTCCCTCGAAAAATTTTGAAAGTCTTTTTGTAGCAGTCTTCTCGACCGCACCTTATGCAATGCCCTTAAATGGCGCAAAATCTATCGAGATGGCGCATGTCGCCAGTAGGGAGAGCGAATGACAAAGGCTGAAGGCGGACGCCTCACCACCCATGTCCTTGATACTGCAACCGGCAAGCCTGCCGAGGGGCTGTCGATCTCCCTGTTCCACATCGAAGGCAGTGCGCGCAGCTTGCTGAAGAAGGTCGCCACCAATTCCGACGGGCGCTGCGATGTGCCGCTGCTCGCAGGCGACGACTTCCGGACCGGCGAATACGAGCTCGTTTTCGAGGCCGGCGACTACCTGCGCCGCCAGGGCACGGAACTGCCGAAGCCGGCTTTCCTCGACGTTGTGCCGATCCGCTTTGGCATGGCCGAGCGGACGCATTATCATGTGCCCTTGCTGATTTCCCCCTACGGCTATTCCACCTACCGGGGCAGCTGAGCCATGGCGACGGTCAAGACACGCAACCATATCCGCTTCATCCTCAACGGCGAGGATATCAAGCTTGCCGATGTCGCGCCCGACGAGACGCTGCTCGACCATCTGCGTCTGCGCCGCTCCCTGCGCGGCACCAAGGAAGGCTGCGCCGAGGGCGACTGCGGCGCCTGCACGGTGCTGGTCGGACGGTTGTCCGGCGGCAAGCTGGTCTATGAAAGCGTCAATGCCTGCATCCGCTTTGTCGGCTCGCTGGATGGCTGCCATGTCGTGACCATCGAGCATCTCACTGGGGGTGGCGACAAGCTGCATCCGGTGCAGCAGGCCATGGTCGATTTCCATGGCTCGCAGTGCGGTTTCTGCACACCCGGCTTCGTCATGTCGCTCTACGGCCTGTGGATGGAGACCCCCAATCCCTCCGACCAGGCGATCGAAAAGGCACTGCAGGGCAATCTCTGCCGCTGCACCGGCTATGAGGCGATCATGCGCGCGGCGCGCGCCATTTCCGACTACGGCAAAGTGGCAAAGGATCCGCTGCTGGTCGAGCGCAAGGCGGTCACAGCCCGCCTCGAAGCCTTCAAGGACGGCACCCGCGTCGAGGTCGGCGAGGGCAAGAACCGCTTCGTCATCCCGGCCAGCGTCGACGACCTCGCCGACGTGCTCGAGGCAGAGCCGACCGCGACCGTCGTCGCCGGCTCGACCGACGTCGGCCTGTGGGTCACCAAGCACATGCGCAACATCTCGCCGGCCGTCTTCATCGCCAATATCGACGGCCTGCATAAACTTGATGAAGACAAGGGCGTCATCTCCATCGGCGCCGGCGTCACCTACACCGAAGCATTCGAGACGCTGTCGAAGCGCATTCCAGCACTCGGGCCGCTCATCGACCGCATCGGCGGCCAACAGGTGCGCAACATGGGCACCATCGGTGGCAACGTCGCCAACGGCTCGCCCATCGGCGACACGCCGCCGGCGCTGATTTCGCTCGGCGCGCAGCTTACGCTGCGAAAGGGCAAGGAGAGCCGCACCATCTTGTTGCAGGACTTCTTCATCGCCTATGGCAAGCAGGACCGCGCACCGGGCGAATTCGTCGCTGCCGTGCATGTGCCAGTGCCCGACAAAGACGACCACTTCGCCGTCTACAAGGTCACCAAGCGCCGCGACGAGGACATCACCGCCTCGCTCGGCGCGTTTTGGCTGCAACTTGCCAAGGATGGCACGGTGGCCGATGTGCGCATCACCTATGGCGGCATGGCGGCGACGCCGAAGCGCGCCAGCGCGGTGGAGAAGGCGCTGATCGGCCAGCCCTGGACCGAAGCGACCGTGGACGCGGCGATGGCCAAGTATGCCGAAGACTTCACGCCGCTGACCGACATGCGCGCCACCGCCGAATACCGTGCGCTGGTGGCCAAGAACCTGCTCCTGCGCTTCTACGCGGAAACCACCGGCACCAAGGCGCCTTTCACGGTGTCGAGATACGAGGCTGCGTGACATGACCCAGCATCAACCGAACCTCAAGGCTGCCAAGATCAAGGGTGGCGTGCATTCCGACCAGCGCCACGATTCCGCGCACAAGCATGTCGCCGGCGAAGCGATCTACATCGACGACATGCCCGAACCCGCAGGCACGCTGCATATCGGTCTTGGCCTGTCCAACGTTACCCATGCCACATTGAAGAGTGTCGACCTGTCGGCCGTTCGTGCCGCGCCCGGCGTCGTCGACGTGCTGACCTATGCTGACGTGCCCGGCGAAAACGACGTGTCGCCGAGCGGCATGCATGACGATCCGGTGCTGGCCGAAGGCAAGGTGCAGTTTCACGGCCAGCCGATCTTCGCCGTGGTCGCCAAGACCCGCGAGCAGGCTCGCCGGGCGGCACGCCTTGCCAAGATCGAATATGAAGAGCTGCCGGCGATCATCAGCATCTGGGACCTCGATCCCGAAAACGACAGGCAGGTGACGACGCCACTGACGCTGAAGCGCGGCGATGCGGCGGCTGCCATCGCCACGGCCCCGCGCAAGGTGAAGGCGCGGATGAAGCTCGGCGGCCAGGACCATTTTTATCTCGAAGGCCAGGTGTCGCTGGCAGTGCCCGGCGAAGACGACGAGGTCACCATTTATTGCTCGACGCAAGGACCGAGCGAGACCCAGCATCTCGTCTCCCATGTGCTCGGCGTGCCGAGCCACGCGGTGCAGGTCGAGGTGCGGCGCATGGGCGGCGGCTTCGGCGGCAAGGAAACCCAGGCCAACCAGTGCGCCGCGATCGCCGCGATCGCTGCCAAGAAGCACAAGCGCGCCGTCAAGGTCCGCCTCGACCGCGACGAGGACATGACCGCCACCGGCAAGCGCCACGACTTCGCCATCGACTACGAGGTCGGCTTCGACGACGAGGGCCGCATTCTTGGCGTCGACTTCATGTTCGCGCTCAACGCCGGCTTCTCGGCCGACCTGTCGGGCCCGGTTGGCGACCGCGCGCTGTTTCACTGCGACAACGCCTATTTTTATCCGAACGTGCACGCAAAGTCGGCGCCGCTCTACACCAACACGGTGTCGAACACGGCGTTCCGCGGCTTCGGCGGCCCGCAAGGCATGGTCGGTGCCGAGCGCGTCATCGAGGAAGTGGCGTTTGCGGTCGGCAAGGACCCGCTCGAAATCCGCAAGCTGAATTTCTACGACGCGATGGGCGAGGCGGGCGACCGCAACCTGACGCCCTATCACCAGAAGGTCGAAGACAACATCATCCACCGCATCGTGGCGGAACTGGAGCAGAGTGCGTCCTACGCCCGCCGCCGGCGCGAGATCGCCGCCTTCAACGCCAACAGCCGCTTCGTCAAGCGCGGCCTGGCGCTGACGCCGGTCAAGTTCGGCATCTCCTTCACCAAGACCGAGTCCAACCAGGCCGGCGCGCTGGTGCATGTCTATTCCGACGGTTCGGTGCACATGAACCATGGCGGCACCGAGATGGGGCAGGGCCTGCATCTCAAGGTGGCGCAGGTGGTTGCCGAAGAATTCCAGATCGATCTCGACAGGGTGAAGATCACGGCTACGACCACGGCCAAGGTGCCGAACACGGCGCCGACGGCAGCGTCCTCGGGCGCCGATCTCAACGGCATGGCGGCACAGGACGCGGCGCGGCAGATCCGCAAGCGCCTGACCGCCTTTGCCGCCGACAAATACCAGGTGCCTGCCGACCAGGTGGTATTCCTGCCTAACCGCGTTCGCGTCGGCAACCAGGAGATCGCCTTCAACGACCTGGTCAAGCAGGCCTATCTCAACCGCATCCAGCTGTCGGCCGCGGGCCACTACAAGACGCCCAAGATTCATTGGGACCGCAGCAAGGGCAGGGGCCACGCCTTCTATTATTACGCCTATGGTGCGGCCTGCGCGGAGGTGTCCGTCGACACGTTGACCGGCGAATATGTTATCGAACGTGCCGACATCCTGCACGACACCGGCCGGTCGCTGAACCGGGCCATCGACATCGGTCAGGTCGAGGGCGGCTTCGTCCAGGGCACCGGCTGGCTGACGACGGAGGAGCTGTGGTGGGATGGCAAGGGCCGGCTGCGCACCCATGCGCCGTCGACCTACAAGATCCCGCTCGCTTCCGACCGGCCCAAGATCTTCAATGTGGCGCTGACCGACTGGTCGGAAGCCTACGAGCCGACGATCCATCGCTCGAAGGCCGTCGGCGAGCCGCCGCTGCCGCTTGGCATCGCGGTGCTTCAGTCGCTGTCCGATGCTGTCGCCAGTGTCGCCGACCACAAGATCAGTCCGCGTCTGGACGCGCCGGCGACGCCGGAGCGGGTGCTGATGGCGATCGAACGCCTCCGGGCCGAGGCGGCCCAGGTCAAGTGAGCAAGACCGCCAAGAGCCTGCGGGCATTCCTCAAGACAGCGCCTTCGGCGGCGCTGGTCGAGGTGACCGAGGCCAAGGGCTCTACCCCACGCGAAAAGGGCGCGTGGATGCTGGTGTCACCGGAGCGCATCTTCGGCACCATCGGAGGCGGCCAGCTCGAATACATGGCCATCGACACCGCACGCGCGATGCTCAATGGCAATTCCAAGCGCAGCGCCGTGATGGAGCACGTGACCGGCGATCCGATCCCGGCGCGCTATCTGGAACCGCCGCATGAGGGCGACAAGGGCGTCACGCTCGACATTCCGCTCGGGCCTGAGATTGGCCAGTGCTGCGGCGGCCGCGTCGAAGTGGCCGTTCGCCATGTCGACGAGGCGATTGCCGCCGATCTGATGGCTTCGGCCGAGATGTCGGACGCTGCCCTGCCGCATGTGCTGGTGTTCGGCGGTGGCCATGTCGGCCATGCGCTGGCCTCGGCCTTCGCATTGCTGCCGTTGAACGTGGTGGTGGTCGAAACCCGCGCCGATGCGCTCGACGGCATGCCCGCGGGTATCGACACCAGGCTGACGCCGATGCCGGAGGAAATGGTGCGCGAGGCGCCGTCAGGATCTGCCTTCGTCGTCTTGACCCACGACCACGCGCTCGACTTCCTGATCGTTGCCGAGGCGCTGAAGCGCGACGACACCGGTTATGTCGGCATGATCGGCTCCAAGACCAAGAAGGCGACGTTCAGGAGCTGGTTCCTCAAGACCGCCGGCGGCAGCGAGGAGCAGTTCGCCCGGCTCGTCTGCCCGATCGGCGGCGAGGCGGTGAAAGACAAGCGCCCCGCCGTGATTGCTGCACTCGCCGCAGCCGAGATCATGACCGCGCTTGCGGTCAAGCCGGCCTGACGACCTTCCAGATTATTCGTTTTCCTGGGTGTGGGCTTCAAGGAACCACAGCGACTTGTCGAGCGCGCGCGAATAGGCCGTGAAGATGTCGGCAGTGTCGGCGTCGCCCGCTTCGCCTGCTTCATCGATGGCCGCGCGCGCCGAATGTGCTGCGTCGGCATAACGGTCGATGAGGGCCGCGAGGTGGTCCTTGGTCTTGTAGATGTCGGTGGGGTAGGGCTTCAGCTTGCTGGCCTCGGCCACCACCTGCGAGGTGCCAAGGGCTGTGCCGCCAAGCTGTACGGCGCGCTCGGCGATGGTGTCGACATGGCCGTCGAGTTCGGTGCGGAAGCCGTCGATCATTTCGTGCACGGCGATGAATTGCGGTCCCTTGATGTTCCAGTGCGCCTGCTTGGTCAGCAGCGCCAGATCGATCGCGTCGGCCAGCCTGGCGTTGAGCAGTTCGATCGAAACCTTCTTGGCGTTGGACTTGAGATCGTTGCGCGTGGGGTGGGATATCATCGGCTGCTCCTTGGTCTGGGTGGGTCGGAAAAGACCGGTGGCGCCGCACGGAGGGTCCGGCAGCGTACGCAGGCTACAACAGCCTCATGACAGTTCGGTTCCGGCCTGGCCCAGTCGATTTTCAGCCAGCGGCGGCGTTGCGGGCGACGACTTCCAGATAGGCGGCCTGCAATTCCTGGCGCACCGGCAGCCGCTTCTGCGCTGCTTCCGACAGCGGCACGCCGAGGTGGTCGGTGCGCAACTCCTCCATGAAGCGCTCCCACATTTCGGGGCCGCCCGTTTCAAGAAGCTCGGCGCGGATGCTGAGCTCTTCGCTGACCGGCAGCCATTTGCGGCCCCAGGCGGCAATGGCGGCAAAGACGGGCAGCAACTCGATGGCCATCTCGGTCAGGCTGTAGATTGCCTTTTGCTTGTGGCTGGGGTCGTCAGCCTTGCTGATCAAGCCCTCGGCCACCAGCCGCTTCAGCCGGTCGGCGAGGATGTTGGAGGCGATGCCTTCCTCCGACTGGGTGAGCAACTCGCGGAAATGCCTGCGGTTGCCGAACATCATGTCGCGCAGGACGATCAGGCTCCATTTGTCGCCGACCACCTCAAGGGTGAGGTTGATCGGACAACCCGACCGGTGATGCTCGCTCATGACAGATGCTCCAGAAAACCAGTTGCAATGTAAAATCGGTCGCCCTATCTTGCAACTGATTAGTAAATGCAATCGGTTTTGACCGGCGGTTCGCCGGTGACCTTGTACTGCGCCCCAAGGAGGCGAGGATGAACACGGGAATGGATCGCCGTACGGTGATGAAAGGTGCCGCCCTTTCGGCGCTTCTGGTCCCCACAATGGCATCGGCACAGCAGGAGCAGTCGGACGCGGGCGTGGCGACCGTGACTGCAAAATCAGGGATAACGACGATGACGACGGGCAATTTCTCCGCCGACCGGCTCGAGTGGATGCGCAAGGTGATGGCTGGGCATGTCGAAAGCGGTGATGTGCCCGGACTGGTGTGGGCGGTGAACCGTGGCGGCGAGACCCATATCGAGGCTGCCGGCACGCTTTCGCTCAACGACGGCAAGCCGATGCGCAGCGACACCATCTTCCGCATCGCTTCGCTGACCAAGCCGGTCACCGCGACAGCGGCCATGATCCTGGTCGAGGAAAGCCGCCTCAGGCTCGACGACCCCGTCGACAAGTGGCTGCCGGAACTAGCCGACCGCAAGGTGCTGAAGACGGTCGGCGGTCAGCTCACCGATACCGTGCCGGCCAGCCGCCCGGTCACGCTACGCGACCTGCTCACCTTGCGCTTCGGTCTGGGCGCGATCATGGTCTATCCCTTCGCCTATCCGCTGCAGTTTGCGATGGAAGAGGCTGGCATCGCCCCGAGCGCCGACCTGTTCAAGGGTTCACCCGACGCCTTCATGAAGGCTGTGGGCAGCCTGCCGCTCGCCCACCAGCCCGGTGAGGGTTGGCTCTACCACACCGGGCTCGACGTGGCCGGTGTGCTGGTCACGCGCGCCGCGGACCAACCGCTGTCCACCTTCATGCAGGAGCGTATCTTCGCGCCGCTCGGCATGAAGGACACCGGTTTCCATGTGCCTGCCGACAAGATCGGTCGGCTCGCCACTGCCTATTCGCGCGACTTCCAGACCGGCAAGCTCGGCGTCTATGACGAGGCATCGGGCGGCCGGTTTGCCAAGCCAGTCACGTTCGAATCCGGCGGCGGCGGCCTGGTCTCGACTGCCGAAGACTATCTCGCCTTCCAGCGGATGCTGCTCGGCAAAGGGCAGCTCGGCAGCGAGCGCATCCTGTCGCGCGCATCGGTCGAACTGATGACCACCGACCAGCTGACAGCAGAGCAGAAGGACAGCGCGGCTATGTTCTTCAACGGCAGTTCGGGCTGGGGGCTCGGCATGTCGGTGGCCCTCAAGCGTGACAATCTCTGGATGTCACCGGGGCGTTTCGGCTGGGACGGCGGCTATGGCACCTCTGCCTATGCCGATCCGGTCGAGGATCTGGCTGGCATCCTGCTCACCCAACGGCTGATGGATTCGCCGCAGGCGCCAGCGCATTACACCGACTTCTGGACCTCGGCCTATCAGGCCGTCGTCTAAGTGTTGACGCGGCTAGCCTACTTGCCGGCAAGGATGTCCTTGATCAGCTTGTGGCAGCGCTCCGCCATGAAGTCGAGAAGCAGCCGGACCTTCGGGTCCTGCAGCTTCTTGTGCGGATAGACCGCGGCGAACTGCACCGGCGTCGGCGGCGTCTGCGGCAGGATGACCTTGAGCCGCTGGTCACGGATGAAGGGCTCGACCTCGAAACGAGGTTTGTTGATGATGCCGCGGCCGGCAAGGGCCCAGCCGGTCAGCACGTCCCCGTCGTCCGAATCGAAGGGCCCGTGCACTTCGAACTTCGTCGGCCCGCCCGGTGTCTCCAGGGTCCAGAAGAACTCGCGCGCGCCGGGATAACGCAGCATCAGGCAGTCGTGCTTCTTGCCGATTAGTTCGTGCGGGCTCTGCGGCTCTCCGCGCCGCTCCAGATATTTCGGCGAGGCGACCAGAACGCGCTCGCACTCCATGATGCCGCGCATCCGGAGGCTGGAATCCTCGATCACGCCAAGCCGGAAGGCCACGTCGAGGCCTTCCTTGAGGATGTCTACATTGTGGTCGGACAAGCGGAGCCTGACCTCGATATCAGGGTACTTGTCGTGGAATTCAGGAATGCCCGAGGCAACCAGCCGCCGGCCGAGGCCGAGGGGTGCTGTGACACGGATGGTGCCGCGCGGCTGGCCGGAAAGAGCTGCGACCGCGGCCTCCGCCTCGGTGATGGCGTCCAGCACCTGCTTGGCGCCGGTGTAAAAGACGTTGCCGTGCTCGGTCGGCATCAGCTGGCGCGTCGTGCGGTTGAACAGGCGCACGCCGAGATGCTTTTCCAACTCCTTGATTCTGTTGGACGCGACGGCAGGCGAAATGCGCATGTCGCGGCCCGCGGCGGAAAGATTGCCGAGTTCCACGACGCGAACGAAGACAGCGATGTTATCAAGGTATGCCATGCGTGCCCCGGTTCCATAGCCGGCTTATGCCGCGCAATACCACGTTAGTATTTTCCAGATTTTTTTGAAAGTCATCGCGAATCCTTCCTCTTCCGCGAGGCATCAGGCATCGTAAGATCGCTGATGCTGCGAAAAGGGACGGCGGATGTACGACTTGGCGTTTTTCATGGAGTGGGCGAGCTTCGCCGTGCGGTGGCTGCATGTCATCACTGCGATGGCCTGGATCGGCTCATCATTCTATTTCATCGCGCTCGATCTCGGGCTGCGCAAGCATGACGCCTTGCCCGTGGGCGCCCATGGCGAGGAGTGGCAGGTCCACGGCGGCGGCTTCTACCACATTCAGAAATACCTGGTCGCGCCGGCGCAGATGCCGGAGCACCTGACATGGTTCAAGTGGGAGTCCTACGCCACCTGGCTGTCGGGCTTCACGCTGCTCTGCCTGGTCTATTACGGCGGCGCCGAACTGTTCCTGATCGACCGCAACGTGCTCGACGTGTCTGCGCCCATCGCCATCGCCATCTCGCTGGCTTCGATCGGCCTCGGCTGGATCATCTACGACCTGCTCTGCAAGTCGAAGCTCGGCGACCACGACACGCTTCTGATGATCATCCTCTATGCGGTGGTGGTGTTCATGAGCTGGGGCTACACGCAGCTGTTCACCGGCCGCGCCGCCTTCCTGCATCTCGGCGCCTTCACGGCGACGATCATGTCGGCCAACGTCTTCATGGTCATCATCCCGAACCAGAAGATCGTCGTCGCGGACCTCATCGCCGGCCGCAAGCCCGACCCGAAATACGGCAAGATCGCCAAGACACGCTCGACGCACAACAACTACCTGACCCTGCCGGTCGTGTTCCTGATGCTGTCGAACCACTACCCGCTGGCGTTCGGCACGCAGTTCAACTGGGTCATCGCCTCGCTGATCTTCATCATCGGCGTGCTGATCCGCCACTACTTCAACACCATCCACAAGCGCGCCGGCAACCCGCACTGGACCTGGCTGGCCGCCACCTTGCTGTTCATCATCATCATGTGGCTGTCGACGGTGCCCAAGGTTCTGACCGGCGAGGACAAGAACGCCGCCGTCACCACCACACCTTTCGTCGCGTCGGCCGAGTTCCCGAAGGTGCGCGACACCGTGCTCGGCCGGTGCGCCATGTGCCACGCCGCCGAACCATCCTATGAGGGCATCTACCACGCGCCGAAGGGTGTTATTCTCGAGACCGACGGCGCCATTGCCGAGCATGCCCGCGAGATCTATCTGCAGGCCGGCCGCAGCCACGCCATGCCGCCCGGAAACGTGACCCAGATCACACCGGAGGAGCGGGCACTGCTCGTCGCCTGGTACGAACAGGCCCGCAAGAACTGACGGCCCGGAACTGACCGGCTAGCGGCCGTTCGCAGACCTTGAGGCCGGCCACACCCAAGCTGGCCCGAACTGAAAGCTGGATTTGCCATGACCACGACCCTTCTCCGCGGCCGCACCCTGTCGTTCCGGCGCTGGCCCGACAGTGCCGACGACCATGCCGCCTACGCCTATGAGGAAGACGGCGCGGTGCTGATGCGGGACGGCAAGATCGCCGCGGTCGGCGGTTACGCCCAGGTCGCGGCCCAGGCCGGCAGCAATGTCCAGCTCATCGATCATCGCCCGCATCTCATCCTCCCAGGATTTATCGACGCGCATGTGCATGTGCCGCAGATGCAGATCATCGCCGCCTACGGCGCCGAGCTGCTGGAATGGCTGAACAAATATACCTTTCCGGAAGAGACCAAGTTCATCGACGCCCAGCACGGCCGTCGCATCGCGCGCCTGTTCCTCGACGAGGTGGTGCGCCAGGGCACGACGACGGTCGCCGCCTATTGCTCCGTTCACAAGCAGTCGGCCGAGGCGTTCTTCGCCGAATCGCATGACCGCAACATGCTCAATATCGCCGGCAAGGTGATGATGGACCGCAATGCGCCCGATGGCGTGCTCGACACGCCGCAGGCGAGCTATGACGACACCAAGGCGCTGATTGCGGAGTGGCACGGCAAGGGTCGCCAGCACTATGCGATCACCCCGCGCTTCGCCATCACATCGACGCCCGAGCAGATGGAGATGGCGGGGCAGCTGGCGAAGGAGCATCCCGGCTTGCACATCCAGACGCATCTGTCGGAGAACCACGCCGAGATTGCCTTCACCCAGGAACTTTACCCCTGGTCGCGCGACTACACCGACATCTACGACCACTACGGCCTGCTCGGTCAGCGCACGCTGCTCGGCCATTGCATCCATCTCGGCGAGCGCGAATCCGACGCGATCTCCGAACATGGCTCGATCGCCGTGTTCTGCCCGACCTCCAACCTGTTCCTTGGCTCGGGCCTCTTCGACTACCAGCGCTATCGCCGGCGTGAGAAGCCGTTGCGCATCGCGACTGCGACCGACGTCGGCGGCGGCACCAGCTATTCGATGCTGCGCACCATGGACGAAGCCTACAAGGTCATCGCGCTCAACGGCGAGAAGCTCAACCCGCTGGCGTCCTATTGGCAGCTGACGCGCGGCAACGCCGAGGCGCTGTCGATCTCCGACAAGGTTGGTACGCTCGACGTCGGCACCGACGCCGACATCGTCGTGCTCGATTCGCGCGCCACGCCGGGCATGCGGCTCAGGATGGAGCGCTGCGGCACGCTGGCCGAAGAGCTGTTCCTGCTGCAGACGATGGGCGACGACCGTGCCGTGGTCGAGGTCTATGTCGCGGGCGTGCCGGCAAAGTCGGTGATGGACAAGACGGCCTGACCTTGCGTCATTGGCCTGCGTCTGCCATGTGACCTCTGGTCTGAAGGAGGAGCGGACGATGGCAACTGCCGATGATGTGAAGAAGATCGCCGAGCAGGAGACCCGGCTGGTCTTCGATGGCTTCGACGAGGCGACAGCCTACGAGATCGGCTCGGCCATCCGCACCCGCGGGCTCACCGAGAAGTTCCCGATCGTGGTTGATATCAAGCTGTGGGACCGGACGCTGTTCTACTGCGCGCTGCCTGGCTCGACATCGAGCAATTCCGAGTGGACGCGCCGCAAGATCAATGTGGTCAAGATGTTCCATCGCAGCAGCTACCGCATGGTGCTGACCAAGGCGCGCGAAGATCGCACCTTCCCGGTGGGCGAGGCCCTGCCGATCGAGGACTATGTGCTCGCCGGCGGTGGATTCCCGATCCGGATCAAGGGCGTCGGCGTTATCGGCGTCGTTGCCGTGTCCGGCCTGCCGGAGCGGCAGGACCACGAGGTAGTCGTGGCGGCAATCGCCGACCATCTGGGTGTTCCGAGGCAGGAAGTGGCGCTCGGGCCGGTATGATTTGAATACAGCGTTGCCGCCACCTTTACCTTCTCCTCGTGAACGGCGGGGCGAGGGGGCGTCAACGTAGCCGCTTGCGCCTTAGGTGCCGGCCCTTCGACAAGCTCAGGACGGGACGAGTGGCGGCGCGACATGAACAGACAAAGCGACTGATAGTGAGAGTCCGGATGGCCATGACCGACCCCAAGCAGTTTCTGACTAGCATCTTCGAAGCGGCCGTCGCTGCTGCCGATCCGGAGCTCACCATCCGCCGCCACCTGCCGGAAAAGCCCAAGGGCCGGACCATCGTCATCGGCGCCGGCAAAGGCTCGGCCCAGATGGCGGCCGCATTCGAAAAAGCCTGGCAGGGGCCGCTGGAAGGCGTGGTGGTCACCCGCTACGGCTTTGCCGCCCCTTGCGAGCGCATCAGGATCGTCGAGGCCTCGCACCCGGTGCCGGACGCCAACGGCCTTGAGGCGGCGAAGCTTCTGCTCCAGACGGTTTCCGGCCTGACCGAGGACGATCTCGTCGTTGCGCTGGTCTCGGGCGGCGGCTCTGCGCTGCTGCCGTCGCCGGCCGGCAGCCTGACGCTTGCCGACGAGATTGCCGTCAACGAGGCGCTGCTCGCCTCCGGCGCGCCGATCTCGGCGATGAACACCATCCGCAAGCACATTTCGGGCATCAAAGGAGGCCGGCTGGCGGCCGCCGCTTGGCCGGCGCGCGTCGTCTCGCTGGTCGTCTCCGACATTCCCGGCGACAACCCGGCGCTCGTCGCCTCTGGGCCGACCGTGCCCGACGAGGCGTCCCGCGCCGACGCGCTTCGCCTGATCGAAACCTACCGCATCGCGCTGCCCGCCAATGTCATAGCCCACATCAACTCGGCTGCCGCCGATGCGCCACAGCCGACCGACCCGCGTTTTGCCCGCAACGAGGTGCATGTCATCGCTTCCGCCGCCGTGTCGCTCGACGCCGCCGCCGAGGCAGCACGCAAGCGGGGCGTTGAAACCGTCATCCTCTCCGACGCCATCGAAGGCGAGGCGCGCGAGGTCGGCGGCGTACATGCGGCCATCGCCCGCGAGGTCGCTACCCGCAACCGGCCATTCAGCAAGCCTGTGCTGATCCTGTCCGGCGGCGAGACGACCGTGACGCTCCGTGCCAAGGGCAAGGGTGGCCGCAACAGCGAATTCCTGCTCGCCTTCGCCATCGGTATCGACGGTCTTGAGGGCATCGACGCGCTGGCCGCCGACACCGACGGCATCGACGGCTCCGAAGACAATGCCGGCGCCTTTGCCGACGGCTCGACCGTCTCGCGCATGCATGGCGTTGACGTCGACGCCAAGGCGATGCTCGCCGGCAACAATGCTTGGACGGCGTTCAACTCGGTGGGCGATCTTTTCGTCCCTGGGCCAACCGGCACCAACGTCAACGACCTCAGGGCGATCCTCATCCGGTAGAAAGCTTCCGCCCTTCGTCTGAACGAGAGGGCGTTTCTCCGAGCCGGCGGCTCGTCCTGATATGATCTGGCCCGGCTCCGCTTGGCTCGGCGCTACGCGGCCATCATCGCCCGAACGGCCCTCATGTCCTCGGCGAAGCGGGTACGCTCGGCTGCCGCCTCCTGCGGGTCGCGGAGTCGCAGGATGTAGGACGGGTGAATCGTCAGGAACACCGCGAGCCCGTCGTCGCGTTCGATGGTCTGGCCGCGTTGCCGGGTGATCGCCACCGGCGCCTCCAGCAGCGACTGGGCCGCGGTCGCGCCGAGCGCCACCACCAGCTTCGGCTTCAGCAGCGTCAACTCCTGCGCCAGCCACCAGCGGCAGGCCTGCACCTCGCCGGCATTGGGCTTGCTGTGGATACGGCGCTTGCCGCGCGGCTCGAACTTGAAGTGCTTGACCGCGTTGGTGACATAGACCGCCGTGCGGTCGATGCCGGCTTCGCCGAGCACCGCGTCGAAGATCCTGCCGGCCGGGCCGACGAAGGGCCGGCCCTGCAGGTCTTCCTGGTCGCCGGGCTGCTCGCCGACGAACACCAGTTCGGCAATGTCAGGGCCTTCGCCGAACACCGTCTGCGTCGCTTCGCTCCACAGCGGGCAGCGCCGGCACTGGCTTGCCTGCTGGCGCAAAGCGTCGATAGATCGAGCCGCGGTCTCGGTAACAGCTTCGGCTGAGGGCCAGTGCCTGGCCTGTATCGCCTGGTGATGCGCTGCGGGCATGGTCGGCATCCTCGCGATCATCTCGCGGGCCGCCTCGTCGGCGCCAGCGATCAGATTCGGAATGAGCGAGGCCTCCGGCAGGTTCCGCCAGTATTTCTTGGGCATCTCCGATTGCATCGCCTTCACCTTCAGGCGGGCTGGGTTGAAGATGTTGGCGAAATAGGTCCGCCACATCTCCTCCGACTGGTCGGCGGTGGGCGCGTCGTTCCTAGAGGCACCGGGGCCGAACGCCAGTCTTTCGCGGTCCCACTCGGTCGAGCCACGGGGCGTCAGGATTGCCCAATGCATGCCGGTGAAGCGGCGCACGAAGAACGGGGCGGCCAGTTCGAGGATGAAATGATCGGGCTCGAACCAGGCGACGAAACGCTCGTCGTTTCCATCGCCGATCTTTCGGAAGCGGACGAAGGCGTGCATCTTGTGCTCGTCGCGCCGGACCGATTTCTCCATCGTCTCGAAACGGCGCACGTCCGGGTCGGAGGCGATCCGGAGCAAATGCGGTTCGCTGCGCTGCCGCCACAGCAACCGGTAGAGCAGGGCGAACCGCTCGCTGTCGCTGTGGCATGCGACGATGGTGGCACGCTCGACGAATTCTCGGGAGACCCTGAGTTCGACGCCCGGCGTCGGCGCCGGCAGTTCGTCGCCTTCGCCGCCGACATGCCACTCGATGTCCTCGGGCTTCACCTCGTTGGTGCTCAGCCTGCGCGCGGCATCGCGCCAGCCATCGAAGTCGGTCGGGCCGGCGAGGTGCACCGCATAGGCGGCCAGTGACAAAGCGGGCTGGCCGGTCATCGGAACAGCTCGAGCTGCTGCGGCTTCGGTGCGATCGTCTCGCGCAGCCGTGCCGCGTCGGTGGCGGCACCCGGTGACCAGCCGTCGGCGACGATGAACGGGCGCACCTTGGCGATGGATTGGCAGAGACGGCCGACATCTTCCAAGCGCAACCGCTTGAAGCGGCGCGTCTCGATGATGCGCTCGACGGCGCGCGTGCCGAAACCCGGGATGCGCAGCAGCCTCTCCTTGTCGGCGCGGTTGACGTCGACAGGGAACGAGGCACGGTTGCGCAGCGCCCAGGCAAGCTTGGGGTCGATTTCCAGGTCGAGCATGCCGTCTGGCTGGCCGTCGAGGATTTCGCCCTGGTCAAAGCCGTAGAAACGCATCAGCCAGTCGGCCTGGTAGAGCCGGTGCTCGCGCATCAGCGGCGGCTTCCTGAGGGGCAGGGCGGAGGAGGCGTCGGGGATCGGGCTGAAGGCCGAATAGTAGACGCGTCGCAGCTGGTAGCTGCCATAGAGCCGGGCGCTGGTCTTGAGGATGCCGGCATCCGGCGTGGCGTCGGCGCCGACGATCATCTGCGTCGACTGGCCTCCCGGGGCAAAGCGCTCACGCGTCTTCGTCCGTAGCGTCGGCTCCGCCTTCTCCTCGATCTTCGAGCGCAGCTTTGCCATCGAGACACGGATCGTCTCCGGCCGTTTCTCCGGCGCCAGCCGCTTCACGCCCTCGTCGGTCGGCAGCTCGACATTGATCGACAGGCGATCAGCATAGAGGCCGGCCTTCTCGATCAACTCGGCGGACGCCTCGGGGATGGTCTTGAGATGAATGTAGCCGCCGAATTTCTCGTCGAGCCTGAGCCGTCGTGCCACCTCCACCATCTCTCCCATGGTGTTGTCGGGCGAACGGACGACGCCCGACGACAGGAACAGCCCCTCGATGTAGTTGCGCTTGTAGAAGTCCATGGTCAGCCGCACCACCTCATCGACCGTGAAGCGGGCGCGGCGGACATTGGAGGAGGAGCGATTGATGCAGTAGCTGCAGTCGTAGATGCAGAAATTGGTCAGCAGGATCTTGAGCAGAGAGATGCAGCGGCCGTCGGGCGCGTAAGAGTGACAGATGCCCATGCCCTCGGTCGAGCCGATGCCGCCGGACTTGAGCGAGTCGCGCCCGCCGGCACCCGACGAGGCGCAGGAGGCGTCATATTTCGCGGCGTCGGAAAGGATCGCGAGTTTCTCGCGGGTCGAAAGAACTGCCATTTGTTCATGATATGTTCTTTTGACTGACGAGACCAGAGGCTTCGTCGGCGTGCGGCGAAATGTGATCGAAGCTGGGGAGGGATGGCGGGCGATTGTCCGCCATCCCCGGGGGATCACACCTCGTGTAGATAGAGGTGGTAGTCCAGCTCGCTGACCGTGCGGGCGACGCGGAAATATTCGCTTTCCTTGATCGCCGTGAACGTGCGGTGCAGGTCGTGGCCGAGTGCGGTGCGCAGGAATTCCGAGGCCTTGGCGGCCTCGATGGCCGAGCGCCAGTCCGGCGGCATCACGCTTTCGGTGCCTTCAGCCTGTTCGTAGCCGTTGCCTGAGGTTTCCGGGCCGGGATCGAGTTGTTCCTCCAGTCCCTTCGAGATGCCGGCGAGGATGGTCGCGGCGACAAGGTAGGGGTTGGCGTCGACGCCCGAGGGGCGGTGCTCGATGCGGCGGTTCTTGGCGTCGCCCGCCGGCACGCGCAGCGCCACCGAGCGGTTGTTGACGCCCCAGGTCGGCGCCACCGGTGCATAGGACTGTGACACGAAGCGGCGCCACGAGTTGGCGTGCGGGGCAAACACCAGCATCGATTCCGCCATCGTGTCGGCGAGGCCGCCGAGCGCGTGCAGCAGCTTCGGCTCCCAGGTGCCTTCCTCGGCTTCAGTGAAGACATTGCGACCGTCGCGGTCGAGCAGCGAGACGTGGAAATGCATGCCCGAGCCGGCATATTTCTCGATCGGCTTGGCCATGAAGCAGGCAGTCACCCCGTGGCGGCGAGCCTGGGCGCGCACCAGCCGCTTCAGCATCAGCAGGTCGTCAGCCGCCTGCATCACGTCCTTGCGGTAGCGCAAAGTGAGCTCGTATTGGCCCGGCGCGTATTCCGAGATGACCGTCTCGGCCGGGATGCATTGCACTTTTGCGGCAGCATAGATGTCGGAGAACAAAGGCTCCATGCCGTGCAGATGGTCGACCGAATAGACTTCGGTCTTGCCCGAGGCACGACCATCCAGCACTGCGCGGGCCGGCTGGACCTTGCCGTCGCCGTCGCGGTCGTTGGCGAGCAGGAAGAATTCGAGCTCGAAGGCGCCGGCGGGGTAAAGACCCTTTTCGGCCAGCCTGTCGACCTGGCGCTTCAGCGCCAGGCGGGGGTCCGAGGTCATCGGTGCGCCGTCGAGATGGAACATCGACATCAGCACCTGGCCGCGGGCCGGGCTGGTGCCATGCAACGGCTTCAGCGTGCCCGGGATCGGCCATGCACGCAGGTCACCGTCGCCGGAATCCCAGATCAGGCCGGTTTCGTGGACGTCCTCGCCTGTGATGTCGAGGCCGAGGATCGAGATCGGCAGGTGGCGTCCGCCTTCGTACAGTCCCATCAGTTCATGGCGGCGAATGATCTTGCCGCGGCCGACGCCATTGGCGTCTGTCAGAACGATGTCGAAGGCTTCGATATCAGGGTTCGCGTCGAGGAAGGCTCTGGCCTCTTCGATGGTCGAGCCGGAAGGTGATGTCATGATGTCACTCAATTGTCCTTGTGCCTTGTCTCATGCCGTAAGACGGGCGGCAATATCGCCGAAAGCTGCAACCAGTCTGTCGACCTGCCGCGCTGTCGTCACCGGAGAGACCAGCATCATGTTGTGGAACGGCGCGATCAGCACGCCGCGATTGACCAGCGCCACATGCACGGCAGCCTCCAGTCGGGAGGCATGTGCGTGCTCGGCCTCGCCGCCATTGCGGAGCGGGCCGGGGGCGCATATGAACTCGACACGGGCGCCGACACGCATCACGTGCCAGGGCAGTTTCCGTTTTCGGATCGCCTTGTCGAGGCCGGTTGCCAGCCGTTCGGCCAGCGTCTCCATGTGGGCGTAGTTTTCCTCGGTCATGACCTCTTCGAGCGTTGCGCGCATCGCCGCGAACTGGAGGGGATTGGCCGACAGCGTCGTGCCCATGCCGGAATAGCCCGGCTCCTTGGTGGCATTGTAGGCAGCGTAGCGGGCCGCGAGATCTTCGCTCATGCCCCACACGCTCGCCGGCACACCGCCGGCAACAGGCTTGCCGAGCACGAACAGGTCGGGCTCGAGATTGTGCTTTCTGGTGTAGCCGCCCGGGCCGGTCGAGATGGTGTGGGTCTCATCGATCAGAAGCAGCGTGCCGGCCTGCCGCGTCAGCGCGCGCACGCCTTCGAGGAAGCCGGGCTCGGGCAGCACCATGCAGGAGTTGGTCAATACAGGCTCAGTGATGACGCAGGCGACGTCGCCATGGCTCAGCGCCTTCTCCAGCGCCTCGAGATCGTTGAACTCGACAATACGCGTGCGCTGGGTGAGGTCGCGGAACTCGCCGGCGAGGCCAGGACGGTTGATCGGCTTGCCATCGTCGAGCCGCACCATCGTCTCGTCGACCGCGCCGTGGTAGCAGCCGTTGAAAACGAGGATCTTGTCGCGGCCGGTGACGGCGCGGGCGACGCGCAGCGCAAAGCGATTTGCGTCGGTCGCCGTCGTCGCGATCTGCCAGTGCGGCAGGCCGAAGCGTTTTGCCAAGAGCAGGCCAAGCGTGAGCGAATCCTCCGACGGCAGCATATAGGTCAGGCCGCGGGCAGCCTGGCGGCGGATGGCACGGGCGACGGGCGCCGGCGAATGGCCGAACATCGAGCCGGTGTCGCCGAGGCAGAAGTCGGCCAGCTTGTTGCCGTCGACGTCGGTGATGGTGGCACCGCTCGCCTTGTCGACCAGGATGGGGAAGGGCGTCGGCCAGTCTTTCATCCAGTGCATCGGGACGCCGTTGAAGAACCCTGCCATGCCGTTGCCCAATGCGGCCTCCGATTTGGGCCGGGCGTGGCGGAAGATTTCCGCCTCCGTCGCTGCAAGCTCTGCGATGCGCGACAGCGGCACGCCGCCTTCGGTGGTTTCGGGTCGTTCGATGCGGTTCATCATGGCTCCCATTGGACAGACGGGCGCCACTCTAGCCAGCCGCCCCTACAAACGGCAACTGGCCGTTGTGCAGGTCTCTGTTGGCTCAGCGCCGCCTTTCGGGCCGTAATCGCCGGCAACGATCATGACACTGTGCTTTGGGGGCAGGGGACGGTGCGTGTTATAGTATCACCATGTCGATCCTGCTTGTGGCAGGCCCGGCCGGTGCCTCTGGCGGGCTGTCATGCGGTGCCAAGGATGAGGCAGTGAAACTGACCATCGAGAGTGGTGTCACTCGTGGCATGGGGAGCCCCGTTTTCAATTTCCGGGGCGAGATCGAAATCCTCGACAAGAGCGTTGCCGAAGACCTGCGCAAGATCAGCTTCGACGGTTCGCATCTGGCGCAATACTGGCTCGACGGCGAGGAACTCAGGCTGATCGTCTATCGCGAGCGTGAGGCCGGCAAGCCGCACGGCTATGTTGAGGTCATGGTCAAGACCAGGTCGGGCGACGATGGCGACTACATCGGCCAGTACGCGGTCACCACCTACGACACGGACGGCACATCAGGCGGCGAAGGCAAGACCTTCAACTTTACCGGCCGGGCGACCTGCCTGGTGGAATAGGCTCGCGCTTGGCAAACTTCGCGTGATCAGTCCTGGTGCATGGCTGCGATAGCGCGCCGCATCAAAGCGAGGAATGTACGGCGTTCGTCTTCACTGAAGGCGGCGAGCGCTGCCTCATTTTGCGCCCGCGCCGCCTCGGTCGCGGGTCCACGCAGCGCCACGGCTCTCGGGGTCAGGTGAACGGACTGCGAGCGGCCATCGTCGGGCCGGGTGCGCCGCTCGATCAGCCCGTCGCGCTCCATCCGTGTCAGCGTGTTGGCCATGGTCGCCTGCTCGACGTCGAGCCGGCGCACCAGTTCGCTCTGGGTCAGCCCGTCCTCGTCCCACAGGGCCAGCAGGGTCATGAACTGCGCCGGCGCAAGGCCGAGCGGGCGGATGCGCTGTTGCAGGCCTTTGGCGAAGAGCCGCGCCATCTGGTTGGCGAGATAGCCGGCTGAGCGGTCTTTCTGGAAGGTCATGGCTTAGAAATAGCCATTGAATAGCATGCTATGCAATGGTATATAGCTTGCTATTGAAATCGGCGAGGCATGACGATGAAAGCCAAAGTCCATGCCGCGGCTGGTGCCGCGGCCCTGCTCGTCGTCGGCAGCTTCTGGCTGGCCACCGTTGCCACCGAGCTGTCCGGCAATCTCGAAACCGTAGCTATGGCCAAGGCGGGCATACTCGCCGGCATGGCGGTGCTCATCCCGCTGATGATCGTGGCCGGCGCCTCCGGCTTTTCGTTGGCGAAGGGATGGAAGAGCCCGGGGGTGCAGCGCAAGAAGCGTCGCATGCGCATCGTTGCTGCCAACGGCATTCTGGTGCTGCTGCCGTCGGCCTACGTGCTGGCCGGCTGGGCGGGGGAGGGCCGCTTCGACGCGGCCTTCGTCACCGTGCAGGTGCTGGAGCTTGCGGCCGGAGCCGTCAACATCGCGCTGTTGTCGCTCAACATGCGCGACGGCCTGGCATTGCGCCGCACGCCGCCGCGGGCGGTTCGCTATGGTTGAGATCAGCCCGCGATATCGATGACGCCGCAATCGCCGGCGGCACTGCCGAAGGCGATGCGGCGTTCGTCCTTGTCCCAGGCCATGGAGGTGATGGCGCCCTTGCCGGGGCGGCGCAAAAGCACCTCCTTGGAGTCGGCCAAACGCACCGCCAGCACCATGCCGTCGTCGAAGCCGACTGCGACGATGTCTTCGCTCGGATGGCACGAGACCGTGGTCACCATGGCGTTGGCGCGGGTGCCGAGTTCCAGAGGCGCCTTGCCCATCGGGCCGTCCTTGCCTGTGAATGGCCAGACGATGGCCGCCGGCGCGCCGGAGCTCGCCAGCCACTTGCCCTTGGCGCTCCACGACAGGCTCTTCACCTTGGCGGGATAGCCGGTCATGCGCATGTGCTTGCCGTCGGCGAGCTTCCAGCCATGCAGCGCGTTTTCCTGCATTGATGTCACGACATAGGCGCCGTCGGGCGAAAAGGTGATGCCGGTGTGTGCGCCGTCCCACTGCAGCTCGGTAGGTGCGCCCTCGGCGGCCGGGAAATGCAGGGTCGCGCCATTGTAGCGGGCGACGCCGATGCGCATGCCCTTGGGCGAAAAAGCGATGCCTTCGGCAGAGCGCGGGTGGGCATATTCCTTGATCTTGCCGTCGGCGAAGCGAACCCAGGCATTGCGGCCGCTGGCATAGGCGACCGCACCCTGCGGGCCTGAAGCCACCGACGTCACCCATTTGCGGCCGGCGCTGGCCAGCTCTTCGGCTGATCCCGCTGACGAAAGCGACATCACCTTGCCGTCCTCGCCGCCCGTGATCAGCAGGTCGTTCCTGGCTGTCGTGGTCGCCGCCAGCAGCCCGTCATGCAGCTTCAGCGACTTCTGGCCGTGGTCGAGCCAGTGCACCATGCCGTCGGCGAGCGCGAAGAAGGGGATGTTGTCGAGGAAGGCTGCAGCAACGCAATGGCCTTCGAGATCAAACGGGGCGACTGTCGGCATGATTTTGTAACGTCCGGTCGGGTTGCGGGTACTTGCAAGCACCCCTCACCGGGTCGCTGCGCTCGCCACCTCTCCCCCCTGCCCGGGGGAGAGAAAACGCCAATCGCCGAAGCAGCGATTCCTCGCCCTCACGAAATGGGGGGAGAGGTGGCGAGCGTAGCGACCCGGTGAGGGGGCCTTACTCGACCTCGTCAGCGCTAGCAAGGATTGAGGGCAGCTTACGCCGCCTGGCAGGCCTCGAAGCTACGCGTCAGGCGCTCGGCGTCGAGTTCGCGGCCGATGAACACCAGCCGGCTCTCGCGCTTCTCGCCATCCTTCCAGGCACGCTGGTGGTCGCCCTCGATGATCATGTGGACGCCCTGGAGCACATAGCGGTCCGGATCGTCCTTGATAGCGATGATACCCTTGAGGCGCAGGATGTTGGGGCCTTCCATCTGGGTGATCTTTTCGATCCAGGGGAAGAACTTCTTGGGGTCCATGTCGCCGCCGCGCAGCGACACCGACTTCACCGTCACATCGTGGATCGGCGACACCGCGCCATGGTCGTGATCGTGGTCATGGTCATGATCATGGTGGTGGTGATCATGGTGGTGGTGATCATGATCGTGGTGGTGATGATGGTCGTGGTCGCAGTTCGGGCCACATTCATGATCGTGGTCATGGTCGTGATCGTGCGCGTCGAGGAAATGCGGATCGTCGGCCAGGACGCGCTGCAGATCGAAGGCGCCGCGGTCGAGCACCTGGTCGAGCGCCACGCCGGCGCGGGTGGTGCGATGGATCTTGGCCGTCGGGTTGATGGCGCGGATGGTTGCCTCGACCTGGCGCAGCTCGTCCTCGTTGACGAGGTCGGTCTTGTTGAGAACGACGACGTCGGCGAAGGCGATCTGGTCCTCGGCCTCGCGAGAATCTTTCAGGCGCAGCGGCAGGTGCTTGGCGTCGACCAGGGCGACAACGGCGTCGAGCTTGGTCTTGGAGCGGACGTCGTCGTCCATGAAGAAGGTCTGGGCAACCGGTACCGGGTCGGCAAGGCCGGTGGTCTCGACGACGATGGCGTCGAAACGGCCGGGCCGGCGCATCAGGCCTTCGACGACGCGGATCAGGTCGCCGCGCACGGTGCAGCAGACGCAGCCATTGTTCATCTCGTAGATTTCCTCGTCGGATTCCACGATCAGGTCGTTGTCGATGCCGATCTCGCCGAATTCGTTGACGATGACCGCATAACGCTTGCCGTGGTTCTCGGACAGGATGCGGTTGAGCAGGGTCGTCTTGCCGGAGCCGAGATAGCCGGTCAGCACGGTGACGGGGATTTGGGTCTGAGCTTCGGTCATGGTCGTCCTCGGGGTCGAATAGAGGCTCCATATAGGATGCCGGAGAGGCTTTTGCACGTCTCAAACGGCAGTAGAGTTTCGGCCAGAGAGATTACCGAAAATTCATTAGGCCCGCGGCCCGGCCGTTCCTAGATTGCCTCACGGGGCGGGGGCACCGACCCCAACAAAGGAGCCGGGCGCCCATGCCTGAAAAACCTGTCAATCTTTCGCGCCGCCGGGCGCTTGGCCTGATCGCGGTAACGGCTGGCGGCAGTGCCTTGCTGTCGGCGCGCGCCTTTGCCCAGCAGGCCTCGCCGCAGGCAGGCACGTCGCTGCTCATGCCCGGGGCGGGTGTCTGCATGCTGACGCCCGAGACGACGGAAGGTCCGTATTATTTCGATCCGGCGCTTGAGCGCGCCGACATCACCGAAGGACGCAAGGGCATCGACCTGATGGTGCGGCTGCAGGTGGTCGACCAGGACTGCCGGCCGATCGAGAGCGCCCGCGTCGACCTCTGGCATTGCGATGCCAAGGGGCATTATTCCGGCTATCCCGGCCAGGGCGACAAGCGCGATGTCGACACGTCGGGCGAAAAATTCCTGCGCGGCTGGCAAAGCACCGGCAAGGACGGCATCGTCGCCTTCAGGACGATCTATCCCGGCTGGTATCGCGGCCGCACCACCCATATCCACTTCAAGGCGGTGCCCAGGGACGGCGAGGTGCTGACCGGGCAGATGTTCTTCCCCGACGATCTCAGCGAACACATCTACATGACCGCTCCGCCCTACAACGAGCGGCAGGGCGTGCGCGACACCATGAATGTCGACGACGGCATCCTGCGCCGGGCCGGGCAGGGCGTGCAGAGTGCCGTGCGTGAAGTCGATGCCGCCTACGAGGCGCTGATGATCATTGCGGTGAAGCGCGCCGGCTAAGTCTTTTTGCCGGAAATTTGCCGGCGAAGCATTCCTGTCATCGAACTGTAACATCCGTCTGGCAAGACGCGCTCGCAGGTGGTTGGTTGCCGGCAAAGCGACATGGCAACGATCGCACGCGAAGGTGATTGCCAACGGCCGCGCGGTAACTATTCTCGACCATCACGGTGCGAGGCGTGGCGCAGGAGATGCGGATGTCCAAGTCCAACAAAGGCGCGGCGATGAACCGGCTTCACCATGTGGCCCGGCTGGCGCGCACGACGCTCGCTGCGCGGCTGCTCACGCATGGTTTCTACGCTGGCCAGGACCAGATCATGCTGTCGCTGCACGACGAGGACGGCCAGACGCCCGGCCAGCTCGCCTCGCGCCTCGGCGTTCGTCCGCCGACCATCACCAAGACCATCAACCGGCTGCAGGCGCAGGGCTTTCTCGAAAAGCGCGCCTCCGACACCGATGCGCGCCAGGCCCACATCTACCTGACCGATACCGGCAGGGACGCCATCCGTGCCGTCGAGAAGTCGGTCAAGAAGACCGAGAAGCAGGCGCTCAGGGGCCTGGACAAGAAGGACGTGAAGCAACTGACCAAGCTGTTGCTGCGTATCGAGGCCAATCTGTCGGATCTCGCCATCATTGACGACGAGGTCACCGGCAGCGACGCTGAGCCGGCTGCCGAAGCCGAGCACGAAGTCGAGGCCGAAGCGGCCGAATAGGCCGTTTCTCGATTGGACCACCAGTTTTGCCTTGCCGGGCGGCGGTCATTGGCGCATTAGAGCGCCGGGCGTCGGAAAGGACGCGCTAAGGACGTTCCAACTTGTTGAATCGGCGCATCGTGCCTTCCTGGCCGATGCGCTAGCCTGATGACCTCCGTCCCATTTTCCGGCCCGCCAGCGTGACCTCCCAAAAACCAGCAGAAACCGCAACGCCGACCTCGGCGATCCTGCTGATATTCGCCTCGGGCCTGGTCTTCTCCTTCCTCGATACCAGTGCCAAGCACCTGGTCACCTCGGGCCTGGCCGCACCTTTCGTCACCTGGGTGCGCTTCGCCGTCCATGCCGTGCTGGTGCTCGTGCTGTTCAAGGCCTGGCGGCGGCCGGAGCGGTTGGTGCCTCAGAGCCTGTCAATGCAGATCCTGCGCGCCGTCTTCATGTTCGGCTCGACGATCTTCAACTTTGCCGCCCTGCAGACGCTGCAACTGGCCGAGACTGTGTCGATCAATTTCGCCAGTCCCATGGTCATCACCGCACTCGCCGGCCCGATGCTGGGCGAATGGGCCGGCTGGCGGCGCTGGCTTGCTGTCGGCGTCGGCTTCCTCGGCGTCATCGTCATCACCCGGCCGGGTTTTGGCGGCTTCGGCATCGGTCACCTGTTTTCGATCTGCGCGATGCTGAGTTCGTCGCTCTACAACATCCTGACCCGCAAGATGGGCGGTACCGAAACGGCTGAAAGCCTGATCCTCTATTCGGCGGTCGTGCCGGCCATCTTCATGCTGCCGGCGCTGCCGCTGGCAGGCTCGATGCCCGCCCATCTCTATGACTGGCTGGTACTGTTCGGGCTCGGCGTTTTCGGCGGCTTCGGCCATTGGCTGCTGATCAAGGCCTACATGCGTGCCACTGCCACGGCACTTGCGCCCTATCCCTATCTGCAGATGGTGTGGATGATCATTCTGGGCTGGCTGGTGTTCGACCAGCTACCCGACCGCTGGACCCTTGCCGGGGCTACGATCATCGTCGGCAGCGGCCTCTATATAGTCCATCGCGAGCACACGCTGCGGGTCCGTAACCGTGCGGCACTCAATGCCGAGGCCGAGGAGCTGGCAAAAAAGCTTTGATTTGCCGTTGAACAATGGCATAGGGCTTTAAACGGTTTAAAAGACCGTCCGTTCACGCTTGCGGATGGAGGGCCCGCTGGCTCAGAAGATCAAGCTTTCGACGATTGCCGACGCACTCGGAGTCTCGACCGCGACTGTGTCGCTCGCCTTGCGCGACAGCCCGCTTGTTGCCGACGTCACCCGTGACCGCATCAAGCAGCACGCCCGCGAGATCGGTTACATCTACAACCGCCGTGCAGCCAGCCTGCGCACCTCGCGCTCCGGCATCGTCGGGGTCGTCGTGCACGACATCATGAACCCGTTCTATGCCGAGATCCTGCGCTCGATCGAGAGCGAGCTGGACCGCAGCCGGCAGACCTTCATCCTGTCGAATCACTATGACGATCTTGAAAAGCAGCGCACCTTCGTCGACACGCTGCTGCAACTCGGCGCCGATGGCGTGATCATGTCGCCGGCCATCGGCACGCCGCCCGAGGACATCATCATGGCCGAGGAGAACGGACTGCCGGCGGTGCTGATCGCGCGCTCCGTCGAGGGCGCCGAGGTTCCTGTCTTCCGCGGCGACGATGCCTATGGCACCGCGCTCGCCACCAATCATCTGATCTCGCTCGGCCATAAGCGCATCGCCATGATCGGCGGCACCGACCAGACCTCGACCGGCCGCCATCGTTATCAGGGCTATCTCAATGCGATGGAGGCAGCCGGGCTCGAAGTGCTGCCGTCATGGCGCATCGCCGGCCCGCGCACCAAGCAGGGCGGGTTCGAGGCGGCGGGGCAGTTCCTGGCGCTCAAGGACAAGCCGACGGCTGCCTGTTGCTGGAACGATCTCGTCGCCATCGGCCTGATGAACGGCATCGCCCGTGCCGGTCTGGTGCCGGGCATCGACGTTTCCGTCACCGGCTATGACGACCTCGAGGAAGCCGAGATCGCAACGCCGGCGCTGACCACCGTCTGGAACGGTCAGCGCGAGGTCGGCCGCCGTGCGGCAAGCGCCCTGCTCGACAAACTCAATGGTCAGCAGGTGCGCCCCTCGCAGGAGCTCATCAAGCCGGAACTGCATGTCCGCCAGTCGACGGGCAAGCCTAGGGAACGAGCATAGGTCAGCGGCCTTGTAGCGCTTGGGTTCGTAGCGCTTGGGTTCCTCGCCCCGCGAAATGGGGAGGGGTGGTTCGCGCAGAGAACCGGAGAGGAGAGTTGCCAAAGCGGAGGCCGCATTGGCAACACGCGGATACTACTCCGCAGCAGCCCTTGCCGCCTGACGCGCCACCGCATGCGCCCGCACGGCATCGCCAAACGCCTTGAAGATGCGCTGCGAGATATCGTCCGACTTGACCCAATATTCGGGGTGCCACTGCACGCCGACGGCAAAGGCCCTGGAATCGCGCACCGACACGGCTTCGACCGTGCCGTCGGGCGCTATGGCCTCGACCTGCAGCTTGGCACCGAGCCGCTCGACTGCCTGGCGGTGGACCGAGTTGACCAGGATGTCGCCGGGGCCGAATACACCGGCCAGGCAGCTGCCCGGCTTGATCGTCGCCGTCTGGCGAATGGCGAAACGTTCGTCCTGGTTGTCGCTGACGGGGGCGCGGTGGTCGTCGATGCCGTCGCGCTCCTGGATTTCGGTGGCGAGCGAGCCGCCAAGGGCGACGTTGAGCTCCTGGATGCCGCGGCAGATGGCAAGCAGCGGCACGCCGCGCTCGATCGCCTTGCGGATCAGGGGCATGGTGGTGGAATCGCGGGCGAAGTCGTAGGGCCCGTTGGCTTCCGTCGCCTCTTCGCCGTAAAGGCGCGGATCGACATTGGACTTGGAGCCGGTCAGCATGACGCCGTCGACCGACGACAACAGCTCGTCGAGGTCGAGGCGATCGCCGAAGGACGGCACCAGCACAGGCAGCACGCCGGCACCCGAAATTGCCGCCTCCAGATATTGCTGGGGCGCTGCATGCCAAGTGTAGTTCTCGAACTGCTTGACGTCTGTCGACACGGCGACGAGCGGCTGGTGCATGATGGGGCTCAAATCCTCTTGGAAAGCAGGCTGCTTCCTTGCCCACAAAATAGGCGATCCCAAGGCATTTATCCAACACAAGTTTGCATATCTCGCATGTGCTCGGCGCGCGGGATTAGACTATAGTTTTAGATGCTTGCGCCGGGTTCATATTTTCCGCGGTTCGCTCGCAAACGCTCAGTTTCGCGCGCTTTACTCGCTTCCTTCGCCGTGTATTGTCGGCGGCGGCGTCAGTCTTGGGAGGCCGATAATGTCCCCAACGCCGCATATGTTCTTACGGTCCAGCATGGGAGGATTTTGATGGATCGCCGTTCATTTATCAGGAAAGCCGGCACGACTGGCGTCGGAGCGGCAGCAGCCGCTGCGACGCTCGCCGCTCCGGCCATTGCCCAGTCCAATCCGAAAGTGACCTGGCGTCTGGCCTCGTCGTTCCCGAAGTCGCTCGACACGATCTACGGTGGCGCCGAAGTGCTGTCGAAGTACCTGTCGGAAGCGACGGACGGCAACTTCACGATCCAGCCCTTTGCCGCCGGCGAAATCGTTCCCGGACTGCAGGCAGCTGACGCGGCCGCTGCGGGCACCGTCGAAGCCTGCCACACGGTGGCATACTACTACTGGGGCAAGGACCCCACGTGGGCACTGGGTGCGGCCGTGCCGTTCTCGCTCAATGCGCGCGGCATCAATGCCTGGCATTATCACGGCGGCGGTATCGACCTGTTCAACGAGTTCCTCGCGACCCAGGGCCTCTACGGCCTGCCCGGCGGCAACACCGGCGTGCAGATGGGCGGCTGGTTCCGCAAGGAGATCAACACTGTCGAGGATCTCAAGGGCCTCAAGTTCCGCGTCGGCGGCTTTGCCGGCAAGGTGCTGGAGAAGCTCGGCGTCGTGCCGCAGCAGCTCGCCGGTGGCGACATCTATCCGGCGCTCGAAAAGGGCACGATCGATGCTGCCGAGTGGGTCGGTCCCTATGACGACGAGAAGCTCGGCTTCCACAAGGTCGCGCCCTACTACTACTATCCCGGCTGGTGGGAAGGTGGCCCGACTGTTCATTTCATGTTCAACAAGGCCAAGGTCGAGGAACTCAGCCCGGCATACAAGTCGCTGCTGCGCACGGCTGCCCAGGCGGCAGACGCCAACATGCTGCAGAAGTACGACCACCTGAACCCGACCGCGATCAAGAGCCTGGTTGCCAACGGCGCGCAGCTGCGTCCGTTCAGCCCGGAAATCCTCTCGGCCTGCTTCGAAGCGGCCAACGGCGTCTACGCCGAAATGGAAGCTTCGAATGCTGGCTTCAAGAAGGTCTGGGACTCGATCAAGGCGTTCCGCAAGGACCACTATCTGTGGGCCCAGATCGCCGAGTACAACTACGACACCTTCATGATGATCCAGCAGCGCAACGGCAAGCTCTAAGCTCGCCGCCACGCCTTGCATCGGAAAGCCCGGGGCTCGCGCCTCGGGCTTTCTCTTTGGGGTCAGGACGAGGCGACTTCGACCAGAACGCCGCCGGGGGCGTTGCAGTAGAAGGTTGTCGACCTTGTGCCGCCGCGGGTCAGTTCCTGGATCTCGCCCGGGGCGAAGCCGGCTGCAGCCAGCTCGGCCTGCTTGACGCGGACAAGCTCCGGACTTTCGACGAAGAAGCCGACATGGAAACCTGCGGGGTAGGGGCCGTCGCTGGTCCCGGGCTTCATCAGGTTGAGCGCGAAGCCGTCGCTGCCGGTCAGGACGGCAAAGGCATCCCGGCCGCGTATGGCGTCGAGCCGGAAGCCGAAATGATCGGCGAAGAATCCGGCGAGGGCCGCCACATCGGACGTGGCGAGGTTGGCGTGGTTGAGTTTCATTGAAGTCTCCTGTTCGGGTTGAATGCGGACAGGATGTGCCGTGCGACCGGAGATCGTGCGCCCCCGAAACAGGGATTGCCATAGACCCGCCGGCCACGCGGCAAATGCCATCGCGGTCCGGCCGTGGGTCCTCCCGCAAGGCGGTGGGCAGGCTTCCCCTGGAGGGAAGTGACCGGACTTACCGAACCGGCCATGTCTTTTTCGGCGAAGGCTGGATAGCAGCATTCCGAAGTTCTGGCAAAGGCGACATCGGGCGGGTGGCTTATGCCTCCCATGTCCATTCGGCCTTTGAGCCGAGGTTAAACACAGGCTGCCATGGCCGGCACTCATCTCCGAGCAAAGAAAAGGCGCCTTTCGGCGCCCTTTTTGCTTTGCGGATCAGTTGAAGCTCGGCGGCTTCGTGAGATCGTTGGCGGGCGCCGGCTGCGCGGGCGCGGTGCCGCCGGCAGGTGCGCCGAGCGGGGGCAGGCCGAGACCGCCACCGAGCCCGGGCATGTCGGGCATCTTGATCTCGATGGTGCTCGGATCGACCACCTTGCCCTTGTAGTGCATCACCATCTGCGGGAAGGCGATGGTCAGGCCGATCATGATGATCTGGATGCAGACGAAGGGCACGGCTCCCCAGTAGATCTGGCCCGTCGTCACCGGCTGGATGTTCTTGCCGGTGATGCGATCGAGATAGGGCACGCGGGCCGCGACCGAGCGCAGATAGAACAGCGCGAAGCCGAAGGGCGGATGCATGAAGCTGGTCTGCATGTTGACGCCCAAGAGCACGCCGAACCAGATCAGGTCGATGCCGAGCTTGTCGGCTGCGGGCGCCAGCAGCGGCACGATGATGAAGGCGAGCTCGAAGAAATCGAGGAAGAACGCCAGCAGGAAGACAAGGATGTTCACTGCGATCAGGAAGCCGATCTCGCCGCCAGGCAACGACACCAGGAGGTGCTCGACCCAGAGGTGGCCGTTGACGCCATAGAACGTCAGCGAGAAGACGCGGGCGCCGATCAGGATGAAGATGACGAAAGACGACAGGCGCGTGGTCGAGGCCAGCGCCTGCTTGATGACGTCGAGGTTGAGCCTGCCCTTGGCGGCGGCCATGACCAACGCGCCGACCGAACCCATGGCGCCGCCTTCCGTCGGCGTGGCGATGCCGAGGAAGATGGTGCCGAGCACCAGGAATATCAGGGCCAGCGGCGGGATCAGCACGATGATGACCTGCTGGGCCAGCCGCGACATCATGTTGAACTTCAGGCCGCGGTCGGCGATGGCGACGACGTAAATGAAGATGATGCCGACGCAGGCGCCGAGGATGTCGGCGTTGGCGCCGTGGGTGGGCGATAGGTAGACATGCGCCGCGTAGGCGATGACAGCGGCCACCGCGAGCGCTACGAACAGAGAGGTCACGCCATGGCCGAGCGTGCGGGCTTCCAGTGGAAGCGCTGGCATCGATTTCGGCCGGATGATCGACATCAGCAGGATGTAGCCCATATAGAGGCCGGTGAGCACGAGGCCGGGGATCAGCGCGCCCTTGTACATGTCGCCGACCGAACGGCCGAGCTGGTCGGCCAGCACGATGAGCACGAGTGAGGGCGGGATGATCTGGGCGAGCGTGCCGGACGCCGCGATGACGCCCGATGCAAGCCTGCGGTCATAGCCGTAGCGCAGCATGATCGGCAGCGAGATCAGGCCCATGGCGATGACCGATGCTGCGACCACGCCCGTGGTGGCTGCCAGAAGCGCTCCGACGAAGATGACGGCATAGGCAAGACCGCCGCGGATCGGGCCGAACAGCTGGCCGATGGTGTCGAGCAGGTCCTCGGCCATGCCGGAGCGTTCGAGCACGATGCCCATGAATGTGAAGAACGGGATCGCCAGCAGCGTCTCGTTCGCCATCACCCCCCAGAAACGTTCGGGCAAGGCATAGAGCAATGGCCAGGAAAGATTGATCGAGCCGCCCGACAGCGGGGCGAGTTCGACGCCGATGAGGAAGAACAGCAGGCCGTTGGCGGCCAGCGAAAAGGCAACGGGATAGCCGATCAGCAGAAAGATGATCAGCGAGAGGAACATGATCGGCGCCATGTTCTGGGCGATGAACTCCATCATGAGCGCACCTCGTCGGCCAGGGCCTTGCCTTCGAGTTCGGCGGCCTCATGGGCCGAAACGAAAGGATTGGGGTCCTCCAGGTCGCCGCGCATGATTGCAATCTTCTTGATGATCTCGGACACGCCCTGGAAGAATAGCTGGATGAAGCCCACCAGCAGCAGCGCCTTGGCCGGCCACAGGATCAGGCCGCCGGCGCTGGACGACATTTCGCCCGAGCGGAACGACAGGCTGACATAGGGGACGAAGTAGAAGATCATCAGGATGACGAAGGGCATCAGGAACAGCAGGTGCCCGAGCAGGTCGATCCAGTGCTGCACCCGGCGCGAGAACATGCCGTAAACGATGTCGATGCGGATGTGCTCGTTCTGCTTCAGCGTGTAGGCGGCGGCCAGCATGAAGGCGGCGCCGAACAGGTACCACTGCAGTTCCAGCCAAGCGTTGGAAGACATGTTGAAGGTCTTGCGAACGATCGCATTGCCGGCGCTGACCAGGATGGCGACCAGGATCGCCCAGGAAATGGTTTTGCCGATTATCTCATTTATGCGGTCAATAAGTCTGGATAGAGCCAGCAGCCCTGCCATGCATTCCTCCCTTATTTAGCGGGGCGGCGTTGGCTCCCCGTTGTGGTTTTTTGAGCATGCCCCTTGGTGTTCATGGGTATGCTGCCCGTGGGTGCCGCGTCAACATAACGGGCTTGTGTCGTCAACCGCGACAAAGGCCGCAAAACCGGGGAAAAGGTGGGCTAACCGGAGGGTATTCGACCAAAGTCGCAGCTGTTTTCCATGCCTCAGGCGGAGGCCGGGGCGTCGCGTCGGTCGGCGGTCAGGACCAGCATGGCGGCGAGCAGGCCATACATCCAGGCGTCGCGCCATTCGATCGGGAAGTAGCCGGCCCAGAGTGATTCAGCGATACCGAAGAAAGCCGCGCCGATCGCTGCCCTTGACGGTGCGTAGTAGCTGCCGACAGCTGTGATAAACAGGATCTTCAGGCCGTAGACCAGCCCGGCGCCGAAACCGAGATTGCCGTAATAGAGCGCGGCAAGCACGCCTGCGATGGCTGCACACAGGCCGCCCAACAGAAGCGCGCGATGGAAGACACGACTGACGTCGAGGCCGCAGAGTTCGGCGGCGAACGGATCGTCGGACACGGCCCGCCAATACCGGCCGAAGCGCGAGCGCGACAGATAGATCGCGCCTGCGACGATGAGGCCCGAGGCAATCGCCACATTGATCAGCTGGATGAAGGTCAGCGTCGCCACGAAGGTGCTGCCGCCGGCGAAAACGACAGGCGTTGCCAGTATCGGCGGCAGCCAGAAATCATGGGTGTCGGCCGAGATGCGGCTCAGTTCCATCAGCACGATGAGCACACCGAGCGTGGCGGCGACGATGGAGTTGGGCGATTGGCTGGCCAGCGGCAGGAAGACGGAGCGCGAAAGGAAGCGGCTAAGCAGTGCCGCATAAGCGAGCGCAATCGCGATGCCGAAGGCAATTGTCGCCGGCAATGTCAGCCACAACACCTGATAGCCGTAGACGGCAGCCAGGATCATGGTCTGGCCGCAGAAGGCGAAGAGGCCGCCATAGGCGAGATTGGTCCGCTTGAGCAGCCCGTTGCCCAGCGCATAGCCAAAGGCGAGCAGGCCATAGATGGCCGCCGAATGCACGCCGTTGAGGATCTGTTGCAGGAAGTAGAGCATGCACGTTCCGGCGCGGCGGGATCATCCCCCGCCTCGTGAAATTGCGCTTATGAATCTAACTTGTCAAATTGAGTTTACCAGTTAGATTTGAGCCATGACGGTTTCGTGGACACCTCATCGTTTCTCAGGTGGCGTGCTGGCGCTTGATACGGCCAACACGGTCGTGTTGCGCGGCGATGCCGAGCGCAGTTTCGATCGCTTCGCCGACACGGCCGAGATCCGTCGCTTCGCAGCCGCCGCCAACGAGTTCCGCGCCGACGAGCTGCGGGGCAGGGCACTTGCCGCCGATGATCCGCAGGCGATTGCCGGAAAGGTGATCGCCATTCGCGAGGCGACGGACCGCCTGTTCCGCCGGGCTGCTGCCGACGGAGAGCTGGCAGCTGCGGAGCTGCCAGCGTTTCTCGATGCCTGTGCCCGGGGGCTCGCCGGCTCGGAAGAAACGTTCGCGCCAGGGGCGCCGTTCGGCCGCTCACCGGGGCCGCTCGCCTTCGAGGCCGGGCTCGCGGTCTCGGCGTTGTCGTTGATGTCGGCCGAAAATCTCGCCCGGCTGCGCATCTGCCCGAACTGCCGCTGGCTGTTCATCGACCGCAGCCGCAACGGCAGCCGCATGTGGTGCGACATGGCCGTGTGCGGCAACCGGCAGAAGGCCAGGCGCCACTACAACAGACGCAAGGAGGAGGTGCTCAATGCGTGACCGGACACTCTTGCGCCTTGCCCTGGGATGCGCCGCCCTCGCATTCGTGGCGCTCGCCGGCTGTCGCGAAAGCGGTGGGGAAGGTGAGTTCTTCGAGCTGTCCGGCCGGCTGTTCGTCTTCAACTACCGGGTCGCAACCGTGCGCTACATGGTGACGCTGAAGCCGCTGAGGCCGGTCGGCAACGACGAGGTGGCGGTAGCGAGTTTCGAGAACCCGGCCGGCGGTGAGGCGATCGTCGTGCGCCAGAAGATCTGGCCGATGAACGACAAGGTGACCATCGAAAGCCCGCCGCTGGAATGCCTCGTCAAGGACCGGCCCTACAAGGTGTCGATCGTGATCGAGGACGCCGAGGGCAAGAAAAAACAATCGATCGAAACCACCATGGCCTCGACGCAGGACCAGTCTGACCTGCCCGACAAGCCGCTCGCCGTCGGGCCGTTCTACGACCCCAATCCCGAGCTCAAGGGCCATCCCGACGGGCGGCTGCCGCAAGGGCGCGGCGTCACCTGTCCGCCCGCCGCCTGAGGCCATAGTCGTATCAGAACCGGTGCACGGAATTGGTTTGACGCGACAGGCGCGCCCGGAAAAGCTATTCCTGAGCTACCCATGGTCAGCCACTGCACCGAATCGAGCGCGGCTGGGGCACAGGAAATGCGCATGACCCTTCACGACGTGGCTCTCGACGACAAGTTCGATCTTGGCAAGGAGCGTGTCTTTCTCTCCGGTGCCCAGGCCGTTGTGCGCATGCTCTTGATGCAGCGCGAGCGCGACCGTCTTGCCGGCCTCGACACTGCGGGCTTCGTCTCGGGCTATCGCGGCTCGCCGCTCGGCGGGCTCGACATGCAATTGTGGAAGGCCAAGTCCCAGCTCGCCCAGTCCAACGTTGTCTTCCAGCCCGGCCTCAACGAGGAGCTGGCCGCGACGGCCTGCTGGGGTTCGCAGCAGGCAGAACTGCTCGGCGAAGGCAAGCACGACGGCGTCTTCTCGGTCTGGTACGGCAAGGGCCCCGGCGTCGACCGCTCGGGCGACGTGTTCCGTCATGCCAATCTCGCCGGCTCGTCGAAGCACGGTGGCGTTTTGGCGCTGATGGGCGACGACCACATGGCCGAGTCCTCGACCAATGCGCATGCGACCGAGTTCCTGTTTGTCGACACGATGATCCCGATCCTCAACCCGGGTGGGGTGCAGGAGCTGATCGACTACGGCCTCTACGGCTTTGCCCTGTCGCGCTTCGCCGGCACCTGGACTGCAATCAAATGCGTCAAGGACAACATCGAATCCACGGCTTCCGTCGATGCATCGCTCGAACGGCTGAACATTGTCCTGCCCGAGTTCGACATGCCGCCGGGCGGGCTCAACATCCGCAACGAGCTCGACCAGCTCGGCCAGGAAGCGCGGCTGCACGAATACAAGCGTGCGGCAGCAGCGGCCTTCATCCGTGTCAACAACATCAACCGCATCGTCTATTCCGGCGGCCGCAAGGCCAGGCTCGGCATCATCACCACAGGCAAGAGTTTCCTGGATGTTCGCCAGGCGCTCGACGATCTCGGCATCGACGAAAAGAAGGCAGGCCAGCTCGGCATCCGGCTTTTCAAGGTCGGCTGTTCGTGGCCGCTCGACCTCGAGCACATCAAGGATTTCGCCAGCGGCCTCGAGACGATCATCGTCGTCGAGGAAAAACGCTCGCTCATCGAAACCCAGGTGCGCGAGGTGCTCTACGGCACCTCGATGCAGCCCAAGGTCGTCGGCAAGAAGGACGAACGCGGCGAGTGGCTGTTCCCGGCCAAGGGTGCGCTCGACCCCAACGATATCGCGATTGCCATCGGCGAGCGCGTTCTCAAGACCATCGGTCCGTCGGAGGAGATCGCCGGCCGCGTCGGTCGGCTGCGGCAATACCAGGCCATGCTGGCCGACACCAAGGACATCGCCGGGCGCACGCCGTTCTTCTGCTCCGGCTGCCCGCACAACACCTCGACCAAGGTGCCGGACGGGTCGATCGCCGGAGCCGGCATTGGCTGTCACTTCATGTCGCTATGGATGGACCGCAACACCGTCGGTTTCACCGCCATGGGCGGGGAGGGCGCGCAATGGATAGGGCAGGCGCCGTTCTCCAAGCGCAAGCACCTGTTCCAGAATTTGGGCGACGGCACCTACAATCACTCGGGCACGCTGGCGATCCGCTTCGCGCTCGCCTCGAAGGCCAACATTACCTACAAGATCCTCTACAACGACGCTGTCGCCATGACCGGCGGCCAGCCGCATGAAGGCAGCCTGACCGTCGACATGATCGCCCGCCAGATCCGGGCCGAGGGCGTCGAGCGCATCGCCGTCGTCACCGACGAGCCGGACAAATATGGCAGCCGTGCACAATTCCCCGCGGATACCAGTTTCCATCATCGCGACGACCTCGACTTCGTGCAGCGCGAGCTGCGCGACATCGATGGCGTTACCGTGCTGCTTTATGACCAGACCTGCGCTGCCGAAAAGCGGCGTCGGCGCAAGCGCGGCACCTTCCCCGATCCCGACAAGCGCGTCTTCATCAACGAGCTGGTGTGCGAGGGCTGCGGCGACTGCGGGGTGAAATCCAACTGCGTCTCGATCCAGCCTGTCGAGACCGAGTTCGGCCGCAAGCGCAAGATCGACCAGTCGAGCTGCAACAAGGATTTCTCCTGCCTCGGCGGCTTCTGCCCGTCCTTCGTGACGGTGCATGGCGCCAAGATCCGCAAGGCCGACGGTGTTGCCGGCGCCAGTGATCCGCTGCAGGGCGTGGCCGAGCCAAAGCCGTTTGCGATCGACCGCAATGGCTGGGCAGCGATCATCGACGGTGTTGGTGGCACCGGCGTCGTCACCGTGGGCGCCATCCTCGGCATGGCGGCGCATCTCGAAGGCAAGGGCTGCGGCATGATCGACATGGCCGGCCTCGCCCAGAAGGGCGGCTCGGTGTTCAGCCATGTCCGCATTGCGCCGACGCCCGCCGACATCAACGCCATCCGCGTCTCGGCCGGCAAGGCCGACCTGATCCTGGGCTGCGACCTTGTGGTGTCAGGCGCCAAGAAGGTGCTGGCTGCCGTACGCGAGAACCATACGATCTTCGTCTCCAACACATCGGAGGTGATGCCCGGCGAGTTCACACGCTCGGCCGATTTCACCTTGCCGACCGAACGCCTGAAGAAGGCGATCCGGGCCGCTGCAGGCGAGGCGAACGTGCATTTCTTCGACGCCTCACGTGCAGCAACCGCCCTGTTCGGCAATTCGCTCGGCGCCAACATGTTCCTGCTTGGGCTTGCCTTCCAGCGTGGCGGCCTGCCCCTGTCCGGAGACGCGATCGAGCGGGCGATCGAACTCAACGGCGAAGCGGTGGCGATGAACATTTCGGCGTTCCGCTGGGGCCGTCGTGCCGGCCACGAGCCCGACTTCGTGCGCGCCATGGTGGAGAGTTCAAGCCGCGGCGACGAGCAACCCGTTGCGCAGACACTGGACGAGATCGTCGCCAGGCGCGCCGAGTTCCTTGCCGCCTACCAGAACGCTGCCTATGCGGATCGCTACAGGTCACGGATCGCAGCCATCCGCGCAGCCGAAGACAAGGCCAAGCCGGGGTCGACCGATGTCGCCGAGGCCGCCGCGCGCAGCCTGTTCAAGCTGATGGCGATCAAGGACGAATACGAGGTGGCGCGGCTCTATACCGACGGGTCGTTCCAGCGCGAGCTGGCGAAGCAGTTCCAGGGCTACGATCGGCTGGAGTTCCATCTGGCGCCGCCGATCCTCGGCAAGAAGGGCGCCGACGGAAGCCCGCGCAAGTCGAGCTTCGGGCCTTGGATGATGAAGGGGTTCAAGCTCCTGGCCGCGATGAAGAGGCTGCGCGGCGGTCGTCTCGACGTCTTCGGCTATACGGCGGAGCGGCGCATGGAGCGCGGCCTTCTGGCGAGCTTCGAGCGCGATCTCGACCTTGTCGTGGAGGCGCTGACGCCCGAGAACATCGAGGCCGCTACCGCCCTTGTTTCGGTGCCGCAGCTGATCCGTGGTTATGGTCACGTCAAGCATGCGAGCGTCGAAAAGGCGGCAGGTGAAAGGCAAAGGCTGCTCGAACGCCTGGGGCCCGATGTTCAGCCTGCGGTTCTGCAAGCCGCCGAATAGCGATACGAAATTTTTACCTGAAACTAAATTAGCGGTTGTGTCGCGCACAACTGCGCTCATCCGGGCGGCTAGGCCTTTGTTTCTAAGCTTTTCTTAAGGCGGATGTGGCAGTCCTTGGCCACCCAGTGGGCCTAGGACGTGCGCAGAAGAAACAACGAGATCCCAGTCGACGTCTACATACCTTTCGTGGAGACGCTGTTCCGCGATGGTTCGACGCTTGCTGTGGGCATGGTCGCCCAGACCTTCCTGATGGTCGTCGTCTGGTGGAAGACCGGACATCCGCTCTATCTGGTCATCGCGTTGCTGATGGTGCTTGTCGGCACGCTGCGCCTGCGCAACTTCCGCAAGTACAACAGCCTGCCGTCGCCGACGACATGGGAAGAGGCGCACCAGCGCGAGAACGACTATATTCTCTATGGCACGGCGCACGGCCTGGCACTTGGTGCCTTCTGTCTCGCCGGCATCTATTTTGCCCATGACACCTTCGCCGAGATAGCGGCCGTCTGCGTGACGCTTGCGACCGCGACATCGATCGCCGGCCGCAATTACGGCTCGCCGCGGATGGTGCTGATCCTCATCATCGCGCTGACATGGCCGATCTCGCTGGGCTTCCTGCTGCGCGGCGATTTTTACCACGTCTTCCTCGGCCTGCTGTCGGCGCCCTTCCTCTACGCCATCCGCAAGTTCGCCGACACGGTGCGCGAAGTGCTGTTCACGGCGATCTCGGAAGAGAAGAAGGCCAATCACCTGGCGCAGCGTTTCAACCGGGCGCTCAACACCATGTCGCACGGCCTGGTCATGCTCGGGCCGGACGGACGGGTGGCGGTCGCCAATGCCGAGGCCGCGCAGTTGATGTCGGTCAGGTCGCCGGAGGCGATGCTCGGGCGCTCGATCCATGGCCTGCTGATGCGTGGCGTCGCTGGCGGCCTTCTGGCGCTCAAGGATTGCCGCTACATCGAAACACAGCTCACCAGGGCGTTGCGCGAAGGCAAGGACCGCAAGGTCCTTGTTTCGCTGTCCAACGGCCAGTACCTCGAATTCTCGGCGCGCGAAGGCAGCCAGGAACTGGGCGTTATCACCTTCGAGGATGTCACGGCGCGTGTTGCCGCCGAAGAAAAGATCCTGTTCATGGCGCGCTACGACAGCCTCACCGCGCTGCCCAATCGTGCCTATTTCCACGAGGTCGTCGACGAGGCGCTGCGCACTGGCGACCGCGAACGGCTGTGCGCGCTCGCCGTGCTCGACCTCGACGACTTCAAGAGCGTCAATGACACGCTCGGCCATCCCGTCGGCGACGGCCTGATCTATGCGGTCGCCGAACGACTGGCGGTTTTCGCCAGCGACACCGTCAAGGTCAGTCGCTTCGGCGGCGACGAGTTCATGATCTATTTCGACAAGATCGACGGCGAAGAGCACCTCAGGGCGATGCTCGACGGCATCTTCGTGGCCCTCCAGGGCGAGGTCGACGTCGCCGGCCACTCGCTGCGCATCCAGGCGAGCGGTGGTGCCGTGCTTGCTCAGGTCCGCGATTCCGAAGTCGATGCAATGATCGTCAGGGCGGACCTGGCGCTCTACAAGGCCAAGGAACTGGGCAAGAACAACTGGTACCTGTTCGAGGCGGTCATGGATGCCGCCTTCCGCAGCAGGCAGGTCATGAAGGCAGACCTGCGCAGCGCCATCGAGGCAAGCGCATTGCGTGTCGTCTACCAGCCGATCGTGTCGATGAACACGATGCGCATCGTCAGTTGCGAAGCGCTGTGCCGCTGGGACCACCCTGAACTTGGTCCGGTCTCGCCAGCCATATTCATTCCGCTGGCCGAGGAGATGGGCATCGTCTCGGAGATCAGCACCTTCGTGCTGCACGCTGCCTGCGCCGAATGCGCCAAGTGGCCGGACCCCATCTGCGTTTCGGTCAACCTGTCGGCCAAGGATTTCCGCAGCCGCGAGGTGATCGAGAAGGTGAAGGCCGCGCTCGCCGCTGCCGAACTGGCGCCGAATCGCCTGGAGATCGAGGTCACCGAAACAGCTCTTCTCGACGACAAGTCGCAGACACGCGCCTATGTCGAGGAGTTGAAATCGCTCGGTGTCCGCATCGCGCTCGACGATTTCGGCACCGGCTATTCCAGCCTGAGCTACCTGCACAAGTTGCCGCTCGATAAGGTCAAGATCGATCGCAGCTTCTTGGCCGACGTGGCTCAAAGCCCCCGTTCGCTCGATCTGCTCAAGGGCATCGTCGATCTCTCCAAGTCGCTTGGCCTGTCGGTGACGGTGGAAGGGGTGGAGACCTTCGAGCAGCTGAAGATCCTTGCAATCACGGTTCAGCCGGACCTTGTCCAGGGCTTCCTGTTCGGTTCGGCGCTGTCGTCGTCGGGCATCGAAACGATGTCGAACACGACCTGGCCGTTCGCTCAGGACATCAGCCTCGCCCGACTCGCTGCTCGCCGTTAGCTGCAACCAGGGATTTTGGGAACATACTTAATTTTCAATTAATTATTAACCTTAACGAAAGGTAAACAGGAGCCTTCCGTTTTTCAACTTTACATCCCTTGGCCCTCCGTTACCCTTCACCGCGGGCGGAAGTACGGGGAAAGTCATGACCATCCATCAAACGTCGAGCGGCGACGCCGACGCGAACAATAGACCTGTGGCCGACCTCGGCTCGTCCTTTTCGAAACATGTGTTCGACCTGCTCGATCGCACGGAGTACCGGCGATGCGACAAAGGTGAGGACCTCGAGGAGATCTACAGGCTCAGGTACAAGTCCTATCGCTCCAACGATATGGTGCCTGACAACGAAAACCACACGATCAGCGACGAACTGGACGACGCGCCCAACGCCTACAGGTTCGGTGTTTATGTGGACCAACAGCTGGTCAGCACCCTGCGCATCCATCACGTCACGCTGGCCACGCCGTTCTCACCCTCGACCAAGGCCTTTGGCGACATCGTCACGCCTATGCTGGGCGAGGGGCTCACTTTCGTCTGTCCAAGCCGGTTCGCATCCGACCCGGAATGGTCGCGCGTCTATCCGCAAATCCCCTACATCACGCTGCGGCTGGCCGGCATGGCATGCTTTCATTTCAAGGCGCCATACTGCCTGTCGACGATCCGCGAGGATCACGCGGGCTTCTACAAGCGCATCTACTATTCCGAACGCATTGGCGAGGCGCGGCCCTATCCGGGCGTGTTCAACAAGGTCGTGCTCTACCGTGCCGACGTGAATGCCATCCGCGAGCGTTCCTTCCAGCGCTTCCCCTTCTTCAAGTCGACGCCGATGGAACAGAGGATGATGTTCGGCAAGCCGCCTAAGGGCGAGCTTGCCCCCCTTACCATTCTGCCCACGGCGCGATATTACCGCGAAGCCGCCTGAGGCTTCGCCCGACGCGGTGTCTATGCTGCCTCTTGCGCGGAGACCTGCGTGAGGGGCCGCGTGACGTTTGACCGATGCTGCCCGGACTGCCGCTTGTGGAGAAGGCAACAGATGAACGCGAGTGCGATCAGGCGTAGCGTTGCGGCGGCCCTGCTTTCGGGCATCGTCCTTGCCAACCCGGCCCGGGCCGAGGATACGATCGACATCGCCAGCATGACCTTCCGCACAGGGCCTTATGCTGCGACCGGCACGCCGCTCGCCAATGGCCAGCGCGACTACATGCTGATGCTCAACGAGCGCGACGGCGGCATCAACGGCATCAGGCTGAACTACAGCGAATGCGAGACGGGCGCCGGCGTCGACAAGGGCGTCGAATGTTATGACAAGACGTCGGCCAGCCTCGTCGTCCAGCCCGGGGCGAGTGCTGTTGCGCTTGAGGTCCTGCCCAAGGCGGCGGCCGACAAACGCCCGCTGCTGGTGCCCGGCTACGGCTTTTCGGCCATGTCGGCCGGCAAGGTGTTTCCGTGGGCGTTCAATCCGCCGGTGACCTATTGGGACGGGGCCTCGATGATGCTCAAGAGCATCGCCAACGGCGATCTCGACAGCCTGCGGGGCAAGAAGATCGTGCTCCTTCATCTGGAAGGGGCCTATGGCCAGGAGCCGGAGCAGCTTCTGCAGGAGTATGCCGACACCTTCGGCTTCACGCTCCTGCCGATCCCCGTCGGGGTCAAGGAAATGCAGCATCAGGCCGAGCAGTGGCAGCGCATCAAGACCGAGCAACCCGACTTCGTGCTGCTTTGGGGCTGGGGCGCGATGAATGCCGGCGCACTTTCGGAAGCCGCCAAGACCGGATTCCCCATGGACAAGCTCGTCGGCATCTGGTGGTCGGGCAGCGACGCCGATCTCAAGGCCGCGGGCGAGGAGGCCAAGGGCTATCGCCTGCTGTCGTGGAACCAGCCGGCGCCAGAGGCACAGGCGGTGCAGGACATCAGGAAATATGTCGTTGCCGCCGACAGGTCCCCGACCGCTCCCGATGAGGTCGACGGGCTGCTCTACCAGCGTGGCGTGCTGATCTCGATGTTTTCGGTCGAGGCTGTGAAGGCGGCGCAGGAGCATTTCGACACGCGCCTCGTCAATGCCGAGCAGGTTCGCTGGGGGTTCGAAAACCTCAAGCTCGACGACGATGCCCTGGCCTTGGTGGGGGTAGACGGCATGATCGCGCCATTTGCCACCTCCTGCGCCGACCATTCGGGGCGCGGCAGCGCCTGGATGCTCCAATGGAATGGCGCGCGTTTTGTCAGGGCGTCGGATGCCCTCAGCGCCGACCCCGAGATGATCTCGCCGCTGGTCGATGCCGAGGCCGCCAACTATGCCCAGGCGCACGCGCCCTGGCCGGCCAACGACGACTGCAAGATGTGATGTGGCCTGGCCGCTCCGCTATCGTGTGATCGTGAAATGCGATAGCCGACTTTCGTCCACAGGCGGAAAGAGGCTCCTGCCGATTGCATGGCTTTGAATTGATTATCTTGTCGCAGTCCGTGGGCAATCTTCCCATTGCCCTGCCGGCTGCATTTCGCTATGTGCCCTTGAACCTTGCTTTCCGGAGGGACTCTCATGGCTGACAATTCGCCGACCGGCCCGGTCGAACTCGGTGCCCAGATGGACTATTCCGAGCACGAAGGCACTTACAAACTTTTCATCAAGCTCGCCAAATACGGCACGCTGTTTTGCGTGGCGTTGATGATTTCCATGGCGTTTGGTTTCTTTGTACCTGCTGGCTTCTTTGCGTCGCTCGTACTGTTCCTTCTCCTCCTCGCTGTGGGTGGCTACCTGCTCCGCGATCTCCCGGCTCATATCAGCTGATATCGCCTCGCGTGGCCGCAATTCATCGCGGCTGTAATGGTTCCATCCTGGGGGAGTTGGAACCGGTGCTTTTGCTTCGGATGTAGTCAACGCGGACGAAGCGCGCGTAATGGCACTGCCGGTAACCCCTGGCCGTGCCTTGTTCTGACATGATCAAGCGTACGGATGCGGCGGCGGTTTTGTTTTCCGTCGATATCCAAAATACTTTTCGTTGGTAGGGGGCCGACGCACCGTTTCGCGTTCGCTGCCTTACGTTGGGTAAGGTTCCAGCCGAAAGGACGTTACGGTGGGCCAGACAATATTCATACCAAGAGAGATTGATCCGATTGAGGGTCGTGTTGGCGGGTCGCCGGAGACGGTGAAACGCCTGGCGGCACTTGGCTTCGATGTGATTGTCGAGGCTGGGGCAGGGACCTTGTCGCGCATCACCGATGCCGATTACCAGGCGGCGGGTGCAAAGATCGGCAAGGCTGCGGATGCGGCCAAGGCCGATGTGGTGCTGAAGGTGCGGCGGCCGAGCGAGGCCGAGCTCAAGACCTACAAATCGGGCGCTGCCGTGCTCGCCACCATGGATCCTTATGGCCATGACGCGGCGGTCGCTGCGATGGCCAAGGCAGGCGTGACCGCCTTTGCCATGGAGTTCATGCCGCGCATCACGCGTGCCCAGGTGATGGACGTGTTGTCGTCGCAGGCGAACCTCGCCGGCTACCAGGCTGTCATCGACGGCGCCTCCGAATATGACCGGGCGCTGCCGATGATGATGACCGCTGCCGGCACGGTGCCGGCGGCCAAGGTGTTCATCATGGGTGTCGGCGTCGCCGGCCTGCAGGCGATCGCCACCGCGCGCCGCATGGGCGCCATCGTAACTGCCACGGACGTGCGTCCGGCGGTCAAGGAACAGGTCGCCTCGCTCGGCGCCAAGTTCCTCGCCGTCGAGGACGAGGAGTTCAAGGCCGCCGAGACCGCTGGCGGCTACGCCAAGGAGATGTCGAAGGAGTATCAGGCCAAGCAGGCGGCGCTGACCGCCGAGCACATCGCCAAGCAGGACATCGTCATCACCACCGCCCTGATCCCGGGCCGTCCGGCGCCGAAGCTGGTGTCGGCCCAGGTGGTCGCTTCGATGAAGCCGGGTTCGGTGCTGGTCGACCTCGCCGTCGAACGCGGCGGCAATGTCGAAGGTGCTGTGCCCGGCAAGGTGGTCACCACGGCCAACGGGGTCAAGATCGTCGGCCATCTCAACGTGCCGGGCCGGGTCGCGGCGTCGGCGTCGCTGCTCTACGCCAAGAACCTGTTTGCCTTCCTCGAGACGCTGATCGACAAGGGCGCCAAGCAGATCGCCATCAACCGCGACGACGAGCTGGTCAAGGCGACGATGCTGACCGATGGCGGCAAGGTGGTTCACCCCAACTTCGCCAATGCGGCGGCTGCGGCGTCGACTGCAGCGGAAAAACCAAAGCCGATCGTTGCGGGCCAGAACCGCGGCGACGACCCGGCGACCGACGGTGCTGCCAAGGCTGCGCCGAAGAAGGCGGCTGCCAAATCGGAAAAGCCTGCAGCGGCAAAGAAGCCTGCTGCGTCCAGAACCGGCGCAAAGAAGTCATCTGAGGGAGACGCGTGATGGAAGGTCTTCAGAAAGCCCTCGACCAGCTCGACCAGGCGGTTGCCGCCGTGCGTCTGGGCGTCCAGGATCTGGCCAATTCGCAAGCCGCCGTCGAAGCCGCGGGCAATGTCGCCCATGCCGCTTCGGGCGGGGCGATCGACCCGTTCGTGTTCCGCTTCGCCATCTTCGTTCTGGCGATCTTCGTCGGCTACTACGTCGTGTGGTCGGTGACCCCGGCACTGCACACGCCTTTGATGGCCGTCACCAACGCCATCTCGTCGGTCATCGTGGTCGGCGCGCTGCTTGCCGTCGGCATCGCCGCTTCCGGCCTTGCCACCGGCTTCGGCTTCGTCGCCTTGGTGCTGGCCTCGGTCAACATCTTCGGCGGCTTCCTCGTCACCCAGCGCATGCTGGCCATGTACAAGAAGAAGGACAAGTGACGTGAACGTGAACCTCGCTTCCTTCCTCTACCTGGTCTCCGGCATCCTGTTCATCCTGGCGCTGCGCGGCCTGTCGCATCCGACCACCAGCCGCAAGGGCAACACCTACGGCATGATCGGCATGGCCATCGCCATCGCCACCACGCTGGCGCTGGCCAAGCCGTCGGCGACCGGCCTCGGCCTGATCGTGCTTGGCCTGGTCATCGGCGGCGGCGTCGGTGCGCTGACCGCACGCCGCATCGCCATGACCTCGATGCCGCAGCTGGTCGCTGCCTTCCACAGCCTCGTCGGTCTGGCCGCCGTGATGGTCGCGGCTGCCGCGATCTATGCGCCCGAAAGCTTCGGCATCGGCTCGGTCGGCGCCATCCATGGCCAGGCCCTGGTCGAGATGAGCCTCGGTGTCGCCATCGGCGCCATCACCTTTACCGGCTCGGTCATCGCCTTCCTCAAGCTCGACGGCCGCATGTCGGGCAAGCCGATCATGCTGCCGGCCCGCCATCTGATCAACGCCGCACTCGGCATCGGCCTGGTCGTGCTGATCGTGCTTCTGGTCACCACCCAGTCGACGACCATCTTCTGGCTGATCGTCGCCCTGTCGCTGGCGCTCGGCGTGCTGTTGATCATCCCGATCGGCGGCGCCGACATGCCGGTGGTCGTCTCGATGCTCAACTCCTATTCGGGTTGGGCGGCAGCAGCACTTGGCTTCACGCTCGGCAACCTGGCGCTGATCATCACCGGCGCGCTGGTCGGCTCCTCGGGTGCGATCCTCAGCTACATCATGTGCAAGGGCATGAACCGCTCGTTCATCTCCGTCATTCTCGGCGGCTTCGGCGGCGAGACGGCGGCTGCAACCGACGACGGCATCCAGCGCACGGTCAAGACGGGCGCTGCCGACGATGCGGCCTATCTGATGATGAACGCCCAGAAGGTCATCATCGTGCCGGGCTACGGCATGGCGGTGGCCCAGGCCCAGCATGCGCTGCGCGAGATGGCCGACAAGCTCAAGGCCAATGGCGTTGAGGTCAAATACGCCATCCACCCGGTGGCAGGCCGCATGCCCGGGCACATGAACGTGCTGCTGGCCGAAGCCAACGTGCCTTACGACGAGGTCTTCGAACTCGAAGACATCAACTCGGAGTTCGCCCAGGCTGACGTCGCTTATGTCATCGGCGCCAACGACGTCACCAACCCCTCGGCGCGCGACGACAAGAGCTCGCCGATCTACGGCATGCCGATCCTCGACGTCGACAAGGCCCGCACCTGCCTGTTCGTCAAGCGCAGCCTAGGCTCGGGTTATGCCGGCATCGACAACACGCTGTTCTACAAGGACGGCACCATGATGCTGCTCGGCGACGCCAAGAAGATGACCGAAGAGATCGTCAAGGCCATGGACCACTGAGCCAAAAGCTCAGCCAGCCCATCGACATCACCGACAACGAAAAGCCCGGCAAAACGCCGGGCTTTTTGCTTTTGCGATCGTGTCATCCCTTCCCTGGCCGGCAGGCCCGAGGGGGAATGACAGGGGACTGCGCTACTTACCGCTGTGCTTCCGTCGCCATCTTCACCGCGAGACCGGCGAGCACCGTTCCCATCAGCCAGCGCTGTATCGCCACCCAGCCCGGATTGCCGGCGAGGAAGGTCGAGATCGAGCCGGCCGAAATGGCGATGAGGGCGTTCACGGTGATGCTGATGGAAATCTGGATTGCGCCGAGCACGAGAAGCTGGGTGAGCACGCTACCGTCGGCCGGGTCGATGAACTGCGGCAGCAGCGAGAGATAGAGCACGGCGACCTTGGGGTTCAGCAGGTTGGTGAGGAAGCCCATGGCAAACAGCTTGCGCGGCGTGTCGCGGGGCAGCTGGCGGAGCTGGAAGGGCGAGCGTCCCCCGGGGCGTACTGCCTGCCAAGCAAGCCACAGCAGGTAGGCAGCACCCGCAAGGCGGATGGCGTCGTAGGCGTAGGGCACGGCGAGCACCAGCGCCGTGATGCCGAAGGCGGCGCAGAGCATGTAGACGACAAAACCCATCGCCACCCCGCCGAGCGAGATCAGGCCGGCCTTAGGCCCCTGGCTGAGCGAACGTGACACGAGGTAGATCATGTTCGGCCCCGGCGTCAGCACCATGCCGAGGGCGATTGCTGCGAAGGTAATGAGGCTGGCTGTGTCGGGCATTCGCGTTCCCTCGTGAGCTGGCCATCCAGCTCGCGAAGAGATGCCGGGAAACTGCAAAGCCCGAAAGGTGCAGTGGCATACCGTCAATTGCGGCAGCCGATCTCCATGTTGGGAGAAAAAAGCCGGGCGCGGAAAAGCTCCGCGCCCGGCTTCTCTGTGAGTTCGGGTCGTTGCTACTTCAGCGGCGCCACCAGCTGCAGGGCGCCGATGGCAAGTGCGGCGTTCAGGCCGGTCTGGTTCTGGACGCTGAGGGGCTGAAGGGCGATCGAGCGGTGCGAGCCGCCGACCAGCACGTGGGCGCCGAGGCCGACGGCGATGGTGGCTTCGGCGCTGGCGCCGACATAGTTGCCGGCCAGAAGGTCATGCGCGCTCACGTCCTTGGAGGGGGCGAGCACCAGCCACTCCAGGTTGGCGCCCTTGGTCATGCCGACGTCGAGGCCATATTTGTTGATGCGGCCGGAATAGATCTGCTGGGGACGGTTGCGGTTGACGGGAGTGAAGGTGCACTGCAAATCCTTGCTTGAACCGATGACGAAACCGGTTCCGCCGTCGACGGTGCAGCTCAAGAGCCCGATCTTTGCGCCGAACTGCGCATGGGCCGGGACTGAAAACGGCAGAAGTGCGAGGGCTGCAATGATGAGCTTGTTCATCGGAGGGTCCTTTCAGGGATGAAGCAATATCAACCGGATAGCCGCCGAAAGGTTCCCGTATGAGGGGCGGCTAGGCGATCTTGCGCAATTGCCGGCGAATCGCGTCGGCGAAGCGCATGACGCGCTGCGGCTGAGGCTTTTCTGCGGCATAAAAAGGCAGCATGGCGAAGCTGGCCTTGGGCGCGCAGGCCTTGAACAGCCCCCATTTCAGGATGCGACGCACGGGGCGGCGCATCACCAGCCTGTCGACCCACCAGGGGCTGCCGAGTGTGGTGACGGCGACGACATGGCGAAGATTGTGGAGAAGCGGCTTGATCGGGCCGAAATCGCTGCCGTGGTCGAAGGCGATGCCAGGCGCGAAGACCCGGTCGACCCAGCCCTTGAGCATCGCGGGCAGGCCGAACCACCAGGTCGGGAAGACCAGCACCAGAATTTCGGCCTCGCGCAGGGCTTGCGCATGGAACTCCAGGGCCGTTTCGTCGAAGCGCTCGCCATAATAGGAGCCGCGTTCGGCAGGCGTCAGGCGCGGGTCGAATTCGCTCCCGTAGAGGTCGAGCAGCGTCACCTTGTGGCCGGCAGCGGCCAGTTCGCGCATCGCGATGTCGGCGAAGTGGCGGTTCAGGCTTTCGGGCAGCGGATGCGACAGGACGACGAGGCAGTTCACGATGTGGCCCGCCGTCCCTTGTGTCAGGCGCCGCTGCGGACGCGTGCCAGGCCGTCGACGGCCGGCTTGTAGTTCGGGTCGAGGCGGACAGCCTCGGAGTAGGACTTGGCGGCCTTGCCCTTTTCGCCGCGGCGCTCATAGATCAGCGCTTGGTTGGCCCAGCTTTCGGCGATCTTGCCGTCGAGCTTGATCGCCATGTTGAAGTCGGCGAAGGCGTTCTCGTCGTCATTTGTGGCGAGATAGGACAGGCCGCGGCCGTTGTATGGCTCGGCGGCATCGGGCGACAGCGAGATCGCCTTGGAGAAGTCCTCGATGGCGAATGCGTGCTGGCCCTGCTGCTGATAGATCAGGCCGCGATTGTGGTAGGCGCGCGGATCGGTGGTGTCGAGTTCGATCGCCTTCTGGAAATCGTTGAAGGCGTCCTGGGTGCGGCCGGCCTTGCGGTAGAGGTTGCCGCGGCCGATATAGGCGGCGTCGTAGGAGGCGTTGAGCTGGATGGCCTTGTTGTAGTCGGCCAGCGCCGCAGCCTGATTGCCCTGGAAGCGAAAGATCAGCGCCCGGTTGGAATAGGCCTGGTAGTAGCTGGGGTTGAGCTGCAATGCCCGGTCGAAGTCCTGCAGCGCCTCACGGTACTTGCCGCCACGGCCATAGGCCGAACCGCGGACATTGTAGGCTTCGGGATCGTTGGGATTGCTGGCGATGACGGCGCTCAGCGACGAGATGTTCTCGCTCGAACCCTGCATGGTGTCGATGCGGGTCAGCTCGCCGGCCGGGCCGCCTGACTGGCAGCCGGCAATGGCCAAACCAAGAATGAGAGCGGTCATGGCGCCCGCGCGCGCGGAAGGCCTGCGGTGGCTCACGACTGCATTCATTGCTCGTTGTCCCTCGCTTGCGCCCCGGGCAGGTGGCGCTGCATCCGGTGGCAATCCGGACAAAACAAAAAGGTGGTGGCGATGATTAGTCGCCCCACCTCGTCGTTATCCTTCGAAAAGGACCAAAGATAGGCAGATCAACGTGCCGGACGGGCACCGGCAGCCGAAGGAGCCGGACGCGGGGTGCTCGGCAGCAGACCTTCGCGCTGGGCGCGCTTGCGGGCCAGCTTGCGGGCGCGGCGAACGGCTTCAGCCTTTTCGCGGGCGCGCTTCTCGGAAGGCTTCTCGTAGTGACCGCGCATCTTCATTTCACGGAAGATGCCTTCGCGCTGCATTTTCTTCTTCAGCGCGCGAAGCGCCTGGTCAACATTGTTATCGCGGACGAGTACCTGCACGTGTGATCCTGTCTTTCGGGTTCTAATCTGAAGGCGCCGGCCATAGCCAGAATGCCTTCGCGATGGGTTCCACCGGGAATTGTCGGCGGCTGATAGCAGAATCAGGCCTGCCTGTCCACTGCAAAGGCCGCGTTTCCTGAGATCTGTGGGAAACGAGGCCGCGGGCGATGCGCACTTCCGCCGCATTCGTCGCTGAGGAAGCCTCTCTCATCTTCTGATCCCACATGCAAGGCATTCCATGCGTTCACTGATTTTCGCCCTGGCGCTGACGGCGGCCATTCCGCAGGCTCGCGCCGCCGATCTCATCGGCTTCTGGGATGAGCCCCAGCATGGCGGCAACAGCTTCAACCGTTTGCCGCCCGATCAGGCCTATTTCGATGCGCTGCGCGGCTATGGGGCGACCTGGGTGCGGCTGTCCTATGACAAGTGGAAGCCGGAGAAGCGCGACTTCCTGATCGGCACCGCCGACAAGTATGAGGGGCTCGTCGCCTCAGACGTGAAGACGCTGAAGGAAGTGCTCGACCGCGCCGACAAGGCCGGCCTCAAGGTGGTGATAGCGCCCTTGTCGTTGCCGGGCATGCGCTGGGCCCAGAACAACGACAACAGGTTCGACGGGCGCCTGTGGGCCGACAAGGCGTACTGGACGCAGACCGCCGCCTTCTGGCGCGACCTGGCGCGAGAACTCAAGGATCATCCTGCCGTCGCCGCCTACAATATCGTCAACGAGCCGGCACCGGAGAAGGAAGGCGGGCTCGCCGAGCACGCCTCGATCGCTGAAATGCGCTCCTGGTTTACCAGCAATGCCGAGAGCTCCCGCGACCTCAGGGCCTTCTACGACACGGTGATCAAGGCGATCCGGGAGGTCGATCCGGTGACGCCGGTCATGGCTGACGCCGGCTGGTATGCGGCGGCCGACGCATTCTCCTACTGGCCGGCAGCGCTGACCGACCAGCGCGTGCTCTATTCATTTCATATGTACGAACCCTATGCCGCCACAAGCGCCCCCAACATGAAGCGCGACAAGCCCTACGCCTATCCGGGCAAGGTGCCGTTCGGCGATGGCGAGCCGCAGAAGTGGGATGCCGAGCGGGTGAAGGCCTATCTCGCCCAGCCCATCGAATGGGCCGACAGCCGCGGCATTGCCCGCAACCGCATGGTCGCCGGCGAGTTCGGCTGCATGCGCCGCCTGCCGTTCTGCAAGCAATATCTCGAGGACGTGCTGACCAATCTCGACGCCAACAACCTGCACTGGGCGTTCTACAGTTTCCGCGAGGACGCCTGGGACGGCATGGATTACGAACTCGGCGCGGGCAAGGTGAACTGGAAATACTGGGAAGCCCAGGAGAAGAACGAGCCCGATCCGGTCAAGCGCAAGCCGACGCCGGAGTTCGAGCCGATCTCCAAGCGCCTGGCTGCATCCAAGTAAACTGCCTACACCAAAAACTTCAGGCCGTTGACGATCTTATCGACGAGCTTGCGATCGCCATGCAGGCCGAGTCCGACGAGCTCGAGCTCGGCTGTGGGTGTCGCCGCCACCGAAGCGCGGTTGTCGGCGTCGTTGCTGGTGGCAAACAGCGGGCGTGTGTAGATGGAGAAGGGGATGCCGCGCGAGCGGGCCCGCTCGAAGGTGCGCCGCATCGTCTCTACGTCCGCGCCATAGACGAAGACCGGCTCGCGGATCATGGCGAGATAATAGTTGTCGTTGCCATCGCGATAGGCTTCGCCAGCCATTTCAGGAAAGCGGTGCATCAGACCGCCGGTCAGGAAGGCCGAGATGTTGACCTTCTGCCAGGCGGCGAGATGGTCGAGGAGGATCAGGGCGGTTTTTGTCGGGTACATCATGGCCGGAGGTTAGCTGCTTGCGCCTGACAGGGTCTTGAACGTTTGTGCAAGCCCCACGACATTGCTGCCTTGGGAACCGCGGATCCGCCCTGGATGATCAACGACTTCATCGCCACCGACGAACCGACCCAGGGCTTGCAGCGCCTTGTCGCGCGCTTCGGCGGCCATGCCTACGATCCGCACCGCCACGAAACCTATGCCGTCGGTCACACGCTGTCGGGCGCGCAGGCCTTCCGCTATCGCGGCAGCGACAGGGTCAGCGTCCGCGACGAATGCATGGTCATTCACCCCGACGAGGTGCATGACGGTCATGCCGGCGCGCCCGAGGGCTTTTCCTATCGCATGCTCTACATCGAGCCGTGGCTCATCTGCCGGGCGCTCGGCCGCGACAGGCTTTTGCCGTTCGTGCCAGGCGTTGTCGAGCGCGACGCCGGGCTTGCCGCTCTGATCGACGAGGCCTTCACCGACTTCCCCGGCGCCATGGAGCCGCTGCAGGCCGATGCCTTCATCGCCGATGTCGCCCAGCATCTGGCCCGTCGCAGCGACGACGCAAGGCCACGGCGCACGGCGCAGCTTCCCGTCGACGAGGTTGCCGCAGCACGCTCGTTCCTGGCCGAGGAGTTCGACCGGCCGGTGAGTTCTGATGATCTCGAACGCATCACCGGGCTCGACCGCTTCGAGCTTTCGCGCGCCTTCCGCCGGCTTGTCGGCACCTCGCCGCACCGCTATCTCGTCGGGCGCAGGCTGGCGAATGCGCGCTCGCGCATGGCAGCCGGCGAGCCGTTGGCCGAGGTCGCCGCAGCCTCTGGTTTCGCCGACCAGAGCCACATGACACGCCACTTCCGCGCCCGCTTCGGCATCACGCCGGGGCGTTTCACTACGCTCGCGAGCTCTGCCAAGGCCTGATAACTGGCCCCCACAGTACCGCATCGTGCACCATGAAAGCTCGGCCGGGCAGGTTTATTGCAACCTGTCCCTTTGAGAATGTTCCCGGAGTCATGCCGTGACCGATACAGCCATTTCAGCCCGTTCGTCTTCCGCCGATGGCACGGTGATGGCAATTCTTCTTGCGGTCAGCTTCAGCCATTTCCTCAACGACGTTATGCAGTCGCTGATCTCGTCGCTCTATCCCATGCTGAAGAACGACTACAAGCTCGACTTCTGGCAGATCGGCCTTTTGACCACGACCTTCCAGGTCACCGCGTCGCTGCTGCAGCCGGTCATCGGCATGTACACCGACAAGAAGCCGCTGCCGTTCTCGCTGCCCATCGGCATGTGCCTGACGCTGATCGGCCTGCTGACGCTGGCCTTCGCGCACAGCTACGAAATGCTGCTCGTCGGTTCGGCCTTTGTCGGCCTGGGTTCGGCGATTTTCCATCCCGAATCGTCCCGCGTGGCGCGCCTCGCCTCCGGCGGCCGCTTCGGCCTTGCCCAGTCACTGTTCCAGGTCGGCGGCAATTTCGGCTCGGCGCTCGGGCCGCTGCTCGCGGCCTTCATCGTCGTGCCTCTGGGGCAGGGCGGCATCGCCTGGTTCTCGATCGCGGCCATGGTCGGCATCGTCGTGCTCGTCCGCGTCAGCGTCTGGTACAGCCGCCACATCGTCAGCGCCGCCAAGCGCGCGGCACCCACGCTGTTCAATCCGCTGCCGCGCAAGAAGGTGCTGTCGGCGCTTGTCGTTCTGGCCATCCTCGTCTGCTCCAAGCAGGCCTATACGGCGAGCCTGTCGAGCTACTACACCTTCTATGTCATCGAGCGCTTCGGCGTAACGGTGCAGGAATCGCAGTACCTGCTGTTCCTGTTCCTCGGATCGGCCGCCCTCGGCACTTTCCTCGGCGGCCCGATCGGCGACCGCTTCGGCGCCAAGACGGTGATCTGGTTCTCGATCCTCGGCGTGCTGCCGTTCACGCTGATGCTGCCCTATGCCGATCTGTTCTGGACCAAGGTGCTGACGGTGCTGATCGGCCTGATCCTGGCGTCGGCCTTCTCGGCCATCGTCGTCTTCGCCCAGGAGCTGGTGCCCGGCCGTGTCGGCCTCATCGCCGGTATCTTCTTCGGCTTCGCGTTCGGCATCGGTGGCATCGCAGCAGCCGTCCTCGGCGTGATCGCCGACTCACGCGGCATCGAATACGTCTTCAAGCTCTGCTCGTTCCTGCCGATGCTCGGCCTGCTGACGATCTTCCTGCCCAACATGAAGGCCGCGCGCCTCGGCACGGCCTGATCGCTCTGGCACCCCCGAGACGCGGGTCTCGGGGGTGTTTTGGTCTCAGAGCCGGTTGATCGACACCCCGCCGTCGGCGAGCAAGGCGGCACCGGTGGTGAAGCTCGAGGCTTCCGAGGCGAGGTAGAGCGCCGAGCGGGCAATCTCCTCCGGGCGGGCGATGCGCTTCAGCGCATGCAGGCCCTCGACGAAGGCGCGCTCGTCGGCGGTCTTGAAAGTCGCCATCGGCGTGTCGGTGCCGCCGGGCAGCAGCGCGTTCACTCGGATGCCTCGCGACCCGTATTCCGCGGCCAGCACCTGCGTCAGGCCGATCAGGCCGGCCTTGCTCGCGGCATAAGCCGCCATACCCGGCATGCCCGCGGTGTAGCCGACGAAGGTCGAGGTGAAGATCAGCGAGCCCGAGCCGCGCTTCAGCATCGCGGGGATCTGGTGCTTGGCACCGAGATAGGCGCTGGTCAGGTTGGTCTCCATCACCTCGGTCCAGCCTGCCAGTTCCAGTTCGGTGATCGGGCCCATCTCGCCGACCAGGCCGACATTGTTGAAGGCGATGTCGAGGCCGCCGAACAACGTCTCCGCTTTCTCAACCAGGGCTTGGGCAAAGGCTTCGTCCTTGACGTCGCCGGCCAGTGCGACCGCATTGCCGCCGTCGGCGCGGATTTCCCTGGCCAGTGCTTCCAGTGGGAGGGCGCCGCGCGCTGCAAGCACCAGGTGCGCACCTTGCCGCGCAAACAGCTTTGCCGTCTCGCGGCCGATGCCGGAGCTCGCTCCGGTCACGATTGCGACTTTTCCATTCAGATCGAACATGTTTGCTCCTGTGGCAGTTGGCCGGACGCTTCCGGCTCTGGCGTACAGGTCGCAATTCACAGCATCACGGGCCACCCGATACGTGCGGCAAGAATCGACGACAAGACGGGTGTCGCAAACGGACGGCGCAAAACGGCAGACACCGTCGCAAACAGGGCAAGGGTGACAGCGCCTTTTCGCTAGTGCTACACCTCGCGCTCTGACGCTTCCGGCATCTGCGAGGCCCTGAAAAAATGCGGAAATATTCGGTTTTTGCCATCGCCCGCGAGGCCATGCGCGGACACAAGGGCTGGGAGGAGCAGTGGTCCTCGCCCGAGCCGAAGAGCGAATACGACGTCATCATCGTCGGCGCCGGCGGCCATGGCCTGGCCACGGCCTATTATCTGGCCAAGGAGCACGGCATCACCAACGTGGCGGTGCTGGAAAAAGGCTGGCTCGGCGGCGGCAACACCGGCCGCAACACCACCATCATCCGCTCCAACTATCTCTATGACGAATCGGCCGGCATCTACGACCACGCCGTGAAGCTGTGGGACGGGCTCAGCCAGGACCTCAATTACAACGTCATGTATTCGGCGCGCGGCGTCATGATGCTGGCGCACAACGTACACGACGTGCAGGTGCTGAAGCGCCATGTGCATGCCAACAGGCTGAACGGCATCGACAACGAGTGGCTGACGCCTGAGGAAGCCAAGGCCTACTGCCCGCCGCTGAACATCTCGGCCAGCGCCCGTTACCCGGTCGTCGGCGCGACGCTGCAGCGCCGTGGCGGCACCGCGCGTCATGACGCGGTCGCCTGGGGTTATGCCCGCGGCGCCTCCGATCGCGGCGTCCACATCATCCAGAACTGCGAGGTCAAGGGCATCCGCCGCACCGCCGACGGCCGTGTCTCGGGCGTCGAGACGTCGAAGGGGTTCATCGGCGCCAAGAAGGTCGGCGTGGTTGCCGCCGGCCACACCTCGGTGCTGATGGACATGGCCGGCGTGCGCATGCCGCTCGAAAGCTATCCGCTGCAGGCGCTGGTGTCGGAACCGGTCAAGCCGGTGTTCCCGTGCGTGGTCATGTCCAACACGGTTCATGCCTACATCTCGCAGTCGGATAAGGGCGAATTGGTCATCGGCGCCGGCACCGACCAGTACACCTCCTATTCGCAGACCGGCGGCCTGCACATCATCAACCACACGCTCGACGCCATCTGCGAGATGTTCCCCATGTTCACGCGCATGAAGATGCTGCGTTCGTGGGGCGGCATCGTTGATGTCACGCCTGACCGTTCGCCGATCCTGGCCAAGACCCCGGTGCAGGGGCTCTACGTCAATTGTGGCTGGGGCACCGGCGGCTTCAAGGCGACGCCCGGCTCGGGGCACGTCTTCGCCCACACCATCGCCCGCGACGAGCCGCATCCGATCAACGCGCCGTTCACGCTGGAGCGCTTCCGCACCGGCCGCCTGATCGACGAGGCGGCAGCGGCGGCCGTCGCCCACTGATGACGATGCTCGCCGCCACCATTGCGGCAGTTGCCGCGCCGCTGGTCCTCGCCAACGAGAAGGGCATGCTGCATGTCCCCGACGTCAGCGAGGTACGGCTGCAGACGATCAGCCGCAGCGACAACGAGACGGAGTGGCCGTTCTCTGTCGCTTCGGGCCTGCTCGCCTGTGTCTGGAGCGGTGGGCGCAAGGTGGTTTCCTTCATCGAGACGACAGACGATCCCGACGACGAGCACGAGGCGCCACCCGGCCGCCACGTGATCGTCTCGGCCAATCCGTTCGAACTTACCTTCCTCAACATCTCGAGCCGCGACCTGTTTCTGCCTGCCGATACTGTCGAGACGCTGATCAGACGCGTCGCACCGTTCGAGGCATTGGGCCAAAGGCTCTGCGACCAGCCGCAAGGCACCATTGTCGGACCCGGCGAACTCTAGGGATTTATCCAGATGCTTCTCATTCGTTGCCCTTATTGCGAGGAAGAGCGCCCCGAGCTCGAATTCCGCAACGCCGGCGAGGCGCATATCGCCCGTCCGACCGACATCGCTTCGATCTCCGACGAGGACTTCGAGAAGTTCTTCTTCATCCGCTCGAACCCCAAGGGTCTCGTTTTCGAACGCTGGCGCCATGTCCATGGCTGCGCCCGTTTTTTCAACGCGGCGCGCGACACGGTCTCGGACAAGTTCCTTTTGACCTACAAGGCCGGTGAGCCGAAACCTGACGCCTCGACGCTTCACGCCGAAGGCGGTCCCGCAGCCTGGGCCAACCGCCCGCCGGACCAGCTCAACGAAAAGCCCAAGGCAAAACGCTCCACCAAGGGAGAGGCATGATGGCCGGTTCCTACCGCATTTCCGGCCAGGGCCGCCTGACGCCGGCGAAGACCGCGCGCTTCACCTTTGACGCCAAGTCGATGACGGGGCTTGCGGGCGACACCGTGGCGTCGGCGTTGCTCGCCAATGGCGTGCATCTCGTCGGCCGCTCGTTCAAGTATCACCGCCCGCGCGGCATCCTGTCGGCCGGCGCCGAGGAGCCGAACGCGCTGGTTACCGTCAGCCGCGACGCCGCGCGCAAGACGCCCAATGTTCGTGCCACCGTGCAAGAACTTTATGACGGGCTCGACGTCGCCTCGCAGAACCGCTGGCCGTCGCTCTCGTTCGACGTCGGCGCGGTCAACGACCTCGCTTCGCCGTTCTTCTCGGCCGGCTTCTACTACAAGACTTTCATGTGGCCGAAGGCTGCGTGGAAGAATTTCTACGAGCCCAACATCCGCTCGGCCGCCGGTCTGGGCGTCGCGCCCGACCAGCCCGATCCAGACCACTATTCGTCGCGCTATGCCCATTGCGAAGTGCTGGTGCTCGGCGGCGGCGCATCCGGCCTTGCCGCAGCCCTTGCTGCGGCCGAAACCGGCGTGCGTGTCATCATCTGCGATGAGCAGGCCGAGTTCGGCGGCGCACTGCGCTTCGAAAAAGGCGCTGTCATCGACGGACAGGACGGCTGGGCATGGGCGCAAGGCGTTGCTGCCAAGCTCGCCGCCATGGACAACGTCACGCTTCTGTCGCGCACCACGGCGTTCGGCTACTACGCCCAGAACTTCGTCGGCCTGACCGAGCGTGTTACCGACCATCTCGCCAGCCCCGATCGCGAGGCACCGCGCGAGCGGCTGTGGCAGGTCCGCGCCAAGCGCGTGGTCATCGCCACCGGCGCCATCGAGCGCCACATGGTGTTCGCCAATAACGACCGCCCCGGCGTCATGCTGGCGTCCGCCGCGCGCATCTATCTGAACCATTATGGCGTCACCGTCGGCCGCAATGTCGGCGTCTACACCGCCAATGACAGCGCCTACGCCGCAGCGATCGACCTCAAGAAGGCCGGCATCGGCATCGCCGCAATCGTCGACCTGCGCGACAACCCGTCCGGACCGTTGGTCGACGAGGCGCGCGCTCTCGGCATCGAGGTCAATCACGGCCGCGCCGTCACCAGCGTCAACGGCAGCCAGCGCATCAAGTCGATGACCGTGCAGGCCAAGGCCGGCGGCGCCGAGCGCACCATCGCCGTCGACGCGCTCTTGATGTCGGCCGGCTGGACGCCGTCAGTGCACATGTTCTCGCAGTCGCGCGGCAAGGTCGCCTTCGACGCCGACACGCGCCGCTTCCTGCCGGGCACCTACGCCCAGGACTGCGTCTCGGTCGGCGCCTGCAACGGCTCAGACGGCCTGGAAGACACGATCTCGCAGGCGCTGGAAGCCGGCGCCAACGCCGCGCGCGACGTTGGCGCCAAGGCAGGCAAGGGTGTCTCGATCAAGGTCGAGGGTGCCGAAGGCTGGAGCGGCGGCATGCTGGGTTCAGGCCCTGGTGCCGGTGCCGAAACCACGGTCAAGGCGTTCATCGACTTCCAGAACGATGTCACGGCCAAGGACATCCGACAGGCGGTGCGCGAGGGCATGCGCTCGATCGAGCACGTCAAGCGCTTCACCACCAACGGCATGGCCACCGACCAGGGCAAGACCTCCAACATGCACGGTCTCGCCATTGCCGCCGAGGCGCTGAACAAGGAGATCCCCGAGGTCGGGCTCACCACCTTCCGCGCGCCTTATACGCCGGTGACTTTCGGTGCCATCGTCAACCATTCGCGCCACGCGCTTTTCGATCCGACCCGCAAGACCCCGACCCACGCCTGGGCGGAAGGTCATGGCGCCGTGTTTGAGGATGTCGGCCAGTGGAAGCGCAGCTGGTACTTCCCGCACGCGGGCGAGGATATGCACGCCGCCGTCAACCGCGAATGCGCCACCGTGCGCAAGACCGCCGGCCTGTTTGACGCCTCGACGCTCGGCAAGATCGAGGTGGTCGGTCCTGACGCGGCCAAGTTCATGGAGCTGCTCTACACCAATCCGTGGGAGAAGCTCGAGGTCGGCCGCTGTCGTTATGGCATCATGCTGCGCGAGGACGGTTTCATCTATGACGATGGTGTCGTCGGGCGCCTGGCACAGGATCGCTTCCATGTCACCACCACGACGGGCGGTGCGGCCCGTGTCATGAACCACATGGAGGACTACCTCCAGACCGAGTTCCCCGAACTCAATGTCTGGCTGACCTCTGTCTCCGAACAATGGGCAGTCATCGCCGTCCAAGGACCGAATTCGCGAAAGATCATCGAGCCGCTGGTCGAGGGCATCGACATGTCCGACGAGGCCATGCCGCACATGTCGGTGCGCGAGGGCAAAATTTGTGGCGTGCCGACCCGGCTGTTCCGCATGTCGTTCACCGGCGAGCGCGGCTTCGAAGTCAACGTGCCGGCCGATTACGGTCGCGCCGTCTGGGAGGCGCTTTGGGCCGAAGGCCAGAAGCACGAGGCTTGCGCCTACGGCACCGAGGCGATGCATGTGCTGCGCGCCGAGAAGGGCTACATCATCGTCGGCCAGGACACCGACGGCACGGTCACGCCCAATGACGCCGGCCTCGACTGGGCCGTGGGCAAGAAGAAGACCGACTTCGTCGGCATCCGCGGCCTGACGCGGCCGGATCTGGTCGCCAAGGGTCGCCGCCAGCTCGTCGGTCTCAAGACCCGCGATCCGCGTGACGTGCTCGAAGAGGGCGCGCAGATCGTCGAGAACCCCAAGCAGGCGATACCGATGAAGATGATCGGCCACGTCACCTCCAGCTACTGGTCGGAAAACTGTGGCCGCTCGATTGCCATGGCGCTGGTCGCCGGTGGCCGCGACCGCATCGGCGAGACGCTGTATGTGCCCATGCCCGACAAGGTGATCGAGGTGGAAGTCACCGGCACCGTGTTCTTCGACGAGAAGGGAGAGCGCCTCAATGGCTAAGGTTGCAACAGCCGTCAGGAACCCGGCTCATTCAGGCAAGAGTGTCGGTGGACAGGGCGTCGCCCTCAAGGTGCTGGAGCCGGCAAGCCGGCTATCGTTGCGCGCCCGGCCGGACGCCGTTGCCGCTCTGTCCAAGGCGCTCGGCCTGACCCTGCCGCAGAAGCCGAAGTCGTCCGCGGCCAAGGCCGGCCGCACTGCGCTTTGGCTCGGCCCGGACGAATGGCTGGTCATCGACGAGGCCGGCGGCGATCCAGTCGCCGACTGCGCTTCGGTCAAGGGCCTGCATTCGGCGGTCGACGTCTCGCACCGCAACGTGGCGATTGCGGTAACCGGCGCGCACGCGGCTGCCACGATCAGCTCAGGCTGCCCGCAGGACCTGTCGCTCACTGCCTTCCCGGTGGGCGCTGCCTCGCGCACCATCCTCGGCAAGGTCGAGATCGTGATCCTGCGGACTGGCGAAGACACCTTCCGTGTCGAGTGCTGGCGCTCGTTCTCCGACTATGTCTGGGGCTTCCTGTCGGAAGCTGCTCGCGACAGCTGACGCCGGCCTTCAGGCCGCCGGAAGAGGTGCCTTGCCCGGAACCTCGGGGCAAGGCAGGCGTTTGTCCTCGACGCTGAAGAGAGGACAGAGCCATGCCATCAATGCCAATGCAGGGGCCCGGCCGGATGCGGCCGAAACGCGAAAGACGCGCGCGCCGCAGCGACCAACGGCCTAAGGACCAGCATGTCCTGCAGGAAGAACTCGACGAGGGCCTTGAGGACAGCTTCCCCGCCAGCGACCCCGTGTCGGTGACCTCGACGACCATTTCCGGCGCGCCGGTGGCAACCGGAGCTGCAAAGAACGGGGGCCGGAAGAGCAGCTTGTGACGTCGACCGGTCGAACAATACGTCCGAAAGCACAAAAGCCGCCCTTGTGGGGCGGCTTTTGCGTCAACGTCTCGGGAGGATCAGTTGAAGCTCGGCACAATCCATGGATTGATGTCGATGCCGAGGCGCGGTTCGGTGCGGCCGGTGGCGCCGGTCGTGACCGGCCCGTCATGACGATCGCGGGTGATCGAACCTGTGGTGCCGCAATCGAGCTTCTGCTTGGTCATGGTTTGACTGCAAACAGCATGTGCGTGCGGCTTGGCGATGTGGGTGTCCTTGGCCATGGCAAAGCCGCTCGTCGCGGCAAGCGCCGCGAGCGCCAGAATAGTCCGTCGCATTGTCATCTCCGTAAATTTTTGCCGTACATGTACGGAACAACTTACAGATACGGCCGCACCTTGCGCATTGCAAGGGGTCTAGCCGTACATGTACGAAATTATTCTGACTGCACTGACTGCACTGCTACCCAGAGCACTTGCTGGGTTCGTCCGTGAGCGGCGGCGTCTCGGTTGTGGCCAGTCCGGCCAAAGCGAGGTCGCCCATCCGCATCACGTAAGCCTTCGGATCTCCGAAGGGGTAGAAGGGGAAAGTGATCAGCAGAGACACTGCACCATGGGCGATCGTCCAAAGTGCGGTGGTGATGGCGCGAGCGTCGCCCTTCAGCTTGCCGGCTGCAACGCAGGCCTCGACATGCTCGATGATGACCTGGAAGGCGGGGTTCTCCCGTTCCATCTGGTCGAAGGTCTCTTCGGGCGGGTGCCGCAGCTTCTCGGTCATGAACACGGTGCGGTATTCGTTCGGATTGCCGAGGGCGAACTCCGCATATCCGCTGAGCGCTGCCTTCAGCGCCTCGATGGGGTCTTCGGGCTGGTTCTGGCGCATCCGCTGCGCCAGCTCGGCAAAGGCGTTTTCGGCCAGCGCCATCAGAATTTCGTGCTTGTCGGCAAAGTAGGAGTACACGGACATCGGTGCGTAGCCGACGCGGGTGGCGAGCTTGCGGATGGTCAGGCCGTCATAGCCTTCCTCCCGCACCAGCGCGTGCGCCGCCGCAACCAGCTCGGCCCTCAGTTCGGCTTTCTGGATTTCGCGTCGCTGTGCTGCACTGCTGGACAAGGATACGCCCTACAACTTTCCTCGATCTGAGCGAGCGACTCTATACGCAGCCCCAAGATGCGGCAAGGCGAGGGTCGTAGCCCATCGGGGCTATGATCAATAGTCAGGTCAGGCTGTTTCGCGCTTGGGCTCGACGAAGGTCATGGTCAGCCAGCGAGCGGTCAGCGCCGGCTTCTTCTGATCCTCGATCTCGATCGTCACGTCATGGGTCGCCTGGATCCAGCCGGAGGGACGGACCTTGAGGCTGGCCAGCACGAAGCGGGTGCGGATGCGCGAACCGGTCTTCACGGGGGCGACGAACTTCAGCTCCTCGAAGCCCTGGTTGATGCCCATGCTGCCGCCTTCGACCGGCGGCAGCGTGTCGAAGGTCATGGGCGACAGCAGCGACAGCGTCAGGAAGCCATGGGCGATGGTGCCGCCGAAGGGCGTCTCGGCGGCGGCGCGTTCCGGGTCGCAATGGATGAACTGGTGGTCGTCGGTGGCGTCCGCAAACTGGTCGATCATGGTCTGGGTGACCGTCCGCCACGGCGACACGCCGATCTCTTTGCCGACGCTGGCCTGAAGTTCGTCGACAGTGATCGATTTCAGGCTCATGTCGTCCCGTCCTGCATAAGAAAAAGTCATGCCCCATACCAAGTTCGAGGACTGATACAGAATCAGATCGCAGATGTCATCGTCTGCGGCGGCAATTCCGTCGCAGACTGGCCATCCGGCCCCGAAATCCTAGAACTTAAAACTATTCGGCAGGTTCCACGCCGGTATAGGCGGCTTCCTCCAACTCGCGCTTGAGCCTGGCCTCTTCCGCCACCTTGGGGGTGATGAAGCGACCGAGCAGCAGATAGGCCACCGGGGTCAGGAACAGGGTGGAGAGCGTGGCGAGGCCGAGGCCGCCGACGATCACCCAGCCCAGCGCGATACGGGCCTCGGCTCCGGCGCCCTGCGCCAGAACCAGCGGCACGCCGCCGAGCACCGTACAGATCATGGTCATCATCACAGGCCGCAGGCGGATGGTCGCGGCTTCCTCGATCGCCTGGCGCACGCCCATGCCGCGGTCGCGCAGTTGGTTGGCGAATTCGACGACAAGGATGCCGTTCTTGGCCATGACGCCGACAAGCAGCACCAGGCCGATCTGGCTGTAGGCGTTCAGCGAGGTGCCCGTCAGGATCAGCGCGAAGACGGCGCAGGCGAGGCCCAGCGGCACTGTCGCCATGATGATGACGGCCGAGACGAAGCTCTCGAACTGGGCGGCGAGCACCAGAAGGATGATGACGATGGCGAAGCCGAAGATGGTCAGCATGCTGCCGCTGGTTTCATTCAGCGTTGCGGCTTCGGCAAGCGGCAAGAGCCTGCTGCCGGCGGGCAGCACGGGGCCTGCGATTTCCTGCACGCGCTTCAGCGCGTCGCCGAGGGCGAAGTCGTCAGACAGCCCCGAGGTGATGGCGACCGAGCGCTGTTGCTGCTCGCGCGACAGCGACGGCGGCACGGCGCGCTCGGACAGGGTGGCGATGGTCGACACCGGCACGAAGCGGCCGTCGGCCGCCTTGACGAAGATGTTCTCGAGGTCGGTCGAATCGTTGATCGGGTTGGTGGTCGATACAAGCTTCACGTCGTAGGAGCGGTCCTCGATGAAGACGCTTGATATCTTGCGGCCGTCGAGCATTGCCTGAAGGGCAGGGGACAGGCCCTTGATGTCGATGCCGAGGTCGGAGGCGCGTTCGCGGTCGACGGTGACAAAGAGTTGCGGCTGCGTCGCCTCGGTAGACAGGCGTGGCTGGCGGAAGCGCGGGTCCTTCTCCATTTCGGCCAGCACCTTGGCGGCGGCGTCGCCGAGTTCGGCATAGCTGTTGCCGACCAGGGCGAATTGCAGGCCGTTGCCGGCGCCCCGGATGCCAAGGCTGTTGGCCTGGGCAAGCGACGTGCGCACGCCGGGCACCTGGGCGGTGCGGGCGGTGATGTCGGCGGCGATCTGCTGCTGGGTGCGGGTGCGCTGGTCCCAGGGCGCCAGCGACAGCACCATGAAGCCGCTGTTCTTGCTGTTGCCCATGCCGCCGCTGACGAAGGTGCTTTCGATCTCGCCGGATTTGCGCAGCGGTTCGATCAGCGTTTCGATGCGGCGCATCTGCGAAGTCGTGTAGTCGAGGCTGACGCCCTGTGGCGCCGAAATGCGCAGCATCACCATCGAACGGTCTTCGGTCGGTGTCAGTTCCTGGCGCACATTGCCAAAGGCGATGTAGGCGGCGCCGGCAAACAGCACCGACACCAGGATGACGATGATGGGCGCGTTGAGGCAGGCGAGCAGGCAGCTTTTGTAGATGGCGGCCAGTTTGCCGCCAAGCTTGCCGAGAATGCCGGAATGGCCGTGCTCGATGCTCTTTTCGGTCAGCATGCGCGAAGCGAGCATCGGGCACAGCGACAGTGCCACGACGGAGGACAAGAGCACGGAAATCGCCAGCACGAAGCCGAACTCGCGGAACAGGCCGCCGGTCTGGCCGGGCAGGAAGGAGATCGGGATGAACACGGCAGCGAGCGTCGCGGTCGTCGCAACGACGGCGAAGAACACCTCCTGCGTGCCGAGCACGGCCGCCGCACGCGGCCCCATGCCCTCGTTGCGCCGGCGCACGATGTTTTCAAGCACAACGATGGCGTCGTCGACGACAAGGCCCGTTGCAAGCACCATCGCCAGAAGCGTGAGGATGTTGACCGAGAAGCCGGCGAGATAGATGCCGGCAATGGTGCCGATCATCGCCACCGGCATGGCGAAGCCGGGAATCAGCGTGGCGCGCCAGTCCTGCAGGAACGCGTAGATGACGAGCAGCACGATGGTCACCGACAGGACCAGCGCGATCTCGACCTCGTGGATGGCACCCTGCACGAAGGTGGCGTCGTCGGAGGTGACGCGGATGCTCATGCCCTCGGGCAGCGTCTGCTGGATCTTTTCGGCCGCCGCGCGCACGCCCTTGGAGATGTCGAGCGTGCTCGACTGGGCCTGGCGGACGATGCCGATGCCGATGCCGGTCTTGCCGTCGGAGCGCAGCGAGGTCGAGCCTGGATCGCCGCCCAGCGTCACCTTGGCGACGTCGCCGAGCTTGGTCTTGCCGTTGATGATGATTGCCTCGAAGGCCTCAGGCGTCTGTACGGCGGCGCTCGCCCGGACGATGATGTCCTGGCTGCCGACGGTGAGCGAGCCGGCCGGCGCGTCGAAGGAGACGCTCGCCAGTGCGTTGGAGAGGTCGGCCAGCGTCAGGCCAAGGCTCGCGACCTTTGCCTGGTCGATGTCGACGCGGAAGATCTTGGCGCGGTCGCCATAGGTCTGGACGTCGGCGACGCCGTCGACCGAAGCGAGCACGTCGACGATCTGGTCCTCGACCAGGATGGTCATGTCCTCGACCGGCATGGTGTCGGAGGTGACGGCAAGACGCATCACCGCATCGGCATTGGCGTCGGCCTTGACGATGCGCGGGGCGTCCGCGTCGTCGGGCAGGGAGTTGGTGACGCGGCCGACCGCATCGCGCATGTCGGAGGCGGCGACATTGAGGTCGACGCCGTCGTTGAACTCCACAGTCACCCGGCTGCTGCCGTAGGACGAGGCGGATGAGATCGACTTCACGCCGGTGACGCGCGCCACCGCACCCTCGACCACTGCCGTCACCTCGCGGTCGACGATTTCGGCGGCAGCGTCGGAGTAGGTGGTCGAGACGGTGATGACAGGACGGTCGACGTCAGGCAGTTCGCGCACCTCGACGCCGAAGAAGGCGGCGAGGCCGGCAACCACGATCAGTGTGTTGATGACGAAGGCAAGCACGGGCCGGCGCACGAAGAGTGCGGTGATGCCCTTCTCGGCATTATCGGTGTGGTTCACGGACATTTGCGGCCCCTCGTTCAGGAGCCGCTGCGCTGGGCGCCTTCGCTGCCGGCAACGAGCAGCGCGGCGCCTTCACGCACGGCATGGATGCCTTCGGTGACGACCTGGTCGCCACTGTTCAATGCGGCGTCGACCAGCACGGTGTCGGTGTTGCGCTGGATGATGCGGACGGGCACGCGCTTGGCCTTGCCGTCGTTGAGCGCCCAGACGAAGGCGCCATCGCCGCCCCACTGGATCGCCAGCGGGTCGACGGATGGGAAGGTGTCGCCGGGGAACCGCATCGACACCTGGAACGACATGCCCGCGCGCAGTGCGTCGCCGTCATTGTCGATCCTGGCCTGGATGTGCAGGGTGCGGCTCTGCTCCTCCAGCCTGTTGTCGACGGCGCTGACCACGCCCTCGAAAACCTGGCCCGGCCGTGCCACGGAGTTGGCGGAGACCGGCTGGTCGGCTGCGATCAGTCCGGTAAAACGCTCCGGCACCCAGAAGTCGACGATGATGCGCGAACGGTCGTCGATGGTGGCGATGGTCGTCTGGCTGGTGACGTAGTTGCCGGCCTCGACCGGCAGGATTCCGACGATGCCGGAAATGGGAGCCGTGATGGCGCGGCGGTCGAGCGCTAGCGAGGCGTCGCGCACGGCAAGCTTTGCAGTATCCAACGCCAGTTCGGCCTCGCGCTGCTGCACCGTCGTTGCCGTGTTGGTGGCCCTGAGTGCCTTGATGCGCTCCAGTGCCGCCTCGGCGTCGCCCTGGTTGATGCGGGCGCGTTCGAGCGCGATCTCTTCGGAATCGGAGTCGAGCCTGGCGATGACGGCGCCAGCCTCGATCTTGTCGCCGGCCTTGACCGCGATCTCGGTCAGGCGGCCCGACGCATAGGGGTTGATGACGACCGAGTTGAGGGCGCGTCCGGTGCCGATGGCCGACAGCTGGTCGTTGATGGTGCCCGATGAAACGGGCCGGGTGACGACAGGCGTCTGGGCAGCACCATTACGCCCGCCCTGGCGGTTGCCGCCGGCACCGTTGCCGGACTGCGTCTGTTCGGACTTGCCCGTGGAGGCCTGGGCCCAGTCGATGCCCCAGCGCGCCAGCACATCGCGCGAGCTCGGCACGAACATCACCCAGCCTGCCGCGGCGGCGAGCAGAATGACAATTGCCGAGACAAATTGCTTCCAGGCGGCCATTCGCACTCCAGTCTTGCTAAAATCGCACTGTCCGGAACCAGTCCGGACGAACGCCGCGACAAGCGGCGTGTCCCACATCATCTCGCGACATCTTGCGCGAACCCGTCAGGGCTGCGCAGGGCATCGCATTATAGCCTAATTCGATGATGGAGGCTTATGGCAATTCGCCCGCTGCCGCACATTAAATCTGCGTAATCTTTGCAGGATCGGCCGTTCAGCGCAGATCCTCGATCTCCCGGATGCGGCGTGCGCCCTCGGCTTCGAGCTTGCGGGTCAACGTGCCGATCAGCGTCTCGACGGTGACGAACAGCGCCGACGAAGAGTCCCATGCCGAGGGCACCGCGGTGCGGCCGGCGATGACATGGCGGGCGAAGCGCGCGATCGGTGACAGCCACTGGTCGGTGAACAGCACTATGGTGGTGCCGCGCTGATGTGCCTTCTCTGCGAAACGGATCAGGCTATCCTGGTAGCGCCTGATGTCGAAGATCAGCAGCGTGTCGCGCTTGTTCATGTCGATCAGCCGGTCGCGCCACAGGCTTTCCTGGCCGACAAGATGGGTCACGTTCGGCCGGATCAGATTGAGATGGGCGGCCATGTAGCGCGCCAGCGGATCGGTGAAGCGGCCGCCGATCAAATAGATGTGCGAGCGCTGGTTGGCGAGCTGGGCGACGACATCGGCCATTTGCCGCTCGGAGATGTGGCGGAAGGTCTCGCGGATGTTTTCGAGCACGGCCTCCAGCATCGGCGCGCTGGATGCGGGCAGGGGAGAAAGTGGCGTGGTCGTGCGTGATGCCGGCGACTGCAGCTGTGCTGCCAGCTCGTCCTGCAGGGCGGACTGGAACTCGGCATAGTTCTGGAAGCCGAGACGGGCAACGAAGCGCAGGATGGTCGGCGAGGACACGCCCGCCTGCTGCGAGAACTCCGCCACCGTCTTGAGGCCGACCACGGGGTAGCTGGCGATCAGCGTCTGCGCGGCGCGGCGCTCGCCGGCCGGCATGGAATCAATCTTCTCGGTGATCAGTTCTGCAACGCTTGAAACCACCATTCATCCCCCGCTTCGGTACTGCACCGCCGCGCTCTTTTCTGGCCCTTCTGTGGCCCAGCGCTTAGTCCGGTGCATGCCTTCAAATGGCATTTGACAAACTCTGATTATGTGTATGAAATCATCCACAGGGGCGCAATGAACAAAAATACGTAACATACGATACGGCCCCGGGGATGAATGAATGGGAACGGGCCAGGCTGCTGTGCATGCCATCTCCAATGCTGTCCGCGTGACCAACAGGGCTGGTCGCAGCCCTTACGTCATCCTTTGCGATCACGCGTCGAACCACCTGCCGGCCGACTTCGGCACGCTCGGCCTCGCCGCCTCCGACATGGTCCGGCACATCGCCTGGGATCCGGGCGCGTTGCCTGTCGCCGAGCGTCTCGCCGAAGGGCTCGACGCGACGCTGATCGAATCGCGCGTGTCGCGGCTCGCCATCGACTGCAATCGCCCTCTGGCCGCACATGACCTGATCCCCGAGATCAGCGAGACGACAGCCATTCCCGGCAATGCAGGGCTGACGGCTGCCGAGCGCGAGGCGCGCATCGCGCTGTCGTGGCGGCCGTTCCATAACGCCATCGACGAGGTCGTGGCCGAGCGCCTGCGCGACGGGCGCGAGACACGGCTGGTCTCGGTCCATTCCTTTACGCCGGTCTACAAGGGGGTCTCGCGACCCTGGCACATCGGCATCATCCATGACGAGGACGGCAGGCTGGCATCGCCGCTTGTGGGTGCGCTCCATGCCCTCGAGGGCGTGACGGTGGGCGTCAACGAGCCCTATTCGCCTGAAGACCGCGTCTACTTCACCCTGGAACATCACGGCAGGTCGCGCGGGCTGCCGTGTGCGATGATCGAAATCCGCAATGACGAAATCTCGGCGCAGACCGGGCAGCGGAAATGGGCGGATCTGCTCACGGGCATCTTTGCCGAGCTCGAACCGGAGGCGGGTGAAGCAGCCCCATTCCGGCCGAGCGCCGGCCGCGCGTCTCAATCGATGGCATAACAATAAGGGGACACTCACATGGCATCACCTGGTTATTCCGAACATGACAAGAGCGAGGACGTCAAAGTCCTCCACAGCATGGGCTACGCCCAGGAACTCGAAAGGAGAATGAGCCAGTTCTCCAACTTCGCGGTTTCGTTCTCCATCATCTGTATTCTGTCGGGCGGCATCAATTCGCTCGCCCAGGCGACTTCGGGCGCCGGCGGCGCTGCCATCGGCATCGGCTGGCCGCTCGGTTGCTTCGTGTCGCTGGTCTTCGCCGTCGCAATGGCGCAGATCAGCTCGGCCTATCCGACGGCCGGCGGCCTCTATCACTGGGGTTCGATCCTCGGCAACCGCTTCACCGGCTGGCTGACCGCCTGGTTCAACCTGCTCGGCCTCGTCACCGTGCTCGGCGCCATCAATGTCGGCACCTACTACTTCTTCATGGGTGCCTTCGGCTCCAGCTATTTCGGTCTCGAAGACACCACCACCACCCGCATCATCTTCCTGGCCGTGATCACCGGGGCGCAGGCGCTGGTGAACCACATGGGTATCGGCCTCACCGCCAAGCTCACCGACTTCTCCGGCTATCTGATCTTCGCAACTGCCATCGCCTTGGCCATCGTCTGCCTGGCTGCGGCGGATACCTATGAGTTCAGCCGTCTCTTCACCTTCGCCAACTATTCGGGCGAGGCGGGTGGCAATGTCTGGCCGGCGAACTCGTCGATGTGGGTGTTCCTGCTCGGCCTTTTGCTGCCGATCTACACTATCACCGGCTACGACGCCTCGGCGCATACTTCCGAAGAAACGCTGAAGGCGGCGCATTCGGTGCCCCGCGCAATGATCGGTTCGGTGCTGTGGTCGGCCCTGTTCGGCTACATCATGCTGTGCGCCTTCGTGCTGATGCTGCCGAGCATGGACGAAGCTGCCAAGCAGGGCTGGAACGTGTTCTTCTGGGCCATGACCGAAAGGGTCAACCCGGTGGTCAAGGACCTGCTCTTTCTTGCGATCCTGATTGCCCAGTGGCTGTGCGGCCTGGCGACGGTGACGTCGACCTCGCGCATGATCTTCGCCTTTTCGCGTGACGGCGGCCTGCCGGGCTCCAAGGCGCTGGCCAAAGTCAGCCCGACCTACCGCACGCCTGTCGCGGCGATCTGGACTGGCTCGATCCTTGCCGTGCTGTTCGTCTGGGGTTCGTCGCTGGTCTCCATCGGCGACACGCCTGTCTACACCATCGTCGTGGCCTGCACGGTCATCTTCCTGTTCTTCTCCTTCACCATCCCGATCGCCCTCGGCCTGTTCGCCTGGGGTACGTCGAAGTGGGACAAGATGGGGCCGTTCGATCTCGGCGCCGGCGTCTTCAAGCTGTTTGCCATCCTGTCGATCATCGCCATGGTGCTGATCTTCGTGATCGGCATCCAGCCGCCGAACGACTGGGCGCTCTACATCACCGTCGGCTTCCTGGTGCTGACCGCCATCATCTGGTTCGGCTTCGAAGCCCGTCGCTTCCAGGGCCCGCCCATCGGCGACGAGGTGGCCAAGCGGGCCGCCGATATCGCTGCGGCCGAGCGTGCCGTCGGCGAAAGCAGTCACTGACCTCTGATCGAAAATGGCCGTGGCCGGCCTCGTGCCGGCCACTGCTTTTCCCAAACCTCTCAAAATCAATCTTCATCGATCCTCAAACAGAAGTGGCATCGCCCCGGAGCGGAAAGAAATGGCTGGAAATCTCTCATTCGATCAGTTGAAAAAGGCGGTTGCAGACGGCGAGATCGATACGGTCCTCGCTTGCGCCGTCGACATGCAGGGTCGACTGGTCGGCAAGCGATTCCTGGCCAAATATTTCGTCGAATCCGCATATGACGAGACGCATGGCTGCAACTACCTGTTGGCCAACGACATCGATATGGAGCCCGTGCCCGGCTACAAGGCGGCCAGCTGGTCGAAGGGTTATGGCGACTTCGTCATGAAGCCCGACCTCGGTACGCTGCGCCACATTCCCTGGCTCGAAAAGACCGCACTTTGCCTGGTCGACGTGCTCGACCATCACACCCATGCCGACCTTCCGCATTCGCCGCGCGCGATCCTGAAGAAGCAGGTCAAGCGGCTGCAGGAACGCGGCTATCTCGCCTATTTCGCCTCGGAACTCGAATTCTACCTGTTCAGCGAGACCTATGATTCGGCGCGCGGAAAGCACTGGCAGAACCTCGACACCGCGTCGCCCTATATCGGCGACTACCTGATCGGCATCACCACCAAGGAAGAAGGCGTGATGCGCCGCCTGCGCAACGAGATGGAAGCCGCGGGCGTTCCGATCGAGAATTCCAAGGGTGAATGGGGCCCGGGCCAGGAAGAGATCAACGTCCGCTACGCCGAAGTGCTTGAAATGGCGGACCGCCATGTCATCCTGAAGAACGGCGCCAAGGAGATCGCGGCCAGCGAAGGCAAGTCGATCAGCTTCATGGCCAAATACAATTACGGCCTTGCCGGCAACTCCAGCCACATCCACAACTCGCTGTGGAGCGCCGACGGCAAGACGCCGCTGTTCTATGAAAAGGGCGCCGAGTGGACCCTGTCGAAGCTTGGCCAGCAATGGTCGGCCGGCCAACTCAAATACGCCAAGGAATTCACCTGGTTCCTGGCGCCCTACATCAATTCCTACAAGCGTTTTCAGTCGGGCACGTTTGCGCCGACCAAGATCATGTGGAGCGAGGACAACCGTACCGCCGGCTTCCGCCTGTGCGGCGAGGGCACCAAGGGCATCCGCATGGAGTGCCGCATCGGCGGCGCCGATCTCAACCCCTATCTCGCCTTCGCGGCGCTGATCGCGGCGGGCCTTGCCGGCATCGACGAGAAGCTCGAACTGGAAAAGCCGTTTGTCGGCGACGCCTATCAGGCGGCCAGCCTGCCCGAGATCCCCAAGACGCTGCGCGACGCTGCCGACACGCTCGAGAACTCCGTCATGCTCAGGGCGGCCTTCGGCGAGGATGTCGTCGATCACTATGTGCACACGGCGCGCTGGGAACAGTTCGAATATGACCGCCGCATCACCGACTGGGAATTGCACCGCGGCTTCGAACGCTACTAGGCCGCAGGGGAGGGGCTGCCTGCCCCATATCCGCCTGCCGGCGTCTTCTCCCCGCAGTGACGGGGAGAGGGAAGGACTGCCGCGATGCCGACGCCCCCTCGCTCCGTCTGCGGGGAGAGGGTAAGGGTGAAGGCAGCGCGGCGCGCCCAAGTTTAAAGGAAGGACAACAAAATGACCGAAACGGTCAAACTCAAATCCCCCGTCGATGGCTCGATCTATGTCGAGCGCCCTGTCGCCACCGATCAGGCGGTCAATGCGGCTGTCGAACGCGCCCGCACGGCGCAGGCCGACTGGGCCCGCGTGCCGGTCGCCGAGCGCGCCGCCTATATGCTCAAGATGCTCGAGGCCCTTGTCGGCATGAGCGACGAGATCGTGCCCGAACTGGCATGGCAGATGGGCCGGCCGACCCGCTATGGCGGCGAGTTCGGCGGCGTCAAGGAACGCACTCAATACATGGTCGAGATCGCCGAGCGCGCGCTCGCGCCGGTGCCTGCGTCCAATCCCAAGGACGGTTTCCGCCGCTATGTGAAGAAGGACCCGCTCGGCGTGGTCATGGTCATCGCGCCCTGGAACTATCCTTATCTCACCGCGGTCAACACCATCGTTCCGGCGCTGATCGCCGGCTCGACCGTCATCCTCAAGCATGCCGCGCAGACGCTGCTCGTCGGCGAGCGCTTCGCCAAGGCCTTTGAGGCCGCCGGCCTGCCGAAGTATGTGTTCCAGAACCTGGTGCTGAATCACGCCCAGACCGAGAAGCTGCTTGGCTCGGGCAAGATCGACCACGTCAACTTCACCGGCTCGGTTGCCGGCGGTCGCGCCATCGAGAAGGCGGCAGCAGGCACCTTCATGACGCTCGGCCTCGAACTCGGCGGCAAGGACCCGGCCTATGTGCTGTCGGACGCCAAGCTCGATCACGCCATCGTCAATCTCGTCGAGGGCGCGTTCTTCAATTCGGGCCAATGCTGCTGCGGCATCGAACGCGTCTACGTCCACGAAAAGGTCTACGACCAGTTCGTCGAGGGCTTCATCGCCGAAACCAAAAACTATGCGCTCGGCAATCCGCTGGAGCAGTCGACAACCATGGGCCCGATGGCCCAGGCGCGATTTGCCGACTTCATCCGCGAGCAGAAGGCGGAAGCCCTGCGCAAGGGTGCCGTCGCCCACATGAACACCAGGGATGTTCACGACAAGGAAGGCTCGCCCTACCTGCCGGCCGAGGTGCTGACCAATGTCGATCACCAGATGTCGGTGATGCGCGACGAGAGCTTCGGCCCCATCGTCGGCATCATGAAGGTGCGCAACGACGAGGAGGCGATCGCGCTGATGAACGACAGCCCCTACGGCCTCACCGCCTCGATCTGGACCGCCGACACCGAGCACGCCATCTCGATCGGCGACCGCGTCGAGACCGGCACCGTGTTCATGAACCGCTGCGACTATCTCGATCCTGCGCTGGTCTGGACCGGCGTCAAGGATACCGGCAAGGGCGCTGCCCTGT